>JBILVT010000077.1:0-8682 GCA_044370275.1 Burkholderiaceae bacterium | reverse complement strand
AGGAAGGGCTCCGCCTGCTTCTGGCTTATAAAGCTATAGGTAATCGCCTCGACATAGTCCGCAGCCACCATCCGATCACGAAGCTGCATCGACGATCGGCTGGCCTCGGGCCGCGAAAACATCGCTGCGCTTGCGCGCGGGGGATTTGCGGGGATACGTTCAAAACCGTGGATGCGGGCCACCTCCTCGATAAGGTCCTCTTCGATCTCGAGATCGAATCGGAATGAAGGCGGCCTGACAAGAATGATCTCCTCAGCCCCTGAATCTGAATACTCGGCAGCTAGGCCGAGTCGGGAAAAGATATCCATACATTGTTGGGCGGCCACCTGAATGCCAAGGACCTTGCAACAACGGGCAACACGCATCGTGACTGGCGCACGGTCCGGCACTCCCAGGGTCTGATCATCCATCGGACCCGCCGCCCCGCCGCAAATACTTTGAATGAGATGGGTGATGTAATCGACATGGGCCACCGTGGTCTCCCAATCGACACCGCGCTCAAAACGATGGCCCGCCTCGGTGCTAAATCCAAATCGCCGCGCCCGGCCGCGAATTGAGTCAGGCCACCAGAATGCGGCCTCGATATAGACATTTTTTGTTTCAAGCGAAACGGCCGTGGCATCACCGCCCATAATGCCCGCCATCGACTCGGGGCCGTGATCATCAGCAATCACCCCCACAGATTGATCCAGCTCGAACTCTTGCCCATTTAAGAGCTTAATTTTCTCTCCGGGGTGGGCCCAACGTACCACGAGTGAGCCCTGAATCTTATCGGCATCAAAAATATGGCTCGGCCGACCAAGCTCAAGCATGACGTAGTTTGAAATATCGACCAATGCGGATATCGATCGCTGGCCGGCCTGCTCGAGTCGGCTGCGCATCCAATCAGGTGTCGCTGCTTTGGCATTCACGCCCTTAACGACACGCCCCGAAAAGCGGCCACACAGATCTGCAGCCTCAATCCGCACGGGAACCCTTTCAGCGACGCTTGGGGTCACGGATGGCCAGCTCGGCGTAGTCAATGGAGCAGAGGTCAACGCCGCGACCTCTCGGGCCACGCCGGCGATGGATAAACAATCTGCACGATTCGGGGTAAGTTTGATCTCCAGCACCCGGGCATCGAGATTCATCGCCTCGCGTACATTCTCACCAAGCGTTGATGCCAATGACTCCGGCAAGGCGAGTAAGCCCTCGGAGTCCTCCGAAATTCCGAGCTCTTTAGCCGAGCACAACATGCCCTGACTCTCTACGCCGCGCATCTTCGCCCGCTTAATCTTGAACCCGCCGGGGAGCACGGCGCCCTCAATGGCACAAGGAGCAACCATGCCCGCATGGACGTTCGGCGCGCCACAGACAATCTGCAACAGATCCGGTTTGCCGATATCGACCGTACAAACGCGCAACCGATCTGCATCGGGATGTGGTGCGACTGCAGTGACACGGGCGATCACGACCCCAGAGAATTCGGGCGCTAAGGGAAGCGCATCCTCCACTTCAAGGCCCGCCATGGTGAGCGCATCTGCCAGAGCCTCTGAGCCCATCGGCGGATTGACCATCGCCCTTAGCCACTGCTCAGGAACGCGCATCTCGAGTTGTCCTTAGGCAAACTGGCGCAAAAAGCGCAGATCGTTGTCAAAAAATAAGCGCAAGTCCGCGATGCCGTAACGCAGCATGGTCATGCGCTCAAGGCCGGTGCCAAATGCAAATCCGATGTAGCGCTCCGGGTCGAGCCCAAAATGGCGGACCACCTTTGGATGCACCTGCCCCGAGCCAGCGATCTCTAACCAGCGGCCCTTCAGCGGGCCGGACTCAAAGCGCATATCAATCTCTGCCGAGGGCTCCGTAAACGGAAAAAATGATGGGCGAAAGCGCACTTGCAGCTGATCCGTCTCATAAAAGCGCTGAAGAAAATCGGTATAAACGCCTTTTAGATCCGCAAACGAAATGTGCTCATCGATCCAGAGGCCCTCGACCTGATGAAACATCGGCGAGTGGGTCGCATCACTATCCACACGATAAGTTCGGCCTGGGGCAATCACCTTTATCGGGGGCTTGTGGGTCCGCGCGTAGCGGACCTGCATCGGACTGGTGTGGGTACGCAGTAAAAGTGGCAGGCCAGTCTCATCTTTTTTTTCAAGATAAAACGTATCCTGCATCGAGCGGGCTGGATGATTCTCGGGATTATTCAACGCCGTGAAATTCATCCAGTCGGTCTCGATCTCGGGGCCATCGGCCACATCAAAGCCGATCGACTGAAAGAGCTCCTCGACCCGACGCCATGTTCGGATAACGGGGTGAATTGCACCCACACCCAAGCCACGGCCATCCTGGGAGACATCGATTCCCTCTGCTGCTAGCCGGCGATTGAGCTCAGACTCGGCAATCGCCATCCGGCGCTGCGCAAGCAGAGATTCGATCTGCTGCTTCACGCCATTGATGGCCGCGCCGAGACTTTTCTTTGTCTCAGCATCAGCCTGCCCAAGCGCTTTCAGCTGCTCAGTCAGCGCACCATTTTTGCCAAGAAAGCGGGCCTTGGCATTTTCGAGGGCTGCCGAGTCAGCAGCCTGAGAAAACGCCGTTTCCGCTTCTTGAACGAGACGCGCGAGTTCGGTCATCGCCAGTGACTGGGTCTAGCCTGCCGACGAAAGCGCGACTACTTCGCCAGAGCGGCTTTTGCAGAGGTGACAATGGCGGCAAAGGCAGCCTTGTCCATCACTGCCAGATCAGCAAGCACCTTACGATCCAGGTCGATGTTGGCTTTCTTTAAGCCAGCCATGAATCGGCTGTAGTTGATATCCAATGCTCGGCAGGCTGCATTGATTCGAGTGATCCAAAGCGCACGGAATACCCGCTTGCGATTGCGACGATCTCGATAGGCATACTGACCAGCACGCATGACGGCCTGCTTGGCAACACGAAAGACATTGTTGCGGCGACCACGAAAGCCCTTGGCGCGCGCCAAGATTTTTTTATGGCGAGCTCGGGCGGTAACTCCACGTTTAACGCGAGGCATGACTGTTCTCCTTTACGCGTAAGGCATCATGTCGCGGACACGCTGGATGTCCGATTCATGCACGGTCAAGGTGCCGCGCAGCTGACGTTTATTCTTGGTCGTGCGCTTGGTCAAGATGTGGCGCTTGGTGGCATGTGCGCGCTTAATCGACCCGCTTCCACGGGCCTGAAAGCGCTTCGCAGCAGCCTTCTTAGTCTTCATTTTGGGCATGTAAAGCTCCGTTTTTAAACCTGCTCAGGTGGCTGCAGCATGGCCGCAAAGCACTTTGAAAACCTGGCGAGGCAAATTTCTAACTTCCACTCTTACTTCTACTTCATCTACAGCTACTTCTACTTCTACTTCTTCTTTTTCGGGGCCATCACCATCACCATCTGACGGCCCTCCAGCTTGGGCATCTGCTCTACTTGGGCAAACTGCTCAAGGTCAGTCTTTAACCGCTCAAGCTGACGAACACCGTACTCCTGGTGGACCATCTCCCGGCCCCGAAAGCGCAAGGTGATTTTCACCTTATCGCCCTCTTCGAGAAACCGCAGCAAATTGCGCAGCTTCACCTGGTAATCGTTTTCATCCGTGCCGGGCCTGAATTTAACTTCTTTGACCTGGATGATTTTCTGCTTCAGCCGCGCATCGTGGGCCCGTTTTTGCTCTTGGTACTTAAACTTGCCGTAGTCCATAAGCTTGCAGACTGGCGGCTCTGCCTGGGGTGCTATCTCGACCAGATCAACTTCGGCCTCATCGGCCATGCGGATTGCTTCTGGGACTCTGACGATGCCGAGGGCCTCGTTATTCACTCCAACCAGCCGGACTTCAGGCGCTGTTATTTCACCGTTGATGCGATGCGAACGTTCTGTAGCGATTATTCTTTTCCCTATAACAATTAAAAAACGAAGACGCCTTAATGCCGCGATCGAAGCTCTGCGTTGAGCCGATCAGCAAAGGCGTCTACGGTCATGGCCCCCAGGTCCTTCCCCCCGCGGGCCCGAACGGTCACTTGGGAGGACACCCGCTCCTGATCGCCGACGACCAGAATAAAGGGCACCTTTTGAAGACTTAACTCTCTGATTTTAAGGGAGATTTTCTCCCCCCGCAAATCCGATTCGACCCGAAAACCCTGAGCTTGCAGGCTTTTCGCCACACCGGTGGCGTATTCCGCCTGACTATCGGTGATCGAGGCCACAACCGCGTGGACCGGGGCCAGCCAGGTCGGCATCGCCCCCGAGTGGTTCTCGATCAAGATGCCGATAAACCGCTCCAGCGAGCCCACAATCGCCCGGTGCAGCATCACGGGGGGCTTGCGGGTGTTGTCCGCATCCACAAATTCGGCCCCTAACCGAACTGGCATATTGAAGTCCACCTGGATGGTTCCGCACTGCCAGACCCGGCCCAGGGAGTCTTTCAGCGAATATTCAATCTTGGGGCCGTAAAAAGCGCCCTCGCCTTTAAGCTCCTCCCACTGCACGCCAACGTTATTTAACGCCTCAGCCAGAGCTTTCTCCGCCTTGTCCCAGCTCTCATCAGAGCCCACCCGATTGGCGGGCCGAGTAGAGAGCCGGTAGATCACATTTTCAAAGCCGAAATCTTTATAGACCTCTAGGAGTTTGCGCGTGAAGGCATCGACCTCTGACTGAATTTGGTCCTCGGTGCAAAAGATATGGCCATCGTCTTGTGTAAAGCCCCGGACCCGCAGCAGGCCATGCAGGCTGCCGGAAGATTCATTGCGGTGGCAGGAGCCGAATTCACCGTAGCGGAGCGGCAGATCTCGATACGAACGCAGCCCGGAATTGAAGACCTGGATATGGCCTGGGCAATTCATGGGCTTGACCGCATAGTCCCGGTTCTCCGAGGCGGTAGTAAACATGTTGTCTTTGTAGTGCTCCCAGTGGCCAGAAGCCTCCCAGAGTGACCGATCCAGAATCTGCGGACACTTCACCTCCTGATAGCCGGACTCCAGATAAACCCTGCGTAGGTACTGCTCGACCTGCTGCCAAATTGTCCAGCCCTTGGGGTGCCAAAACACCATACCAGGGGCGTTATCCTGCAGGTGAAAGAGGTCGAGCGCCTTGCCAAGCTTTCGGTGGTCTCGCTTTTCGGCCTCTTCAAGCTGATGCAAGTAGGTATCAAGCTCTTCTTTTTTCGCAAATGCGGTGCCGTAGACCCGCTGCAGCATCTCGTTGCGATGATCGCCCCGCCAATAGGCGCCGGCAACTTTCATCAGCTTAAAGACCTTCAGCTTTCCGGTCGAAGGCACGTGGGGGCCCCGGCAGAGATCAACAAACTCACCCTCGCGATACAGCGAGATCTGCTCGCCCTTGGGGATCGACTCAATGATTTCGGCCTTGTATTTCTCGCCCATCGATAAAAACAGCTTAATGGCCTCATCGCGATCCCAGACCTCCCGCACCACGGGTTCGTCCTTTGCGGCAAGCTCCCGCATCTTATTCTCAATGGCCTGAAGATCCTCGGGCGTTAACGGCCGCGAATACGAAAAATCGTAGTAGAACCCGTTTTCGATCACAGGACCGATCGTCACTTGCAGGCCCGGAAAAAGTTTTTGTGCGGCGTAGGCCAGCAAGTGGGCTGAGGAGTGGCGAATGATTTCAAGGCCCTCCGGATCACGCTCAGTCACAATCGCAAGCGATGCATCGGACTCCAAAAGAAAGCTGGTGTCCACCAGCTGACCATTAACCTTGCCCGCTATGGCAGCCTTTGCAAGGCCGGCTCCGATACTCGCTGCGACATCGGCAACCTTGACGGCGCCCGGAAAACTGCGTACCGAGCCATCTGGCAGAGTGATATTGACCATGAGAACTTTCCGGTGGGTAACTGCGCCACGTTAGCGCAGAAGCGAGTCTATTTTAAGCGGGCTGGCAGCCGCTGCCGAAGGCGTGCTGCTTCAGTGGGCTGCCGGTGCGTCTTGAAACTTCAACAGTACCGCACCCTCAGCGACCTGGTCCTGGGCGGAGAAGAAGACCTCCTCGATCACGCCATCCCGTGGCGCAACGATGGTCTGTTCGAGCTTCATCGCAGTTAACACCATTAATGGGTCGCCCTTTTTCACTTGATCGCCCGGCGCGCACGATACCGAAAGGACCAGCCCAGGCATCGGCGCGCGCAACGAGGCTGTCGCAGCGTCGAGATCCTCCCCGCCGGCGAAGGCATCGGCTAGCCGGAAGTCGAACTCGCCCCGCTGCGTTCGGACATGGAGCTTTCGCTCGGGGTCAACACGCACTTGGCCTTTCACGGTTGCGTCTCCCAGGTGCACGATTAGCCCACCTTCCTCATCCAGCCGACTCCAGCGAAAGGCCTCTGCCTGGTCCATTAGTAGCAGCTGGCCTGCCGCGACATCCAGCGTTGCAACGACATGCTGATCCGGCTCTGCTTTCGACGAATAGAGAAAATCAAAGGTTCTCTGGCGCACAGAAAAAAGTCGCCAGTCATCTTGCATCGCCCAAGGGTCATTGACATTAAAAGGGCTGTAAGCGCCAGGGACCAGGCCCCAGCCATCGCGCTGTGCATTGAGCACGCCTGCGACTGCAAGCGCAATTGCTGCAGTATCCGGCGCACGAACGGCGTGCAGAGACTGCCAATGACGGCCCATCATTCCAGTGAAGAGCCGGCCTCGCGCAAAATCATCGAGGGCCAGAATTTCTCGATGCAGTCCGACATTCGATCCCACCCCGGAGAAGACGCACTCCTGAAGCGCCATCTGCAGCCGTGCAATTGCCGCGGGACGATCGGGCGCCCAGACGATTAACTTTGTCAGCATGGAGTCGTAATACAAGGTGATCTCATCACCCTGCTGCACCCCAGACTCCACACGAACTTCGCCGGGCACTGCCGCGGGCAGCCTCAGATACTGCAGCCTTCCCGTGGCCGGAAGAAAATCACGGCCCGCATCTTCAGCACAAATCCGCACTTCAATGGCGTGGCCACGGGCAGAGATCTCGGACTGCCGAAGTGGAATCGCCTCGCCTCGCGCGATCCGTATTTGCCACTCCACCAAATCGAGGCCGGTCACCATTTCGGTTACCGGATGCTCAACCTGCAGCCGGGTATTCATCTCCATGAAGTAAAACTCGCCGATGCGGCCGTTGGCATCCGTCTCAGCAATAAACTCGACCGTACCCGCTCCGCGATAGTCAATTCCACTGGTCGCCAGCACCGCTGCCTCACAAATCGATTGGCGCTGAGCGGCAGTTAAACCAGGCGCGGGCGACTCTTCGATCAGCTTTTGGTGGCGTCGCTGTGTTGAGCAATCACGCTCAAACAAATGCACCACACTGCCGTGCGCATCCGCAAAGACCTGCACTTCGATGTGCCGGGCCATAGGTAGATAACGCTCAATTAAGACCCGATCATCAGCAAAGCCCGCCTTTGCCTCGCGCTGGCAGGACTGCAAAGCGGCATCGAAATCTTCAATCCGCTCGACGATGCGTATGCCCCGGCCGCCGCCGCCGGAGACTGCCTTGATCATTACGGGAAAGCCCACGCGCTGGGCCTCGGTGCGCAGCCGGCTGCTTGATTGATCGTCGCCGTTATAGCCCGGCAGAGTCGGCACGCCTTTGCTGTCCATCAGCCGCTTGGCGGCTGATTTTGACCCCATCAGATCAATTGCCTTTGCCGGCGGGCCAATAAAAATCAATCCTGCTTGCTCGCAGGCCAGGGCAAAGTCGCTATTTTCGGAAAGAAAACCATAACCTGGGTGGACAGCTTGGGCGCCCGTCCGCTGGGCAGCGGTAATTAAGGCCTCGCGATTCAGATAACTTTCAGCGGGCAGGGGCCCGCCAATGCGGACTGCCTCATCAGCAAGTGCAACATGCATTGCGTGCTGATCTGCATCAGAAAACACAGCGACGGTGCTAATCCCCATGCGCTTACACGACCGGATAATTCTGCAGGCGATCTCGCCGCGATTAGCAATAAGAATCTTATTGAATGTCATGTGAGTGAACAGGCCGCGCAGCGTTACATACGGAAGACGCCAAATCGCGTCTCGGGAATGGGCGCGTGAAGGCTTGCAGCAAGGCCGAGTCCAAGCACGCGGCGTGTATCGGCAGGGTCAATCACACCGTCATCCCAAAGCCGCGCCGTAGCGTAATACGGATGGCCCTCGCGCTCATACTGCTCACGGATTGGATTTTTGAAGGCCTCCTCTTCGGTGGCACTCCACTCCTGGCCTTTAAGCTTTAAGCCATCGCGTCGCACCGTCGCAAGCACGCTAGCAGCCTGCTCGCCACCCATTACCGAGATCCGTGCGTTCGGCCACATCCAAAGCATTCGCGGGGAGAACGCCCGGCCACACATGCCGTAATTGCCTGCACCAAACGAGCCGCCAATGATGACGGTGAACTTCGGCACTGCCGCAGTGGCAACCGCCGTGACCAGCTTAGCGCCATGCTTGGCAATGCCCTCGTTTTCGTAGCGTCGGCCCACCATGAAGCCGGTGATATTCTGTAAGAACACGAGGGGAATCTTGCGCTGACAGCACAACTCGATGAAGTGCGCACCTTTTTGGGCGCTTTCTGAAAACAAGATTCCATTATTTGCGATGATGCCTACGGTATAGCCGTAGATGCTGGCAAAACCAGTGACCAGTGTGGCGCCATAGCGGACTTTGAATTCATCAAATACGCTGCCATCAACAATGCGGGCGATCACCTCCCGCACAT
>JBILVT010000076.1:0-8716 GCA_044370275.1 Burkholderiaceae bacterium | reverse complement strand
GGCGCAGATGGGGTGTTGACCTACTTCGCGCCCACCGTTGCCAAATGGCTTAAAGAGGGTGAGTAGCCAATCCCGGGCCTACGCGATTGAGCGGCCGCCCGGGTATCGAGTTTTTGATGCCGTCAAATTCTGGATCGACTAAGCAGCCTTCTGCTCAGCAGATGTTGACTCAGCAGCAGGCTCAGGCCGATCCACAAGCTCCATGAGTGCCATCGGCGCGTTATCGCCAGGCCGAAAACCAAACTTCAGAATTCTGCAATAGCCTCCCGGACGCGATGCATACCGGGGACCAATCTCCGCAAATAGCTTACCCACGATTTCGCGATCACGAAGTCGATCAAACGCTAGACGGCGATTGGCCAATGTTGGGCTCTTGCCCATCGTGATCAGGGGCTCGACCACTTTTCGCAGCTCTTTGGCCTTGGGAAGTGTGGTCCGAATGGACTCGTGACGCAGCAGGGCGTTGGCCATATTGCGCAGCATCGCCAGCCGATGGCTGGAGGTTCGATTCAGTTTGCGTAATCCGAGACGGTGACGCATGGGATTCTCCTCAGACATCCGAGAGCCGGAAGCGGCCCCCGAAGACACTACTGTTAATTAACGATCCATTCCTGCGGGCGGCCAGTTCTCAAGCTTCATGCCAAGAGTCAGACCACGCGAGGCAAGGACCTCTTTGATTTCATTTAACGATTTACGGCCAAGATTCGGTGTCTTGAGCAACTCGTTCTCAGTCCGCTGAATCAAGTCACCGATGTAGTAAATGCTCTCTGCCTTCAGGCAGTTGGCCGAGCGCACGGTGAGCTCGAGATCATCGACCGGGCGCAGCAGCATCGGATCCACGCTCACACCGCGGCCTGCCTCGGCGACCTGCTCGCCACCTTCCAGGGCAGCAAATACAGAGAGTTGATCGACCAGAATGCGGGCGGCCCGACGAACGGCATCCTCGGGATTAATCACGCCATTGGTCTGCACCTCAATCACCAGCCGATCGAGATCGGTACGCTGCTCGACACGGGCGCTCTCTACGGTGTAGCTGACGCGACGAATCGGGGAGAACGATGCATCCAGAACGATGCGGCCGATCGCACGGCTACCCTCATCGGCCATTGTCCTGAGCGTGCCCGGCACGTAGCCACGGCCCTTCTCAACCCGAACCTGCAACTCGAGTTTAGTGTTGTCAGACACATGGGCCAGCACATGATCCGGATTGATAACTTTGACATCGTGGGGAAGATCAAAATCAGAAGCCTTCACAACGCCACCGCCCTGCTTACGCAATGAAATCAGAACGTCATTACGGCCCTCAAGGTCAAACACGACACCTTTAAGATTTAGCAGCAGATCCACGACATCTTCTTGTACACCCTCAATCGTGGAGTACTCATGGACCACGCCTGCGATCTGCACCTCAGTCGGTGCGAAGCCTTCCATGGAGGAGAGCAGCACACGGCGCAGGGCATTGCCCAACGTGTGGCCAAAACCTCGCTCAAAAGGCTCCATGACAATCTTGGCCGAATTCATGCCAGTCGACTCGACTTCAATAATGCGCGGCTTTAGAAATGCTGTTTGCATACGGTTCCTTCGCGGTGATTAGCGTGAGTACAACTCAACAATCAAGCTCTCATTGATATCGGCGGGCAGATCTGAGCGATCGGGCATCTGCTTGAATACACCCTCCATTTTTTTTGGGTCCACCGAGACCCAGGCGGGAAACCCGTTCTGTTCCGCCAGCTGCACTGAGGAAATTACGCGGGCCTGAGCCTTTGACTTGTCAGTAAGCGAGATCACATCGTTCGGCCGGATATGGGCAGAAGGAATATTCACGCACTTACCATTCACCAGAATGGACCGATGGCTCACCAGCTGACGGGCCTCGGCCCGGGTAGAGCCAAAACCCATGCGATACACGACATTGTCGAGCCGCGACTCTAATAACTGCAGCAGGCTCTCGCCCGTATTGCCCTTGGCCTGGCTGGCATTGGCAAAATAACGGCGGAACTGGCGCTCCAACATGCCGTAGATGCGCTTTACTTTCTGCTTTTCGCGCAGCTGCTTGCCGTAGTCCGACAGGCGCGCGCCTGAGGTACGGCCATGCTGGCCGGGCTTGCTGTCTTGCTTACATTTTGAGTCGAGCGAGCGTCGGGCGCTTTTCAGCCCAAGGTCGGTGCCCTCTCGCCGAGATAACTTACAACGTGGTCCAGAGTAACGTGCCACTTCGATTCCTTTTTCGAAAAACGCAACACCACAGCTGCTGCGAAATGTCAGAGCAATCTCCGACGGTGGTCTTTCAATAACCCAGCCCCAACAAGAGGCCGGAACCTGTACTACAAAAAATTAGATGCGACGGCGCTTCGGGGGCCGGCAGCCGTTGTGCGGAACCGGTGTGATGTCCGAAATCTGTGTCACCTTGATGCCCAGAGCGTTGAGCGCGCGTACCGTCGACTCACGGCCGGGGCCGGGGCCCGTAATGCGAACCTCGATGTTTTTGACACCGCACTCGAGGGCCACACGGCCGGCGGACTCGGCAGCCACCTGAGCAGCAAACGGCGTGCTTTTACGCGAACCTTTAAATCCCGCACCGCCACTGGAGGCCCAAGACAGCGCATTGCCCTGCCGGTCAGTGATGGTGATGATGGTGTTATTAAACGACGCATGAATATGCGCCACCGCGTCCGTCACGTTTTTACGAACTTTTTTACGTGTGCGCTGTGATGCGCCAGTCGTCGTGCCTGCTTTTGCCATGATCTTGCCTCTCGTGACTTATTTCTTCAGTGACGCTGCGGCCTTTTTCGGGCCCTTGCGGGTACGCGCGTTAGTACGGGTCCGCTGGCCGCGGACCGGCAGGCCACGGCGATGACGCATTCCGCGATAGCAGCCGAGGTCCATCAGCCGCTTGATGCTCATCGAAACCTCACGGCGCAGATCACCCTCGGTGGTAAGTTTTCCGACCTCAGCCCGCAGACGCTCGAGCTCATCGTCGGTCAGGTCCTTAACTTTCTTCGCATAAGGGACACCGGCCGCGTCGCAAATCTCACGGGCCCGGGGGCGTCCAATGCCAAAGATTGCGGTTAGGCCGATCTCTGCATGTTGATGGTTCGGGATGTTGATGCCGGCAATACGTGCCATGGTGTGCTCCTAATTTCCCTAAAGTTAGCCCTGGCGCTGCTTGTGACGCGGATCTGTACAGATCACGCGGACCACGCCATGACGACGAATAATCTTGCAGTTACGGCAGATACGCCGAACGGATGCCAACACTTTCATAGGCCGTTTCCTCTTTTCTTACTTGGCACGGAACACAATCCGCGCACGGGTTAAATCGTATGGGGTCATCTCAACCGTGACCTTATCGCCAGGAAGAATACGGATGTAGTGCATCCGCATCCGGCCGGAGATATGGCCCAGCACGACATGGCCGTTTTCCAGTTTCACGCGAAACGTCGCATTGGGCAGGTTTTCAATGACCTCTCCCTGCATCTGTATCGCATCGTCTTTCGCCATTAACGCGCGAACCCTCCTGTTTTGAAATGCGACTTCTTCAACAGGCTCTCGTATTGCTGCGACATCATGTAGGCCTGGACCTGCGCCATGAAATCCATCGTGACCACCACGATAATCAGCAAAGAGGTGCCGCCGAAGTAAAACGGCACATTCCACTTCAACACCAAGAACTCGGGCAGCAGGCAGACCAGAGTGATATAGGCTGCGCCCACCAGGGTTAAACGCATCAGAATCTTGTCGATAAATTTCGCGGTCTGATCGCCAGGACGAATACCCGGAATGAGAGCGCCTGATTTTTTCAGGTTATCAGCGGTCTCTTTGCTGTTAAACACCAGCGCGGTGTAGAAAAAGCAGAAAAAGACAATGGCGGCTGCATAAAGGGCGATGTAAAGCGGCTGCCCTGGAGATAGCGATGCAGCGATATCCGACAGCCAGCGCATGCCCCCCTCGCCCGAACTAAACCAAGACGACAATGTGGCAGGAAAGAGGATGATGCTGGAGGCAAAAATCGGCGGAATGACACCCGACATGTTGAGCTTTAAGGGCAGATGGGAAGTCTGGCCTGCGTAGACCTTGTTGCCAACCTGACGCTTGGCATAGTTCACCAAAATCTTGCGCTGCCCGCGCTCAACAAAACAGACGAATGCGGTCACCAGCACAACTAAAAATACGATGAAAAGCAAGACGATCGCGCTCATGGAGCCTGTTCTGACGAGCTCAAAGAGTCCACCCAGGGCGCTCGGCAGTCCGGCCGCAATCCCTGCAAAGATGATGATCGAGATGCCGTTGCCCAGGCCACGCTCGGTGATCTGCTCACCGAGCCACATCAAAAACATGGTGCCGGTCACGAGCGAGACCACGGTCACAAATCGGAACATCAACCCAGGGTCCACCACCAGGCCGGGCTGGGACTCCAGGGCGACAGAAATTCCAATGGCCTGAACGATCGCTAAGCCGACAGTGGCATACCGCGTGTACTGGGTGATTTTTCTGCGGCCTGCCTCGCCCTCTTTTTTCAAAGCTTCGAGGTGGGGCGAGACCACCGTCATCAACTGCATGATGATCGAGGCAGAGATGTAGGGCATGATGCCCAAGGCAAATACAGTAAAGCGGGATAAGGCGCCGCCCGAAAACATATTGAAGAGGCCAAGGATGCCCCCCGCCTGTGACTTAAACAGCTGGGCCAGCTGATCGGGATCAATGCCGGGCACCGGAATATGGGCTCCAATCCGATAGACCACCAGTGCCAGCAATAGAAAAACCAGCCGCTTACGCAAATCCGCGTAACGGTCGGTTTTCATTGACATGACAGAGGCCATGGCCGGATCCGCGGTGCTGTCGCGATTACTCCGCGGCAGCCGCTGCCTCCACGATGACGGTACCGCCTGCCGCCTCAATCGCTGCCTTCGCACCGGCAGTGACACCAAGGCCTCGCAGGGTCACTTTGCGAGAGAGCTCACCTGATTTAATCACCTTGGCAGATCGCGTGAGCTCGGCCACAACACCGGCCTGCTTCAGCGCCAAAAGATCGATTTCATCAATCGGCAGAGCCTGTAAATCGGAAAGCCGCACTTCGGCATTAAAGCGGGCAAAGGGCGCCTTAAATCCGCGCTTGGGCAGACGGCGATGCAGGGGCATCTGGCCGCCCTCAAAGCCCACTTTATGAAAACCGCCGGAGCGTGATTTCTGACCCTTGTGCCCACGGCCTGCTGTCTTACCCAGGCCAGAGCCGATACCGCGGCCAACGCGACGCTTGGGATGTTTTGAACCCTCCGCTGGGGCGATGGTGTTTAAGCGCATCGAATCTTTGTTTTGTTCAGTCATGGTGTTACTCCACCCGCACGAGGTAAGAGACTTTATTGATCATGCCGCGCACTGCAGGTGTGTCTTCCAGCGTGCGGCTCTGATGAAGCTTTTTTAAGCCAAGGCCCAGGACCGTCGCGCGATGGGACTCGCGCGTGCCAATCGGGCTTTTGACCAGCGTGACCTTGAGGGTTTTCTTTTCCATGAGAGCGCTCCGGTCAGTTCAGCATCTGCTCGACCGACAGGCCACGCTTATTGGCAACCTCGGCAGGCGTTTGCATATGGCGCAGACCATTTAAGGTTGCACGCACCATGTTGTAAGGGTTGGTGGAGCCAAGGCTCTTGGCGACCACGTCAGTCACGCCGAGCACCTCAAAGATGGCCCGCATCGGACCGCCGGCGATAATACCGGTACCTTTTTGTGCAGGCGAAATCATGACGGTCGAGGCGCCGTGCTTGCCGGTGACGCTGTGATGAAAGGTGCCGCCTTTCAAGGGAATCTTGATCATCTTGCGGCGGGCCTCGTCCATTGCCTTTTGGACCGCAACCGGCACCTCACGGGACTTGCCCTTGCCCATGCCAATGCGGCCATCGCCGTCGCCCACTACGGTCAGCGCGGCGAATCCGAGAATACGGCCACCCTTCACGACCTTAGTGACACGGTTAACGGAGATCATCTTCTCGCGCATTCCGTCATCACGGTCTTCGGTGGTCACTTTTGCTTGCATCTTTGCCATTAGAAAGCTCCGAGTTGTCGTTGCGAGATCAGAACTGCAGTCCGCCTTCGCGGGCAGCATCGGCCAGGGCCTTCACGCGGCCGTGGTACTTAAAGCCTGAGCGATCAAACGCAACACTGGTAATGCCGGCGGCCTTGGCTTTTTCAGCAACGCGCTTGCCAACTGCTGCTGCTGCAGCAATATTGCTGCCCTTGCCGGCCAGGGTTTTACGCAGCTCTGGCTCGAGACTAGAGGCGGACACCAGAATCTTGGAGCCCGAAGCATCGATGATGCTGGCGTAGATATGGGTATTGGTCCGATGCACTGCCAGACGACTGACTCGCAGCTGCGCGATCTTAAGGCGGGTCTGACGTGCACGACGGAGTCTGCTTTGTTTTTTATCCATGATCGAATTCCTGATCTGCTCTTGTCTTCAGACGATTTATTTTTTCTTAGTCTCTTTGATGATCACGACCTCGTCTGCATACCGAACTCCTTTGCCCTTATAAGGCTCGGGCGGACGATAGGCGCGGACTTCGGCGGCCACCTGGCCGACCTGCTGTCGATCAATGCCTTTGATCACGATGTCGGTCTGGGTCGGCGTCTCCGCCTTAATGCCTTTTGGCATTTTGTGAACCACAGGGTGAGAAAACCCCAAGGAAAGATTCAGCGCATCGCCTTGGGCCTGGGCACGATAGCCGACACCGACCAGGCTGAGCTTGCGCTCAAAGCCCTTGGACACACCGTGCACCATATTGGCGACCAAGGCACGCACCGTGCCGCTCATTGCTTTGGCGTGGCGCGAGCTGTCTTTGGCAGCGAAGGTGATGGTGCCGCTGTCGAGTTTGACATCGACCTCTCCCTTTAAAGCCTGGGTCAGCGTGCCCAGCGGGCCTTTGACTGTTATGGCATCCGCCGAGATGGTGGCCTCGGTACCCGAGGGCAGGGCAACAGGGTATTTAGCAATACGTGACATATTGATTCCCCCTTACGCAACGATGCCGATAACTTCACCGCCCAGCCCGGTTGCGCGGGCTTTGCGATCAGTCATCAGGCCCTTGGGCGTGGAAACAATGGCTACGCCGAGCCCGTTCATTACTGTGGGCAGCTGGTGGCGGTTTTTGTAAATGCGCAGGCCTGGACGGCTCACCCGCTCAATGCGCTCAATCACCGGGCGGCCGGCGTGATA
Organism: Burkholderiaceae bacterium; assembly: GCA_044370275.1. Taxonomy (GTDB): domain Bacteria; phylum Pseudomonadota; class Gammaproteobacteria; order Burkholderiales; family Burkholderiaceae_A; genus Lacustribacter. The sequence goes on along the minus strand of JBILVT010000076.1, from coordinate 1,507 downwards.
TTTCAGGCCGATCTCCAGGTCGGATTTGGCGCCGGACTGGTGGACGTTGAAGTGCTCAATGTAGCCCTCGTCCTTCAGCAGGGTTGCGATTGCAATTTTTAACTTCGATGCCGGCATCGCCACAGAGGGCTTCTCCACCCGCTGGGCATTACGAATGCGGGTAAACATGTCGGCAATGGGATCACTCATGCTCATATCGGATTCCCCTCTTACCAGCTGGCCTTGGTCAGACCAGGGACTTCGCCGCGAAAAGCAATTTCGCGGATCTTGGCCCGGCCGAGCCCGAACATTCGGAACGTGCCGCGCGGACGGCCCGTCAACTCACAACGGTTACGAAGACGCGTGGGGTTCGAGTTGCGGGGCAGCTTCTGCAATGCCAGCCGCGCCTCGTAGCGCTCTTCTTCGGATTTAGACTGGTCCGCAATAACGGCGTGGAGCGCTGCGCGCTTTGCCGCATATTTCTTAACCAGCATCTCGCGCTTTTTCTCGCGATTGATTAATGACAGCTTTGCCATGAGATTGTCCTCAGGGGTCCGTGAATTAGTTGCGGAAGGGAAAGCGGAAGGCGGTCAGCAATGCCTTTGCTTCCTCGTCGGTCTTTGCCGTGGTGGCGATACTGATGTTCAGTCCACGCAGGGTATCGATTTTGTCGTACTCAATCTCGGGGAAGATAATTTGCTCTTTGACGCCTATGTTGTAGTTGCCGCGGCCATCGAATGCCTTGCCGGAAATGCCGCGGAAATCACGGACTCGGGGCAGCGCGATGGTGATGAATCGATCGAGAAATTCATACATGCGGGATCCGCGCAGGGTGACCATGCAGCCGATCGGATAGCCCTCGCGAATTTTGAAGCCGGCAATCGCTTTGCGGGCCTTGGTGACGACCGGCTTTTGGCCGGCAATCTTGGTCATATCACCCACTGCATGCTCAATAATTTTCTTATCGGCCACGGCCTCGGACAGGCCCATATTTAGCGTGATCTTGGTAAGCCGGGGCACTTCCATCAAGCTCTTGTAGCCAAACTTTGTCTTGAGCTCTGGAACAATTTTTTCCCGGTAATGTGCTTGCAAACGCGCCATGATGTTTCCTTTGCGTTACGCCACGTTGGGATTCGGAAGCGGTTCGCCGCTAGAGCGAAAAACGCGGACTTTTTTCTCGCCCTCGGTCTTCACGCCGACGCGATCTGCCTTCTGTGTGGCGGAGTTGAAGATGGCCACGTTCGATTGGTTGATCGGCATCGCTTTCGATTCAATGCCACCGGTCGTATTTTTCATCGGGTTCGGGCGGACATGTTTTTTAACGACATTGACGCCCTCGACCAAAAGATGCTCAGGGCCAATCCGACGCGACACCACGCCCCGTTTGCCTTTGTCTTTGCCGGTCAAGACGATAACTTCATCGCCTTTTCGAAGTTTTTCCATATCAGATCACCTCTGGAGCAAGCGAAACGATCTTCATAAACCGCTCGGTGCGCAGCTCGCGCGTCACAGGCCCGAAAATTCGGGT
>JBILVT010000075.1:0-8838 GCA_044370275.1 Burkholderiaceae bacterium | reverse complement strand
TCTGTGCGTACAGCGAGGCCATGTTGGTGTTAATTACTGATGCCATTTCAGGCTCCTTAACGAGAAATTAGGTCAGGGCAGGTGCCCCTTACAGAGCCAGATACGGACCTGCCGAAAAAAACGTTTAGAGCAGATGAACCAAGGCTCCCGATTCGAGGGATAAGTATTAGAAGCGGCAATTTTTGCCTACTCAGGCGGCAAAAAACGTTAAACGACTAAACAAGGGTGGCCGTAGACCTTTCGCAGAGGACCCGTCCGTAGGGGCCTTTTCTTAAGGAATTGGGCTTTACATGCAAACGATCACCACCAATCTAAGTGCCCTCTTTGGCCAGCGTGAGCTCTCCGCAGCCCAGGGTGCGCTTAGCCAGTCGGTGGAGCGTCTGTCTTCGGGCCTGCGGATTAATCGCGCCAAAGACGATGCGGCAGGACTCGGGATATCCCAGGAGTTGCAACGTCAGACGCGGGCATTTGCGGTGGCCTCGCGTAACGCCAATGATGCCGTTTCCATGGTGCAGACAGCTGAAGGGTCGCTTCAGTCAGTCTCTGACATGCTGATTCGCATGAAGGAGCTCACTACGCAAGGGGCTAATGAGTCCCTTTCTAAAGAGCAGCGCTCCTTTATTGCCGCAGAGCTTGTCCAGCTACGTAAAGAGATCAATGCGGTGGCCGAGCGGACCACGTTTAATAACACCAAGCTTTTGACTGGGGATTTCTCTGAAGCCGTCAAAGGCGAGTTCATTAAAGCTGCCAAGCTAGATGGTACGAATAATTCGGTGCTCGCGACATCAACCTTAAAAATCAGTACTGAGTCTGAGACCAATGCAGATCCGACAAAATCGCTTTTCACAGTAGCTGATGTTCAGGTCGATACTGCTAAGGACGGCAAGTACACCATCAGCGCTGACGGCGCAACCATCACGCTGTCGCGCACTGATGGGCTTATTACCAAGTCATCATCTTTAAAACTCGTCTCCAATAATCCCGGAGCGAACGAGGTTGCCATCAACAACACCACAGATGGCACCATGGCCCTTAATTTCTCGGATTTCGGGGTGGTGCTGACTGTAAAAAATAAGCGCATCGGCACGTCTGATCGGTCAGCATCGGAGATCGCAACGAAAATTGCTGCCCTGGGTGCAACTGAGAACGATGCATTCAAAAATAAAGGCTGGAAAGCGGTTTCCGGTGCCGATTGGGCAGTGGCGCCGACCGGGGATCCGACTGCTGAGCTAAAAGCCATCATTACCTCCACGGCTGGAAATATTCGGATCACCAACGATACGGGTGCAGATGGGATACGCAGCGTACAGGACTATCCCTCCGGGCAGGCTGACGGAGTGGCAAACCTTGGGTCCTGGACTGCGGGCGCTGTGACAGAAATAGCGTTTCGTGGAACCGCCGCTGAGTTAAATACGGTACTTAAAACTCTGGAGGTAAACAATACGACCGGCCTCGGAGAGGTGACCGTCAATATTGTTCCCAATCGAATTTCGGTTTATACAAATGCACAAGGCGTTACTTCCTACTATGAGGTCATCAATACGGGTGGACCGTATTCTTGGACTGAAGCCCGAGCGGCCGCTACAGCGAAAACATTTAACGGGCTCTCCGGTTACTTAACCAACATTACAAGCACCGGGGAGCAGACCTTTATCGCCGGAAAGCTCACCTCAGACGGATGGATAGGCGCCAGTGACTCGGATTTGCTAGGCATAGCCGGCGCTGCCGAGGGTACATGGCGATGGATCGACGGCCCGGAAAAAGGATTAATCTTTTGGGTCGCCGGGACTGGTAATGTCAGCGGCGGAGCAAATCAGGTCAGTACAGCTTTTTCGAACTGGAATGCTGGGGAGCCAAATGATTCCGATGCAGGCCGAGTTCCCGCAGGCGAGGACTACGCATACGCCATATCGGGCAATCGATGGAACGACTACAACAACTTAAATCGAAATACCGCCTACGTCGTGGAATATGGTGGGGAGGCAGGAGTCTCTGCTAATACTGCCAAAACAATCCTCATTGGATCGCCCGGCTACATCAATGTCGGTGATGCAGTCGATATTCAGGCAGTAGCCACCGCTGGGGTCGGTGCCAATAGCGCCGATACGGGGATTTATCGACTGTCAGCCAATACGGCTGCCAAGACCGTGACACTAAAGCGCTTTGATGTCGATGGAGAGACACTGCTTGCAAGCCAGACACTTTCAAAGCCTGATGGGCTAGAAAAGGGCCGCTACACCACGCTCGCTTTTACACAGCTCGGGGTGTCGCTGACCTTAAGCAATAGCTCGGATCGTGCCATCACCCTGGGGGACTTAGAAAGTGGGTTAGAAAAAGACCTGACCGTGGCCTCTAGCCGTATGGCATCCCTTATTGGGGCTGGTGGGCCTAAGTTTCAGACCGGTGTGGGCTCGCGTAACGATCTAGCAGTTGCTGCCTTTCGCGATATGCGCATGGGCAAAAACACCGATAGCGAGCACGGTAGCTTATTTAACGAAGTCCATGAGCTGGTAAGCGCACTGGCACAGACTACTGACCCCAGCACCGCTACCTTTCAGCGGCTAGAAAACAAAGTCGAAGGCATGATTGAGGTGGTGGCTGCCCAGCGCTCAGACTTTGGGGCCATCCAAAATCGCCTTGATGCTGCCATTAATAACATCACCGAGCAGCATACCAATCTCACTGCGGCCAAAAGCCAGATCGAAGACACCGACTTTGCCTGGGAGACTGCACGTCTGACAAGACTGCAAATCGGCCAGCAGGCGGCAACTGCAATGCTCGCTCAGGCCAATGCCATCCCCAATGTGATCATGGCGTTGATTGAGTAACTGGCGTAAAAGCCAGCGCGTCGCCTGCGCGGGCCGGCGAACTCCCCTAGAATGCTCGCTATGCCCATGCTCCTTGAAGACGGAAAGATCGCCCTAAAGGCCCTCCGGTACGCGGCTGCCTATAAGATCTTCATGGATTTGGCCAAAAACGAAGACCAGCACGCCATCATGTATCTGGGCGATATGCTGATGAAAGGCCAGATCATCGGCGAGCAGCTCATTGAGATGCAGGCGTTTCTGGGCAAAGAGGCAAAACGCGGCTGGGGAGCGGTCTTTTTCAATCTGGGTGCCATGTACGAGCGGGGCCTGACGGTCGAAAAAGATCTCAATATGGCGATCTTTTATTACAACCAGGCCTGTGATCAGCTCGTGCCTCAGGCGCATGTGAACCTAGCCTACATTTATACCAACCAAGAGCCCTTGGATGTACCAAGGGCACTCAAACATCTTCAAGAAGCAATTGAACTCGGATCCACCAATGCCTGTAATACCCTGGGGCTGATGTACATGAATGGCAAGAATGTCGATAAGGATCTCACGAAGGCATTCGGATACCTCATGGCAGCTGCCCGAGAGAAAAACGAAGAAGCAAAAAAGAATCTCTATCTTCTGCAGACCCTCTACCCCATGAATGATTTCAAGGAAGGCAAAGATCTGGCCAGCGAGATCATCATTAAGATGGCCAACTCGCGGGACCGGTACGGGCCAACGTGATTACGGTCAGACCGTCATCGCGCACGGTATTTGTCTGCTTATTCGCGACGCTCGTAGCCTTGCTCGGGCTGAACAGCTCACCCGTATTTGCCTTCGGCCAGGCCACCTTCCAATGTGGCGGCGCTGAATTTTCTACCACCTGGTATGGCCGACAAAAACATGAGCGCGACTTAAGCTTTCCACTCACGACCACCACGGTCGATGGCAAAACTTACACCGTGCGGTTCTTAGCCCGCGCTCTCACCGGCACCTTCTCAGGCGTCAATATCTCCAATCCAGAAGAAAAATTCACGCTCTATCACGATCGGGCCAATAAGATTCATCAGCTGACTTATGAGCCGGCGCAGGGAAAACTAATTAAAGCGACCTGCACGATTACAGAATACCGCTAACTTGTTGCCACACTCGCAAATGTCTCAGCGCGCGATTTCGTCCAATAAGTTTTAAAGGGCTCGGGCAGGCTGCCCAACACAATGTGATCGTGCTCTGCAGTAAGCAGCGCTCCGGCGCCCACATGCGGCAGCACCGTAGATAGCGGCTTGGCCTGGCCAGAGCCCTCCCGAAGCATGATGTGCGACTCGGTTACCTGATCCGGATGCTGTAAGCCTGCCGATCCCAGCACATCAGCAAGATTCGCAAGCGTGTTGCGATGAAAATTCCGCACCCGCTCCGCCTTATCGGTCACCACCAACGCCCGCTGCCGTAGGGAATCCTGGGTGGCAACACCGGTTGGGCAGTGATCCGTGTGGCAACTTCGCGATTGAATACAGCCCAAAGCAAACATGAATCCGCGGGCGGAATTACACCAATCCGCACCGAGTGCCAAGCAGCGCGCGATATCAAAAGCCGAGACCACTTTGCCCGATGCGCCAAGCTTGATCTGATCCCGCAGGCCAATTCCAACTAAGGTGTTATGCACAAGCCGCAGCCCATCGCGCATGGGCATGCCGACATGATCTGAAAATTCCACCGGTGCCGCACCCGTGCCGCCCTCGGCACCATCCACCACAATAAAGTCAGGCGTAATGCCGGTGCCAATCATCGCTTTGGCAATACCAAACCATTCCCAGACCTGGCCGATACAAAGCTTAAAGCCCACAGGTTTACCGCCCGAGAGTTCACGCAGCCGAGCAATAAACTGCATTAATTCAACCGGGGTTGAAAATTCAGAATGCGATGCGGGCGATACACAATCTTCACCCATCGGGACACCGCGGGTCTCGGAGATTTCCTTTGAGACCTTTGCAGCTGGCAAAACTCCGCCATGGCCAGGCTTTGCCCCCTGAGAAAGCTTAATCTCAATCATTTTGATTTGATCGCTCGCGGCCTGAGCGGCGAATTTCTCCGCATCAAAATGGCCGTCTGCGGTACGGCAGCCAAAGTAGCCCGAGCCAATCTCCCAAATCAGATCGCCACCATGCGTGCGGTGATAAGGCGAGACTGACCCTTCGCCCGTGTCATGCGCAAAGCCACCCATCTTGGCCCCGCGATTTAAAGCCATGATGGCGTTTGCTGATAGCGAGCCAAAACTCATTGCAGAGATATTAAAAACAGAGATGTCATAGGGCTTCGCGCAAGCCTTCCCTCCGACCCGAACCCGAAAACCCGCAGGATCTGGGTGTGTGGGCACTACCGAGTGGCCAATCCACTCCGCCCCACTGGAGTACATATCTTTAATCGAGCCAAATCCACGTTTATCGTTTTGGATCTTGGAGCGCTGATATACCAGTGCGCGCTGGTTACGAGAAAAGGGGATTTTTTCCTCGTCGTTTTCTAGAAAGTACTGGCGGATTTCGGGCCGGATGTACTCAAGGGCGTAGCGCAGCCGGCCGGTAAGCGGGTAATTCCGACGCACCGCCTGATGGGGCTGGCGGATATCGATTACGCCCAAACCGAATAAAACAAAGGCCAGCACTGCCCAAATCCACTGCCCAAACCCGAGTAAAATCAGGCCCAGAATCCCGGTGCTGACCCAGGGTAAAAAGCGGGTGCCGTTCGCTGCCGCTGCCATGGATTGTCCCCCCTTGTTTTTATCGGAAGAACTGTAAAGGTTTTATGGCATACGATCTAGAGGACGGTGAGCGCGCCGTAAAAATTGGCGCCTACCGCCAGGCCTTCGACATCTTCATGATGCTCTGCGCCAACGCCGAGGATCCGGCTTACTTCAAGCTCTCCGAGATGGCGCTCAACAAACAGATGCTGGATGAGGAGCTCGCCCAGACGGTCAAACTCATGACCGAAGAGGTCAAAAACCGCAACCACCAGGCTACCTATAACCTGGCCATTCTGTATTGGCGGGCCCCTTACAATATCAAAAATATCGAAAAAGCGGTCGAGCTATTTAATCTCGCGTGCAATATGGAAGTCCCCGAGGCCTTTGTGGCGCTAGCGCGGCTTTACATGAATGAAGGCGCCCACCTGCCCCTGGCCACGCCCACCAACATCATGAATCTGCTGAAAAAGGGCTTTGAGCTGGGCTCAATTGATGCCTGCTATTTGATTGCCAAGCAGCACATGGATGGCAAGCACGCCAAAAAAGATGACTTCGAAGCATTTAAATATCTCTTCATCTCTGGCCGGCTGGGCAATATCGAGGCCAAAAAACAGGCCATGATCATGCAGGGGCTGCACCCCGAGGGCGCATTCCGTGGTGTTCAGGCTGAAGCCATCGATATGCTGGAGAAGCTCGAGGGCAAGATGATCGTCTTCAAATAGGCGTGCCAAGCTCCGCCCTGTTTTCAGAAAGCGGCGGTTTACTGTGGCACGCCAAGGCACTGTTTCGGCACCGCGGTCTTTGGAGCGACTTTAATAATCGCATCGAGCGGTTTTTGTCGGATTGGCGGGCCGAGCTTGAGTTCGGCGAGGGCCGGCGGCCCGACGGGCTGATTCTTTTGGGTCCAAGCGGCGGCTGGTGTCTGCCTACCCACGGTTTTATCCAATCCTTTTCTGACCTAATCGCAGTCGACCCCGATCCCGTCGCCCGAACAATTTTTATGCGGCGTATTAAGGCAGGCGCTCAGCAACAGACCTGGGTGCCCTCCACCCTCGAGCGGGTGCTGCCAGCCCTTCTGACCCGCCACCCCAGTCATGCGGTGCTCTTTTGCAATGTGCTGGGGCAGCTGCGTTATCAAGACGAAAAGACCCTGGAGCGCATTGAATTTGAGCTTAGTCAAATCAAACTCATGCTGGCAGGTCGACACTGGGCTAGTTTTCATGATCGAATTTCAGGTGAGAAGAAATCGGCAAACCTTAATGAACTTGAATTTTTTTCAACTGGCGCAGTCACAACGAATGAGCTCGCCAAACGTGTGGCTTATGGCGGCGAATGGCTGGACCATCTCACCGAAAGCGTGCTGCCCACAGACACGGCGCGCCGCTTTACGGCCTGGCCAATTAGCCGTGAGCGAATACACTGGATCGAGGCCGGCTGGGTGGCGGCCGACTCCAATCGTTAAATGAAAGCGATGCACTAGGGGGGAGGGCAACAGATGGAAGCAGATCTCTTAGCAGGCGAAACTAAAATCAGGGCCCGGCGTTTTCGCGAGACTGCGGCTGCACTGGTTGCAGCCGCGAAAGCCTACCAGCAAGCGGCCGAGCATCTGGATCGCAACGAAGAGCATGCTGCCAATCAGTCTTATAAAAGCGCCCAAATTGCCCTAGAGGAAATCATCGATGAGCTGCCCAAGCCCATGCCCAAGCATGTGCATGCCAGGCCCATTGAGAAGGCCCACCATGAGTGGGGCTGGGCCAAGTACATGATTCCCGTCGGCGTGGTGCTGGTGATTCTTTATTTTCTGGTGGTCGGCGGCTTCTCCGGAGACCTCTCGCAGGGCTGGACGGTCACAGGCGATATTCGAAACGCCGTGCGCTACCCGAAATAGCCGCAGGCCAGGTCCCTGGCTACCCGAAGTGACATTTAGTCCCGCATAATGCGGGACTAAATGAAATTGTCCCTGAAATCCCTGCAGATTCCGGGCTTCTCGTCCCAGGCTGTCGCCCCCGCCGTTGTCCTGGCAGTGCTGGCGATGATGCTGATCCCCCTGCCGCCGCCGGCTCTTGATGCTCTGTTTACCTTCAATATCGCCGCCTCCATCATGGTGTTGCTGGCGGCGATGCGGATCAAGTCGTTTAAAGACTTCATCGCCTTTCCAACAATTCTGCTGATCACCACACTCTTAAGGCTCTCGTTAAACGTGGCCTCAACCCGGGTGGTGCTGGCCGAGGGCCACACCGGGCCGGATGCGGCAGGTGTGGTGATTGAGGCCTTTGGCCTATTTTTAATTGGCGGCAACTTCGCCATCGGCATCATTGTGTTTTTGGTGATCACGCTGATTAACTTTATGGTGATTACCAAAGGTGCGGGCCGCGTGGCAGAGGTCTCCGCCCGCTTTGCCTTGGATGCCATGCCCGGCAAGCAGATGGCTATTGATGCCGATCTTAATGCCGGCATCATCAAAGAAGATGAAGCCCGCAAGCGCCGACAAGAGGTGAGCCAAGAGGCGGACTTTTATGGCTCCATGGATGGTGCATCGAAGTTTGTCCGTGGTGATGCTATTGCTGGCATCGTGATTCTGTTTGTGAATCTGATTGGCGGCCTGATCATCGGCATGGCCCAAAAGGGCCTGGGCTTTATGCAGGCGCTGCAGACCTACGGCACGCTCACCATTGGTGATGGCTTGGTGGCCCAGGTGCCGGCGCTCATCATCTCGACGGCAGCCGGTATCTTGGTCACCCGAGTGGCCTCAGATGAAGATCTCTCAGGCCAGGTCTCAAAGCAATTTGAGGGCAGTGGCAACACGCTGTTTATCGTGGCGGTGATTTTATTTTTACTGGGCCTAGTGCCCGGTATGCCGCATGTGCCCTTTATCGCCTTTGCCTTGCTTTTTGGTGGTCTGGGCTATCTGCTGAATAACCGACTAAAGAAAAACGAACAAAAAGCCAAGGAAGCCGCCGCAGCTGTTCCTCCAAAAACCGAACTGGAATGGTCCGATGTGCCCGTGATTGAGCCGCTCTGCTTAGAGCTGCCGTATCGGCTGATTCCACTCGTAGATAAGGGCGATGAGAGCGATCTCATAAAACGCATTCGGGCGATCAGAAGAAAGTTTGTCACTGAAATCGGGTTTCTCACGCCGTCGGTTCACATTCGCGACAATCTGCAGCTGCCGGCAGAGACTTATCGATTTCTGCTCTACGGCGCAGAAATCGGCCGCGGCCAGTGCCTGCCCGATAAGCTTTTGGCCATTTTTCCGCAAGGCGACACCCAGCCCATGGCGGGAATTCAGGTCAAGGATCCCAC
>JBILVT010000013.1:0-28278 GCA_044370275.1 Burkholderiaceae bacterium | reverse complement strand
TGCGCTGGGTCTGGTCTACCCCCTTCATCAGCTGGGAACCGCTGCAATTGAGCTGCTGCTACAAGCCCTGCTGCTCTGGGCGCTTGCCACCGCTGCGGAAACGCCGAAACGTTCTGGAATTCAGATCGCTTTTATTGTCTTTGCCAGTTTGCTGACACAGGGTATCGGACTGGCACTGACTCAGATCATCACTCTGGCCTGTGTGCTGCTCTGGGTGCAGCCCTTACGGCGTATTCGACAGGACTTTGTCTCGCGTTGGCTTCCCGTAATGCTGGGGCTGGTGGCGCTATGGACGGTTATGGTATTCCTCGCGCTGCCGGCTACGCGAATCAGTCAGTGGTGGCTCGGCGGTATTTCAGACTGGTGGATCATCGAGAAATCAATTACACGGCACACCATCGTTGGCAGCATCGAGCCGTGGCTGCGCGAATCCCTATGGCGCTGGTGGCCGATTTGGCCAATCGCAATCTTCGGGCTGCTGTCGATACGGCAGACCAGACTGTCTCGATCGCCGCACTGGTCGGTGCCGATTGCACTCGCCGCTGTTGCAGTAGTGCTCGGACTGCTCGGACCTGCGCATTGGAGGGTTCAGCACATCGTGCCGATTGTTCCGCTGGCAATGATTGCGGCCTTTAGCCTACTCTCGCTACCGCGGCCTATCGTGAATCTTGTGGATTGGTTCGCGGTCACGCTTTTTACAACCGCTGGGATTTTTGTCTGGCTGTATTGGACCGCCCTGAATTTCGGAGTGCCTGCTCCACTGGCGGCCAAAGTCCCGCTGCGTGTACCCGGCATTATCGGTACCGCAAATCTTTACGAAATCTTGATCGGCCTGATCGCCACCATCGCGTGGATCGCACTGGTGCTCTGGCGAATACGCCGAGGAACGCCGCAGCTTTGGAGGCCTGTCGCGCTTAGCAGCGGCGGAGTGCTACTACTGTGGAGTCTGCTCGCCACACTCTGGCTGCCTGCCATCGATCGGCTGCAAGGCCAGCGCCTGCTAGCCGCTTCGCTTGAGCAGGGCTGGCTGCAGTCCGCCTCCGCTCGACTGGGGATCCCGCCTGATTTGCTTGAAAAGCAGATCGAGATGAATCGCGACAGCCTACCCGCTGCGGCATGTGTTGGGCCCTCGCAGCAATCCACTGCGTTTGATGCGATGGCAATTGCGGCCAGTCGGCTTCCAATATCCTCTCGACCGGAATGTCTGTGGCGACTCGGCATTGTTGGGGGGTCCGACAGAGAAACTGCAAACGCTCCTGCTAGCCAACAGTGGCGCGTAGCCTGGCAGAGCAACGCTGAGGACCGACGCGGCCGTCAGCGTTATCTGCTACTTGAGCGCCTCCAGTGACCCGCGCGCGTGATGTCTTCACGCTCGGCTGGCCAATTTTGGTCGGCCAGATTGCCGTACTGGGCAATGGCGTCATCGATACAGTTATGGCAGGCCAACGATCCGCTGAAGACCTCGCTGTCATCGGGCTTGGTGCAGCGATTTACATCAGCGTGTTCGTAGCGTTTCGCGGCGTGCTGATGGGACTGACGCCAATTGCGGCCGGCCATTTCGGTGCAGGACGCCTATCTGAAATCGGCGACGATGTAGGACAGGCCGCCTGGGTGGCGCTCATTCTGGCTGCAATTGGCATTCCATTGCTGTGGTGGAGCGAACCCTGGCTGGGGCTCACCCAGCCCGACCCCGGTCTGCACGAACCACTGACCGAATATCTGCAAATCATCGCCTTAGCGATGCCCTCAACACTGCTTTACAGCGTATTTTTTACACTCAACAGTGCGACCTCCCGGCCCGCAGTGACGATGACCATCAACCTGGTGATGCTGACCGTGAAGTGGCCTCTGAATCTCGTATTTATGGACGGCGTTGACGGCTTAATCGCGCCAATGGGCGCAGTCGGCTGTGCGGTCTCTACCGCAATTCTGTCGTGGGTCTCGTTGGCAGTCGCATTAATGGTCCTCCTGATGGATCGCCGCTACCGAGACTTTCATGTGCGGCTGCGCCAACCCGTCTTTGGAAAAATTTCGGAGTTGCTGCGTATCGGATTTCCAATTGGGGCGGGCTATCTCATCGAAGTAACGTCTTTTACCTTGATGGCCTTGTTAATTGGGCGCTTTGGCACCATCGCCAGCGCAAGCCATCAGGTTGCAGCAAATCTCGCCACACTAATTTTTATGATGCCACTGGCTTTATCGAATGCCACCAGTATTCTTGCCGCCCAATCCATCGGCGCTGGTGACGAGGCCAAGGCGCGGGCCTGGGTCTGGGCCGGCATGCGGCTGGTGATGGGAATCGCCGCGGCAATCGTCTTGGTCATCTTATTGTTACAGGATTCTATAGCGCAGCTTTATGCCGAGGATCAGATGGTGCGGCAATTCGCCCGGGTGCTCATCATCTATGCGGCAGTCTGTCACATGCTTGATGCGTTGCAGTGTCTGCTGTATTCCTCACTGCGTGCTTGGAGAATTACCTTCACACCCATGCTGGTCTATGGCGTTAGCCTCTGGGGATTTGGGGTAGGAGGCGGCTGGTGGTTTGCCCATACGCTTTTCGCGCCCGGGCCCTCGGCGCCAGAAGGATTTTGGATGGGCAATTTCCTCGGCCTCTCGGCCGCATGTCTCGGCTTGGGTCTGCTGCTACGCCGACGATTTCTCAATCCAATTGTTGCGATAAAACCTTAACTCCTCAATCGATTCCTGAATATCCGCTAGGGCCGTATGGGCGCCCTGCTTCTCGAAGCCTTTCATTACCGATGGATTCCAGCGACGACAGAGCTCCTTGATTGTGCTGACATCGATGTTACGGTAATGAAAGAATGATTCGAGCTGAGGCATGTATCGCTGCATAAAGCGCCGATCCTGATGCACGGTATTGCCACACATTGGGGACTTGCCCGACGGCACATAGCCTCGAATAAAATCAAGCAAAAGCGCGCTGGCCTCTGACTCTGTCATTGAGGACGTGCGTACCTTTTCAATTAAGCCCGATTTGCCGTGGGTACTTTTATTCCAGGCATCCATGCCCTCCAGGAGGCTATCGGATTGATGAACCACGACCACCGGTGCAATCGCCAGGACCGTAAGCTGGGCATCGGTGACGACCATCGCCACCTCCAGGATTCGATCTACATCGGGGTTTAGGCCGCTCATTTCCATGTCGACCCATACCAGATTCAATTCGTTTGTTATTGACATAGTCGTTAATCATCGCACAGGCTAAGATCCGGGCTATGCGCGATCGCCAGCAACCTCTGCCGTATGCCCCTCCATGCGGGCAAGAATCCTAAGCCACCACGGCCGGCAGGCCTGGGTAATCGACCAGCAGGGCCAGCATCATTTATGCGTCTATAAAGGCCGGGATCAGGAACCCATGACGAATGATTGGGTTGAAATTGATCAGACGCTAAGCCCTGCGGTGATTCTTCGGCAGCTTCCAAGAAAAAATACCCTGCTTCGTAGCGAGGCCCATCGCAGCAAGGCCCTAGCCGCCAATATTGATCAGGCGCTGATCGTGGTTTCAGGTGATCCACTCTTTTCCGATGAACTGCTGGCACGAATGATCTGCGCCTGTGTTGCAGAAGGCATTGCTGGGCTAATCGTGGTCAATAAAATGGATCTGACGCAGCCCACTGAGCGGGCCCGCCAGCAGCTTGCAAGCTTTAAGGGCTGCCTAAGGCAGCTCGATTGGGCCGTGCTAGAGGTTGCCTCTAAACCGAAGACACCGGGATTTATTCAAAGTGAAAACGCCGACTTAGTCCGCAGACTTGCCGGAAAAACAACTGTGGTCTTGGGCCAATCGGGCATGGGAAAAAGCAGCCTCTTAAACTGGCTTGTGCCTGAATTTAATGCCCAGACACAAGAAATTTCTACTGCACTTCAAACCGGCCGTCACACTACAACGGCATCGCGAATGGTCTCTGCGCACGGGGGTTGGCTGATTGATACACCAGGCTTTCAGCTCTTTGGCCTGTATCACCTCTCTGAGTCCCAGCTGGCACTCGGATTTCCAGAGTGGGCGGCTGCGCAAGAAGCACGCGGCCGATGCCGTTTTGCGAATTGCCATCATCTCAACGAGCCCGGCTGCTCGGTAAAGCAGGCGGCCGAGGCAGGCGAAATTACGGCCCGCCGACTCAGCCTCTGGCAGAGCCTACTTAAAGCCAGCTGACGCTTAAGTGCCAGCGCTGAGGCTGGCCAGAGACTATGCAGTTTTGAATGCTGTTTCGGGTGGTTTCAAAATCAGTGATGGTCTGCTGGCCGGGCTTTAGCAGCTGGCAGCCCACGCGAAAATGATCTAGGTTATAAACATCACTGACATTTTTAACCTGAAGCATAAAACTCTCTGAAGACTTCTTTCCGCGGGAAAAATAGCAGTTCGACCAGATCGTGCCCACCTGCATGCGCTCCATCGCGCTGAACTCGAGTCCAACGCCTTGAAAGCCAATATCGAAAATCCGCGGCTCTACCACTGCGCTAAAAGAGCCCGAGATCACTAAATCGAGCGTACGATCCGCGGGAGCCGGCACGCGAAAACTCTCGCGGCGCTGAATGGCGATGACCTCGGTTGGAAAATCCGATGTCACCAGATCATAGGAGCCAAACTTCACATTGGGTGCGATGAACTGCAATTTGTATTGATCGGCAGTGATCACCACCCAAAGATGCTGCGATTCCTTGATGACCTTTGGGACCTCTGTGCCCTCAGGCAGGGAAAACGCTAGGCCCGCTACCGGATCAGCCTCGACGCATTTCAGGGCAAGCCGCTTGGAGAAGTCCCTCAGCGGCATCAGGCCCGCGGTGACGCCTGAATTGAACTCCCGAATCACCATGCGCTCGGCCGGCCGGGAATCCAGCTTGTATTGCTCCAGGACCTTAGCGTCAAGCTCGGGGGGATAGGTTCGAAAGGCCAAAACAACCCTCTTTGATGGTGAAATTTATCGAGGTTTTATTTTAGGGCATCCGGTTTTGCCGCTAAAATTCGGGATCCCTAAACCCTGTAGGGGCGGAGCGAGCGATTGAAAACAGGCGGGACGCCGAGACTAAAAATTCTGGTCAGCAACCAGAAAGGTGGCGTCGGTAAGAGTTCACTGAGCGCCAATCTGGCCGCCTATTTTGCCATTGAGCGGCAGATGAGCACCCTGCTCATTGATCTAGATCGCCAGGGCACGTCATCGCTTTGGATAAAAAATGCCGTCCATGTTGATCGGCTCAAGTATGACCACGCGAGCCATCTGATCCAAGGTGCAAATCGTCTTGGGATTTTTAACGCCCGCTGCCATATCCGGGATGCCTCAAATGTCCATGAGGTCGTCATCACAGACGTCACCTGGTCACCCGCTGTCGGCTATGAATTACTTGAAATTTTTGACTTATGGATTATTCCGACATCGCTTTCAGAATTAGAGCTGCTTTCCACAATTGCTTTGCTGGGAGATCTCAAACCTGCACTCGATCGACCACGCTCTCCCCGGCTGCTGATCACCCCCAATAAGATTCACCCCTTTCAGCGCAAATTCGACTCCATGGCAGCGCAGCGTTTTCCAGTGCCATTTCTTTTAACGCCGCCAGTGCTGGCCGCCAAAGATTTTGAATCGCTGTATCAGCGGGATTACATCGTGAGTGCAGGAAAAGATGATGTAAAAGAGCGCTTCCTTACCTTTTGCGAGGCGGTTTGGAAGGCAAGCCAAATCTCAGTCTTTGAGGCCCATAGCATGCGGGCTCGCTCCGACTGGACCACCGGCGCAGCCTCTGCGCCACCTTCGGCACTGCCGGAGATTTCGCGGGTGCCGGAGATGATCAAGGCAGATACGCCCGATGAGACCGCACTTTAGCCCCCTGCCCTTTTAGCTCATTTCGATTCGCGAGAGATTCGATGTTTAAAGCGCTTTTTCAGCTTCTCTTTGGTAACAAAAAGAAAAAAGCCGATCCCATGGCTGCCCAAAATGACATGGTCTACGAGGTCCGTAACCAATTTGAAAAAGGCCTGCGGGATGCGCTGAAAAAGGCCCATGGCGATAAATCAAAACAAATCGCTGAGATCGCGACGAACTACGTCTTTGACTTTGGGGAATTCGGATTCGATTTTTCGGAAGGCAAGGACCTGAAAAAAATCGTCGGTGCTGAGCTGGTCAATATCTGCAATTACGACATCGCCGATCCGCTAAAGCTGCTGCGCGCCATGGTGCACCGGGCGCTACAGCTAAAAAAAACCGGCCAGATCTATGAAGATCATATGCGCGATCTATGGATTCTCTGCCTGGTGCCCATCGGGCCACTCACGCCGCCCGATTCTTTTTTCCCAAGCACCGCCGGACACATGAACTTTGTCAAGCGGCTGCGCCTGATTGAAATTACCGACCGCCAAGCCGAAAATGCCCAGCGAGTCTGGAAAGACCCCCACCTGAAAGCTATTCTTGAGGCCTGGCTCACTGCCCATCACGATTAAGTGGGCGAAATGCGGTAAATCAAAAGCTCCGTTTGGCGTTCGTCATCAACCTGCAATACCTGGCTGGGCTCTACGCCTGGCACCCGAAAGCTATTCGAAATCAAAAGCGTTCCGGGCCGCATTTCCTTGCAGGCCTTCTGCCACAGTCTCGGCATAGGCTCCGTTGATAGAAATGCATATACCGCCGCATAAGGCGATAAATCCAGATCCCAGAAATTACCCCGAATTAAACGAACGTTAGAGAGCCCAGCTGCCTTCAGGCGAGCGCGAAGAAACGGCAACCAGGCCGCTTCAATCCCGTCAAAAAAGTGATGGGGATGCCGTTGTGCCAAGCCAATCGGCATGCTGCCGGTGCCCGCGCCAAAATCGAGCACCCGAGCATCAGGCTGCTGGGCGAAGACCTCGCGGGCCAAAAGCTCCGAGACTGCTTGGATCGTGGGCTTGCTGGTTAAAAACAAAGGTACCCGGCTTCTCACCGTCGGGCCAAAGACCAAAACGAAGATTAAAAACGCAGCCAGATACCAGCCGCTCTGAATCTGCAGGCTATTGGCGGCCGCAACCGCGACTGGAAACAGTACATGAATCCACAGCCACCAGCGATCTGACATAAGCCAGTGTGCAATCACAGCAGCACAACAGGCCTGCGCGACAATGGCCAGCCACAGCCGTGGTGGCTCACCAAAGGCGCCCAGCGCCAATGCGCCCAGCACCAAGGCCATCGCAAGAATTTGAGAAAGAAGTGCTTTGGAGAGTGGGCCCAGGCGAATCACGCCACCGTCTCAAGCTGGGGGAGTACGCCGATCTCGGGCAAGTCGGTTTCGTCTTTAGTGCCGCGCTTTAATTCATAGGCCCAAGCCAGCACCTTGGCCACCGCCTCAAAGAGCTGCTCAGGTACTGGATCACCGATTTCTAATCTTGAGTACATCAGACGTGCCAAGGGCGGTATCCGAGCAATCGGCACTTGGTGCTCTTTGGCCACATCCTGAATTCGCAAGGCAAGGGAGTCTAGGCCCTTGGCCACCACCACTGGTGCAGCCATGGTGGCCTGGTCATAACGCAAGGCGATCGAATAGTGGTCCGGGTTGGCGACCACCACATCGGCCCGTTCAATGGCTGACATCATGCGGCTCTGAGCGATCTGCCGCTGCCGCTGTCGCAGCTTGGCCCGAATTTCCGGAGAGCCCTCCATCTCTTTCATTTCCTGCTTGATTTCCTCGCGGCTCATCCGCATCTGGCGCATAAAATTAAAGCGCTGAAATACCGCATCGCCCACCGCAATCAAGATCAGAGGAATCAGCAGCAGCAAGGCGCCATTAAAAATAAGCTGGCTTGTGTTCACCACCGCGAGGTTGAAATCCTGATTCACCAGCGTGGAGACATTTCCTAAGAGCGCAATCAGATAGGCCATGCCAACGCCCAAGACCAGGAATGCCTTCAGAATCGTTTTCACCAACTCCACTGCAGTCGGCAACGAGAGAATCCGGCCAATGCCCGCAATCGGGTTTAATCTGTTGCCCTGGAACTTAAAGGCAAAAACCGGGCGCAGGCCCGAGAGGCTTAGGGGCGCAAAGATCGCCACCAACAATACAGGCACCAGCAGTAGAGCCAGTAAGCCAATAAAACTTAATACTGATCCTGAGAGCCATGCCATGACCGTATCGGCCCAACGATCAGGATCTGAGAAGGTGAGGCCATCACGCACCATAATCACCATCTGACGCACGAGGACCGGGCCAGCGGAGAATGCAAACAGCATGAATACCAGGAGCAGCCCCAGAGTGGTGAGGTCTCGGGACTGGGCGAACTGTCCTTCCTCGCGGGCCTTTTGTAATCGCCGCTCGGTAGGTTCTAGGGTTTTATCTTCCTGGAACTCTTCTTCCGCCATGCCGGAAGTTTAGCTCAGGCTTCGGGATTCTTTTTCAAAAGATCGTGGACGCGATCGGCCTGCTCACGATCCGCGGGTGTCATTTTCTGCCAGACTCGCTGAGCGGCAATTTTCCCTGCGGTGCTATCGGCAAGCCGATACCAGGCATAGGCCCGAGGAAGATCCTGAGGAATGCCCTCGCCTGACTCGTACATCAGCGCATATTTGTAGCGGCCGATGGGATCTCCCGTTAGCGCAGCGCGTCGATACCAAGTAAAGGCCAGGATGGTGTTTTTTTCGGCGTTAACACCGTTTTCAAAACGGCCGCCAATCTCCACCATCGCTGTTGCATTGCCGCTATTCGCGGCAGCCAACATCCATTGACCGCCCAGTGTCGGATTCACCGCAGTACCGATGCCCTGCAGATACATCAAAGCCACTTCGTATTGGGCGCGTGAGTTGCCCTCTCGCGCCAGGCGCTCGAGGATCTCGAGGGCCTCAGTGAAGCGACCAACCTCATACGCGCGACGCGCGGTTTGATAGTCCGAGCACGCTACGAGCCCCGCGAATAAGGGCAACAGCAACAGCAGTCGAGCGTATCGCTTCATCAAGCGTTATTTTTTTGGAATCACTGGCGGTGCGATGGCGGCAGGCGGCGGCAGAGGCGGCGCTGGGGACGCTGCTGCCGGAGCGGCTGCATTTTGGGCTACCGCTGTCGGTGCTGCTGCGGGTGCGCCTGCTGCCGGAGCTTGAGCGGCTGCCGTTCCTTCCGCAGCGGCCACAGGAGCGGCAGGCTCAGGCTCTTTGTAGCTTGCGCCAAGATCACCGCCTACGGTGCGAGCAAACGCACCAAGATAGCGACGGCCAAGATCAGGGTAATACGGTGCGCTTGCCAGGTAGCCCTTGGTGCGAAGGCAGACCGATTTGTTTGCGGTGTCTTCACACTCGGCAACAGCGCCAAGACGGCTGACCTCGAATTGTTCGCCAAGGAAAAACAAAAACACCACAAAGCCCAGAGGGAAGACCAGAAACAACATGGTCTTTTTCAGAATCATCGCGAGTTTCTCAAGAATCGCAGCCATTTGGGTTCCTTTCGTTATTGGACTGGCTTGCCAGTGGCTGCTGGCGAAGCGCCAGCAGGACTGCTAATGGGTCGCCATAAATTTGGTGGCTGTTGCGAAAATAGTCGTGCATGCATTTCGATAATCATTGGGCTTTGCGGATGGCCGTTTCGCAGCATGGCGGTATAAGCACGAACAGCCTGATCCCGATGGCCGACGATGTAGTACTCGCGAGAGGCACAGTAAAAAAACACGAGCGCCTTGGACTCGAGATTGCCCATCTTTTCGTATTCAAGAATGTCGCCCATCAGCATGCAGGAATCCGCACGGTGGGCATAAGCCGCGGGGTGAAGAAATTCTTTTGCCTTGCGCCTTTCGCGGTCCGATGCCTCAAGAAATTTTCGACCTGCCTCCAGGTAGCGCTCATCTTTATGGCCGGCATAGATGCGAAATTCCTCATCAAAGCGCTTTGCTTCCTCAAAAGCCATAAGCCCGGCGTAATACGCCGCATCGTGATTGCCGCTTTTTGCCCAGCCCTCAATGGCTTTACGAATATTGTGTGCCGCCTCAATGTGCCGAAAATAATCGCTCTCATCACTGATACAGCTGCTGCTACGAATACAGGCGGCACCCTTCACCGCCTTACCGCGTTCGACCAGGTACTGACGATGCCACTGCGTGAAATCGGCAAAGCTCGGTACGCCGGGTGCGGCCGGTTTCGCTGTGGGCGCTGCGCTGTTAGCGGCGGGCGCTGCGGCAACCGCCTGCGGCGCCTTTGCTGGCTGCGCCGAGAACGCTGCCGAACTCAACGCCAACGCACAAGCCACGCTGACTTGCAGTGATCGCAAGTAAAGACAGGGTTGCAGATGCTTGCTCATGACCTGGCCTTATTTTTTTGGAGGCGCCCCAGCGGCGGCCGGTCCGAGCTGAGGCCGTGGCGGCAAAACGAGCACAGGCGTGCGGCCGCTTTGATCCGAGGATGCAGGTGCAGCAGTCCCCGATGCTTGAGCGGGCGCTGAGGCGGGCGGCTGTCCAGCTGCTGGCGTACGCACTGCCGCGGTGGGAGCCGACTTCGCTGCGGCCTGACCTTTTTCCAAGGCCGCCGGTGCAGGAGACGGGGCTGCCGGCTTAGCCGAAGGCAGGCCGCCGGCGGTTTTATTTTGTACCGTAATCGAGATGCGCCGATTCAAAGGGTCGTTGGGATTACTTGGGTTTAGGCGAATCGTGTCAGCAAAGCCCACAACCTGAGACACGTTGCCTTCTTGCAGACCCCCGCGCACCATTTCGCGACGCGCCGCATTGGCACGCTCGGTGGAAAGCTCCCAGTTGGTGTAGCCAGCAGGGCCGTTGCCGTACTTCAGGCCATCGGTGTGGCCCTCAATTCGGACCAGATTGGGCATATCCTTCAGGACACTGCCGATTAAACGAAGTAGATTGACCGCGTAAGGGGCCATCTCCGCGCCACCCACCGTAAACATTGCACGGTTTTTCTCATCCACAATTTGGATCCGCATACCTTCAGCAGAGATGTCCATAAAGACCTGGTTACGGGTTTTGGCAAGCTCCGGGTCTGACTGCATCTTTTCCTGAATCTCACCTTTGGCTTCTTGCATCGCAATGGTGTTAAGCCGAAGCCGCTCGTCTTCTTCAATTCGGGAGTCACTGATGCGGCGCTGGGCAGTATCTGCATCCGCATTGGATTCGACACCGATGGTGCGGAAAATCTGCGGGCCGCCACCTTTAATAATTGAGTTCTGATCGCCAGAGCCTTGGCCGCCTTCCAGCGTTAGACGAAGCGGATTCTGAAAGTAGGCCGAAATACCCGCGAGATCGCCCGATGTGGTGGAGCCCAGCACCCACATGAGCAAGAAAAACGCCATCATCGCAGTCACGAAGTCTGCGTAGGCAATTTTCCAGACCCCACCGCCATGCCCGCCAACAACTTTCTTGACGCGCTTGACGATAATTGGTTCTTGTTCTTTCTTCTCGGCCACTTCCGCTCTTTCAGCTCATTGATTACAGGTTTAGGTGTCGCTGCAGTCTGGAATTACTTGCCCTTGACTGCCTTGGTTTCCTCATCTAGCTCTTTAAAGGTCGGACGCATATCGGAAAAGAGGACCTTACGGCCAAACTCCACCGCCGCCTGTGGCGGAAAACCATTCAAGCTTGCTAGAAGCACCGCCTTCACGGCCAAAAAGGTTTTTGATTCGACTTCCTCGTTTTGCTCCAAGGCGCTCGAGATTGGACCGGTCACCGAATAGGACATCAGAATCCCCAGAAAGGTCCCCACCAGCGCGGCACCAATCAGTTTTCCGAGCTCTGCGGGTGGCAGGCCGATCGAGCCCATCACCATCACCACCCCCATCACCGCCGCCACAATTCCGAAGGCGGGGAAGGCGTCGGCCATTTTTCCAATAATCGTGACCGGAACATGGGCCTCTGCATGATGGGTCTCTAACTCTTGCTCCATCAAGGCCTCGACCTGCTGAATGTTGAGTGACCCACCCAGCATCATGCGGAGGTAGTCACAAATAAACTCAGTGAGGTGGTGGTCCTTAGCGATGCTGGGATATTTTTCAAAGAGCGGACTTGAATCCGGCTCTTCAATATCCGCTTCAAGCGACATCAGACCATCGCGGCGAATCTTCTGCAAAATCTCAAACAGCAGACAGAGCAGATCCAGGCACTTACGCTTTGTCGCTGAAGGCGATTTGAAGGCCTTCGGAATCGCTGCCATGGTGGCTTTCAGGTTTCGGCCGGTATTACTGGCAATCAAGTAGCCCACTGCCAAGCCTACGATACTGAGCACCTCAGTTGGCTGCCACAGCACAACAATATTTCCGCCGTGCAAGGAGTACCCAAGCAACGCGCAGCCAAGACCAACGACAACTCCTATTCCCCAAAGCATGATCGTGTCCTTTTCTTCATCCTGACGGGCAGCCCCATTCTCACATCAATCGTTGAAATAAATTCGATGACTCCAGGCGCGCAAAAATCGAGCGCGCCGCCTCTAATAAAGTCTGCGTCCGAACCAGGCCGGCCGAGGCTTCGGCAATATCGGTATCCAAAAGCCTGGACCGATGGGCCTCCAGCTCGGTGGCCTTGATCTCCAGGGCGGCCTTGGCCGCATCCACCTGGGCGCCAATCACGCCGGCACGAATCTGATATTTCAGGACCTGGTCAGTGGCCGCGTCAAGATGGGCAATTTTGCCTGTGAAATCGGACTCCAGGGTGCCTGATACGGCCGCCCGCTCTAATGACTCAACAAATGCCCGAGCATCGGCCAGGACATCTCGGGAGGTGGCCGTATTGTTGCCCAATGCCTCACGGAAACTAATGCCCTCTGGCACCCAGATGCCTGGCTCGATCTCAATCTGCTTAACCTTAGGGTCAACGCGGAAATTGATCTTATTCGTGGTCCGTAAATCAGCGGGATCGCCCACCAGATCAAGCGAGAGGTCATAAAAATTGGTTGGGCTGCCGGCTGCGTTAGCGAAATTGATGCGCGTGGTCTTCGTGGTCGCGTCATAGGCCAGCCCACCATTAGCAACCGTCGCCGTTTTTACCGCTGCACCATCAACCATAAGGGTTGCGGCTGTAAGCTCCTTGGCCCCAGAAACGACCTGAACATCGTCGATGTAGACCGACGTGGTGGCATTCGAAATACCGTCAACAGCAGAATCTACGGTCGCAGACTCAACCTTCAGCCGATAACGACCGTCTTTGGTGACGGTATGGGTGAGTGCGGCCCAAGTTGGCGACGAGGATGGTGCTGCAGCAGTCGAAGACAGCAAAACCGTCGACTCGTTGGTATCAATATTGACCAACGATACGGTGACCTTGGCCAACTCGGTGCTGGTCGCCGCCCAGCGAAAGCTCACTGTATCCGCAACACGACCGGTTGTTGTGTTGGATGCGAAAAGCTGGACGGGTTCATTCGAGAGTAACACTGGTCCGCCGACGCTGGCCGCTCCGGCTGTTGCGGTTCCTGAGACCCCCGAGGATTTCAGCAACAGTGATCGGCCCGAATCAAAACGTGTTTGTGTCGAGAAATCCACTGTATTGGTCGCCGCAGTCACCGTGGTATTCGTGCCGGCAGCCGCAGTAAGCGACGCAGTCCACCCATTGATCAAAGCGCTTGACCCCTGATAGGTCACACCGGTCTTTTCAAAATTTCCATTGATAAACTGATCGCCCTTGCTTAACTCCACCGCATAGGCGCCATCAACATGCATTTTTGCGGCTGGATTAAGCCGAACCGTGACCGGATTGGCCTCAAAGCGCATCTCGGTCATCAAATCTGGGTTACCCGTGATGGCAATCTCCAGATTCATAAAGGCATCGGGCTGCTGAGGAAACTTCAAAATGCCATTTTTATATACGCCTACGTAATAGCTGCTGGTACTGCCATCGGGACCCTTGCCCTCGATCTGCATTCTGGCCTCAGTGATTGTCTCTCCTGCCCCAATAGATCGCGTGGAGAATTTATCAATCAAATAGGTCCCTGCTTTTTGGAAGACGGCGTCTGGGGCGATTGTGGCCGAGCTGACCTCAGTCACATTGGCCCGTACCTCAGCACGAACTGCAGACCCGGTTGAGGAGTTCTCCACCACCGAGGCGGTAAACGGCACACCTGGCTTTTTTGCTTCCAACGTGATCGTGCCGGAGGACGCGCTGGCCGTGACTGCAGAGTTGCCCGCATTATTGGCGGCCGCAGTAAATTGGGTCGCAATATTAGTGGCAATTGAGTTCGCAGTATCTCCGGCAGTCGTGATGTACTGCAGCCGAACACCGTTGACCGTGAACTCAACGATCTCATTGGCCCCGTAAGCACCGCTAAATGTGATCGAGTCCTTCTGGGCGACCGACGCACTGCCCGTTGCCGTAATTTTGGGCTGATCCAACCGGGCGACATTGGTTGTATCCAGCAGATACCGCTCATCATTGGTATCCATCGCCACCGCCTGCTGGGCCAACAAATCGTAAGCAGCGCGCGCCTTTTGCGCCAGTGACTGCAGACCAATCTTACCGATGGCGGCATCCCGAGCCTGTACTCCCATCTGCTGCATTTCGGATAGGGCATCGTGCATGCTACCCAATTGGGCGTCTGCAAGCGCCATACGGGTGGCAACGAAGTCCTGATTGGCCTTCAGCATTGCATATTTGGATTTATCAAACTGAATTTCGACCCCGCGGGCGATCGCGACCGCGCCCTCGCTGGCCTTGACATACTTTTTGCCCGATGAGATCTGCTGCTGCCACTTCATCGCCTCGACCGACTGCTTCTGGATCGAGTTGATGGCGGCATCGAGAAGCTGATGGCTGCTGACTCTCATAAGCGCCTATTCTTAGCGGGAGATCATCGCCAACAGAGTCTCAAAAATCTGATTCCCTGTTTGAATGATTTTCGAAGAGGCAGCATACAGCTGCTGAAACTTCACCATATTGGCGGCCTCTTCATCCAAATTTACCCCAGAGATGCTCTCGCGCCGGTCGTTTAATACCTGCATCACCGACTGATTGGCCTTGTTATCGTTCACCCAAGTAGCGATCGTGTTGCCGACCGTACTCACAACATCCGCAACGGGATCACTGAAAATGGAGCGTAACCCCTCAAGGCGGTAGACCTGATCCGACTCAATTAGGTAGTCGCTCGCATCTTGTGGAGCAACTGAAATAAAGTTCCCCGATCTTAAAAAAGACATAGCGGGTGCGTGATTCGAGGCCTTCGGATTTAACTGGTCACGAATCGCGTAGATATCGGAATTCGCGCGGACAGTCGGAATGGACTGTACAAATTCATCGTTCGTCGGATTGGAGACGATCTTGCCCGACTCCGTCTTAAAACCAAAAATGGGGTTCGGGCTGACGCTATTGACAGTCTTTAGCAGCCCAATTGCCACTGCATCAATACGCCGAGAAACGTCGGGGACGAAATCTCGAATCAATTTGACGAAGGCGCCAGCCTCTCCGCCCGAGATAAAATCTGTCGCGATCGAGCGGGTTGTTGCATGCAGATCACGCGGGCCGATGGCAGGCTCGGTCAGTGTTCGATAGGTCGTGAACTGAACCCGGATATTGTCCATATCGCCCGCGATTGAACTCAGCAGGAACTGATTGGCCACGGCGCCCTCTACGATGGGTATGCCGTTTAAATAATGCGAGGCTGTGGAATCGGAATTAATCAGCGCCTGTCCACCCACCAGGCGCTGCAGCTCCATGAGTACCCGATCACGCTCATCCAGGTAATCTGCCGACGGCTCGATATTGCTGATGTTGCGGCCCTCTTTCAGTTTTCCGTTAAGAAGTGCCAGCTGACCCGTTAGCGTATTGACCCGCTCTAGGGTCGTTTTTAAGGCATTTCGAGCATCCTTATCGACCTGATTCACGGTCTCGGCCAGGCCAACCACCCGCTGAGCCACCAGATCAGCCTTATGGGTCAGATTCGAGCGGTAGGCAATACTTTCAGGCGCGCCGACCATCTGGCCTGCAGCATCAAAAAATTCAGAGATTGCAATCGCCAAGGAATTGCTGTCGTCGGCGATCACTTTATCGAGAAGCTCAGTGCTCTCCACCAGCGTCTCGTAGTAAGTGGTTTTCCCCTGCTGCGTAAGCCGCTGATTCTCGAGAAGTCGCGAATAATCTCGCGTGAAACCCTCTACCGAAAAACCGGTGCCATAAACGCCGGCACCATTAGGTGCGAGTCGATTGATGACTGTCGTGGCATCCCTGCGGCTATATCCCTCCACCGATGCGCCAGCAACGTTTTGCGAGGTCACAAGCAGGCCCGCCTGGGCGATCTGCAGTCCCGCTTGTGCTGTGCTCATGATGGAAGAGGCCATGGGGTGGGATCCTTAACGCGCTAATTTGGGGTAGTGCCCGCTGACTGGGCTGAGGCGGCACCGGGCGCTGCTGAGTCCGCCGAGGGATCCACAGTGCGTGCCTTGATCTGGGCAAGCATCTGCTCGACCATCGGCTGTACAAAACCGAGCCCGCCCTGACGGCTCACCAAAAACGCCAATTGATCGTCGACCATGTTGTCGTAAATCGCCATTGGCCCCGACTTTGGCTCTAGGCTTGATTTTCTTGCAGCCTCCAACCACTTCCGTACTAAAAAGTTTTCGAATC
Source organism: Burkholderiaceae bacterium (assembly GCA_044370275.1). Lineage (GTDB taxonomy): Bacteria > Pseudomonadota > Gammaproteobacteria > Burkholderiales > Burkholderiaceae_A > Lacustribacter. The sequence continues at coordinate 11,777 of JBILVT010000013.1, read as the reverse complement.
CACCTGCAGCCTGTGTCAGCTGCTCCCGAGTGGTGCCCGAGGCCTTAAGACGCGAGGCCTGCGCCTGCTGTGCCGAAAGATCCCAAGGAGAGATGGCCATTAAGGGTTGCATGATCAAATCACCTCGAGGTCCGCTTGCAATGCCCCAGAGGCCTTCAGCGCCTGCAGAATCGCCATCAAATCGGCGGGCTTTGCACCGAGAATGTTCAATGCGCGGACCACCTCATCAAGACTGGCGCCTGGGGGAACTTTCACCAGACCGCCCTCAACGCCGCCTTGCTCCACTTCGACCTGAGCCTGTTGTACGGCAGCGGTCTGGCCGCGGCTAAAGGGCTCGGGCTGACTCACCGAGGGTTCGGCCTGAATACGAACCGATAGATTTCCATGAGCAACAGCAGAAGGATTGAGCTTGACCGACTGATTCATCACCACCGAGCCAGTCCTGGAATTCACCACCACCTTCGCCCGCTCAGCCCCCATCGCGACAACCAAATTTTCCAATTCGGCCATAAATGTGACGCGGGCTAGTGGCTCGGTAGGCACGGCAACACGCAGCGACTTGGCATCCTGGGGTAGCGCTACGCCATCACCAAAACGTTTGGCAATCGCCTCCGCGGTGCGACGCATCAACGTGTAATCACTCTGATACAAATCAAGTTGCAAAAACTGACCGCTGGACTGACTGGGCAACGCACGCTCCACCACGCCGCCACTCGGAATCCGTCCCGCCGATAAGTGATTTACTACTGCGCTGGAGCCGGCGGCAGAAGCACCTGCGCCGCCAACAAAAATATTGCCCTGTGCCAATCCGTAAATCTGGCCATCGGCAGCGCGCAATGGCGTCATCAACAGCGTGCCACCACGCAGACTACGGGCATTACCCATCGAAGAGACTGTGACATCGATCTTCTGACCTGGCCGTGAATTCGGAGGCAGTTCTGCCGTCACCATGACGGCAGCAATATTTCGGGTCTGAGCCGAGACGCCAGGCGGAACGGCAACACCCAAGGACTGCAGCATCGCCAATGTACTTTGAAGCGTAAACGGGCTCTGAGTCGTCTGGTCACCCGACCCGTCCAGGCCGACCACCAGACCGTAGCCGATCAACTGATTGCTACGCTCTCCTGCGACGCTCGCAATCTCTTTAATGCGCTGCTGGGCCATCGCACCTTTCGGAGAAAAGACCTGAAAGCCAATGAGCGCTGCGATAAAAATCCACCACCAGCGCTTGATCACAAAATTTTTAAAAAATAAAAACATATTTGCCTCAAAAAGGAGTGAGCTTTAAGAGCATTCCGGTAAACCAGCCCGGCCGCGTTGCATCATCACCAAAGCCACGTCCCCGGTACTCGAGCCGAAGATCCGCTATTTTTGAGGAGGTCGTTGAGTTACGAACCAGATCAGCTGGATTGACAACCCCACTGATTCGGATCACTTCCTCTTCAGCGCTCACCGCGAGCTGCTTCTCCCCGGCGATCACCAGATTTCCATTCGAGAGCACCTCGATCACCGTAACCGTAATCGTGCCGGTGAAATCATTTTGTGCAGCCGCCTCACCCGATCCCTCAAAGGTATTTGATCCCGACGCAGAGAGTCCATTGAAGGCAGCGCCGGCTGCGGCAGTCCGTTTTGCAGCGTTACGTGCGATTCCTGATCCGGGTAGTCCGTTAACCGCGCCACTGATGTTATTTAAGGGCGACAAATCGGCCTTGATATCAAGCTCGGTGCTCTTTTCAGCTGCTGCGCTGCTGGATCGTTTGGCAGCAGTTTTCTCATTTAAAACGACCGTCAACGTATCGCCCACATTGCGCGCACGGGGATCCTCAAACAGGGGCCGAAATCGCCCGGCAGCTGCGCCGGAGGCGGGGAACAGACTGCCCGCGTTTGCGGGCTGTCCGTCTGCGGCAGATGGCCGAACCGATGTAGATGCTTTGACAAGAGCCGGCTTTTCTGCGGTGGCACATCCTGCAAGCAGCGCGATTGCATACGCGCTCAGCACAATGATTCCCAGATTTTTTACAGAAAACGAGCCCATGATTACATCTGTCCTAGCCGCTGCAGCATGTCATCTGAGGCGGTGACTGATCGAGTCATAATTTCATAAGCGCGCTGGGCTACAACCATTGAAACGAGCTCCTCAGCGAGATTGACGTTAGAGGCCTCGATAAAATATTGGCGTAACGAACCAAATCCATTAGCAGCTGGGTTGCCCTGCTGGGGCGCGCCAGAGGCAGCCGTCTCTAAATAGAGATTTGCCCCAATTGAAGTCAGGCCGGCCGGATTGGCAAATACGGCCAACTGCACCTGGCCAGCAACGACTCCCTCGGTAGCGCCGCCTTGCGTAAAGTAGCGGACCTCGCCGGACTGCGAGATAACAATTGACTGAGACTCCGCGGGAATCGTAATACCCGGTGCGACGGTAAAGCCCTGCTGTGTCACCAGCTGACCCGTTGAGTTTCGAGTGAAGTTTCCATCCCGGGTGTAAGCAGTGGTGCCATCAGGCATATTGATCTGGAAAAAACCGTTGCCGTATATCGCAATGTCCAGTGCGTTATCGGTGCGGGTAAAGCCGCCTTGTGAATGAATCCGCTCGGTCGCAGCAACACGGGCACCCGCACCGATCTGCAGTCCGCTGGGCGACTGGGCATCACCCTGCGTCGGACCGCCAGGCTGACGAATGGTTTGATAAATCAAATCTTCAAACATGGGCTTGACCCGCTTATAGCCCGTGGTGGTGGAGTTCGCCAGGTTGTTCGAGATCACATCTAAGTGTGATTGCTGAACATCAAGGCCGGTCTTTGAAATCCAGAGTGAACGAATCATGAGTGGTCCTCGGTACGCGGCATCACGTTAGAAGTTAGAAAGGGTCAGCAAAATGTTGGCCTGCCGGGCGTTTTGCTCTGCGGTCTGAATAACCCGCATATTCAGTTCAAACATCCGGGTCTGATTGATCATTTGCACCATGGCGCTGGCCGAATTGACATTGCTGGTCTCATAGGCACCCTGTACAACCCGCACCGATGGGTCAGCCTGCGCGGGCGGCTGATTGGCCGGGAGCTGAAAAAAGCCGTCCTCTGCTCGGACGAGGTCACGAATATTTGGATTCACCAGCTTGATGGTGGCCACCTGGTTCATCCGTTGTTCGCCGTTTTGACGAACAAAGACCAGGCCGTTGCGGGTCACTTCGACCTCGGAGTTGGCCGGAATGGTGATCTCACCACCCTCGCCCACAACCTGAATATCGCGGCCAATCTTTAAGAGGCCATTCTCATCACGAAAAAAACGGCCGTTTCGGGTGTAGGCCTCAGAACCATCAGGCCGGCGGACGGCAAAAAATCCGTCGCCGCTGATTGCGAAATCAAAGGGGTTATCGGTAGTTTCTACCGGTCCGGGGTTAAACATTGCCGTGGGAGACGAATCCACCACGAAGGCACGGGAGTCGGCCTGCTCACCCTCCAGCGGTACGGCGCGAAAGGCGGTCACGATCTCCCGAAAGCCGGGGGTATGCACGTTGGCAATGTTGTGCGAAGTATTCGCCAACTGGCCCATGGTGTGCTTGGCCCCGGTCATTGCGGTATAGGCAATTCGGTCGATCATGGTTGTCTCTCGTCAAAGTCCTCATACTGGCTAAGCAAATTCAATGCCAGGATCAGCCGCCCACCATCCGAATGCTCTGGGTTAAGGCCTCGTCGAAGGCGCGAATCGACTGGGAGTTGGCCGAATACATGCGCTGCTGAATCAAAAGCTTCACCAGCTCAGCAGCCAGATCGACGTTAGAGCCCTCCAGCGCGGCGGCTTTGATTTCGCCAAGGCCGCGCTCACCGGGTTTTCCAACAACCACGCCCTCGCTGATTTCGTTGCCCGACATGGCAGTGGTCTGGAAAGTATTGGAGCCGGTCGGCGCAAGGCCATTGACTGCGGCAAAATGCACCAGCACCAGCTGGCCGGCCAAAAACTCTCGGCCATCGGTATAGGAGCCCACGAGCTTGCCTTGCTCATCGATGGTGACATTACTTAAAAGCGCGGTTGGGGAGCCGTTTTGATAGTTCGCATCCACCGAAAACGAGGTTGCAAAATGTCGGGTGCCCGTAAGATCTAAATTAAATTCCAGCGGGTGATCCTCGCTGATGGGCTTTCCTCCGGGGCCATTAGTCTTGCCACTGGAGGTCACAATGCCCTTTAACTGAACCTTGGATTCAAAAGCCGGCTTACCCGAGACAGCGTCAAAACGCAGCGCATCGATATTCTGTCCACCCCAGAACTGCATCGTGGCCAAGGGCTTATAGACCCCCTGGATCGTCGGGGTGATCGCCGTATCAGATGAGAAACGCGAGTCCAAGGCGTTAAACATCGTGCCGTCCAGGGATCCGTAGACTTCGACCTGGCTGGTGATGGCGGTAAACAGCTGAGGAACAGCGGCTGACGCACTGCGTTTATGCTCGCCCGTCATCTGAACTTTAGAGCCATCCTGGGTCATGACGGTATACGTCACCGGCTGATAAAACACGATCTGATCGTCTTTTGCCAACGTGACTTCTTTATCCAGAGTCAACGTCTTGCCGCTGACCGAGAGGACTTTTGCATCAAGCTGGGTGAAGACACCGGCTTTGGATTTTTTCCAGAGATATTGGCCAGTCTGAATCGAGGTATCCGAGGTCGCGACAGTGATCGTTTTGCTGGCAGTCGTGACTGCAGCGCCCGGATAGGCGGTGGTGACCGGATTAAAGAACATCACCTCGTCGTCTTTTTTGACCGTAATGTCGCTGCTGAGCTGAAGCGCCTTATTTACCGACACCGAGATATCCAACGGATCATTTTTATTGGCTGCCGTAATGGTGATTTTTGGTGAAGCCTTTGCAAGCGATACGCCCAGGGCGGTCTTCTCGGCATCAATCAAGGCGTGAACGCCATCGATGATGGTTGCGGTCGTATCGCTCGCCGTCACCGTGTAGGTGTAGGTAAGGCCCTGAAGGGAGACGCTAACCCGATCCCCTTTCGCGAAGCTGCCGCTCAGCGAAACCTCGCTGATTTCTGCAGTGGCTGCATCGGCTGTCGCTGTCTTGGTGGTCGAGACTGCGCCGGTGGACTGGGCAGCACGGGTGCTCCAGGCGCTACCCAGCAAGGGATCATTATTCGAAGATGCAGTCAGTGTAATAACACCGGTATTAGCAGCTGCCGAAGTCAGGCCTAGCGAGGCCTTATCCGTTGTCAAATCAGCGGCTATTGCGGCTGCAGCTGTTACGTGCGGATTTCCCGCAGTAATGTCAGCAGCAGTGATTGTGTAGCTATAAATCTTTCCCTTGATTTGAAAGTTAACCACGTCTCCCGCTTTCAGGGCTGCGGTATTCGTAATCGTGTGGGTGCTGACCTCCGCGGCACCAGCGCCAGACGGCGTAGTAACCGCGCTCACATAAGTTGCAACTGTATCCACCGCCTTACTCACCACACCAGTATCTTTGCCATTCACGATCACGCGGGCAAGATCCTTAATGTCTGCGTTGGAATTCACATTGATATAGCTCTTGCTCGTCAAATCGACGGTGGCATTGGTTTTGCGATTGGCCGAGGTCAGATACTTGAACTCAGGGCCAGAAGACTCCGGGGTCAAGACCACGAAGGCCTTGTTGTCCTTCACCGTTGCACCCTGAGGATCTGTCGTACCGGTAGGGTCTGCGATCGAATTGGGCTCGTAACGCAAGTAGGTGCCGTCATAGCTCACCGTCATGTTTTTGTCCTCAACCCGGCGGTAGTACAACTCCATGGTGTGGGGATTGCCCGAGTCACCGAGGTGATACACCGTCTGCGAGATCTTGTTGGTGTAGCTCGAGGGGACCTGGGGATCAAACTTCACATTGCCCTCGGGAATAAAAGCGGTCTGACGCGCATCAAGGGTGACCGACACAGTGGAGGCTGAAGTCGTCACCGGATCAATGCTGATGGGTGGCATAGCCAGCCGATTGGTATGGGTGTTAGAAAGCGTTTTTCCGTCGACCGAGCTGTATCCCGTCAGAAACATTCCGTTTTCATTGACGATGTAGCTGCGCTTGGGATAACTGGGATCGACCTCTTTCGAAATCGCGAACTGACCATTTCGAGTGTAATACGTGGCGGCGGGATCATTTACATTTGACGTCAGGCGATACATGCCATTGGACCCTAAAATCGCCATATCTAGGCTATTTTGGGAGGCTGAAATAGCGCCCATATTCCAAAAGCGACGGATGTTGGCCTTTGCGTCTCCCATTCCCGCACGCGCTTTATCCAAGGGATTGAAGGCCTTATAGAACTGATCCTCAAACACGAAATCGCCCGCCCGGTATCCCGAAGTACTGGCGTTGGCGATGTTATTGGAGATGACATCCATTGCCTCTGCGGATGTGCTGAGCCCAGCGAGACCGATTCCATAGGTTGGCATTTTGTTACCCCTTACTTATGAATAAAGTTGAACTATTGAATTACCCATTGCACAACATCCTTAGGCAGAATTTGTTTACCGTCGGATAAGGTGAGATTGATATCAGTACCCTTGCGGCCAACAGCAGCAACGACCGATGACACAAAAGTGCTTGGCGTTGCCTCAGTAGCCCCATCGACTCCCTTGGCCACAATGCGATAGCTGCCAGCGGTCATCGGCTTGCCCTCGGCATCCAAGCCATCCCAGAACATATTCATGAGATCTGTCTTCACGGCACCCAGCTCCATCGTTTTCACGATATTTCCGGATGTGTCCGTTATCTGAAGGCTTGCCTTGGGCATAGGTTTGGCAAACTGCAGGGCAAAGCCGATCGGATTTTGACCATCGAAGAACATTTCATTGCCTGCGACAAGCGCGCTGCGGCCAACGGTGCCAGCGTAGTTCACCAAGTCGGCTGAGCGCATCATCTCCAGCAACGAATTCATCGTCTTGTTCATGGTGTTAATACCGTCGACCATATTCAGCTGCGCCAGCTGGGAGGTCATGTCCGCGTTATCTAACGGATTCATTGGGTCCTGATTTTTCAGCTGAACTGTCAGCATGCGCAGAAAATTGCTTTGCAGTTCAGTGCTGGAGGTTCCGTCCGATGCCTTCGGCGTGGCGACGGCACTTTTGGGCTCATAAAACTTCAGGCCAGGAATATCTAAGTCTTTGATCGTTGTTGCCATAGCGTTTGAAGTCCGTTTAATTAGGAGTGATTAACCCTTGCCCATGCTCAATGTGCGGAGCATGAGAAGACGTGTGGCATTCATCATTTCAATGTTCAGCTGATAAGACCGTGAGGCCGAGATCATGTTGACCATCTCCTCCACCGGATTGACATTGGGCATCTCGACATAGCCCTGCGCATCAGCCCGTGGGTGACCCGGTTTGAATTCCTTGCGCAGCGGCGCATCGTTTTCAACAATGTTGGCCACTTCCACCCCGGCTCCAGGAGCGCCATCAATGGGCGCTGTGCGAAAGACCACCTGGCGTCCGCGATACGGCCGGCCATCGGGACCCTCTAGGGTTTCAACGTTGGCGATATTCGATGCGGTTGTATTAAGTCGAATCGACTGCGCCACCAGTCCGGTGGAACCGATTTCAAAGGTACGCATTAGGCTCATCGCTCAATTCCCCTCGGATTAACCAGGCTGACCGCTGATCGCCTGAAGGCGGGACTTGATGCTGCTGCTGAAAAACTCAATGGCGGCCTGCATCATCATGGCGTTCTGAGCGAAATGGGTTCGCTCGACATCTGCATCAACCGTGTTGCCATCTAAGGCAGGCTGGAGGGGGCGGCGATACAGCAGATTAGGATTTTCAAATTCGGCGCCGCCCTGGGTCTCAAAATGCGAAGACGAGGTGCGAGAGACTGTCAGGCGTGAATTGATTTCAATGCCCTGCAGGCGCTGCTGCAAGACATCTGCAAACTGCACATCCCGAGACTTATAGTTGGGGGTGTCCGCGTTGGCTAAGTTCGAGCCCAGGATTTCCTGACGATAGGCGCGTGCAAGCAGCGACTGTTCGTGGAACGCCAGAGTGTCGTATTGCGGTACGAGTTTCATGCACACCCCTATGCAGGTTTCGGGCCAATCCGGGTTCGCCCGGATTGGGTCTGCAAGGCTTAAAGCAAGTGGCGTGCCAAATAAATTACATAAATAAAATCAATAACTTACTGAAACGTGGAGCCCTTTCGTGGGGTCCGACCAGGATATTGGTTTAGCGGAGGGGTAGGCATTCGGCAAATCCTGCCGAATGCCCAAGGTAAAGCTTGCCGAAGTCAGTGGGCTGCCAGATTGCCGTGAGTGGGCGTGGTCGCCACCGAACTGGCAGGCCGGGCACGGGACTCTTTGATCAGCCGACTATTGCCTGCCTGGATCGGGCGGACATTGCTGGGATACAGCCTGCCGAAGATGGCAGCCTGTTCGGCCGAAATGTCTACCGGGGACTTCAAAACAAACCAGGTCACCCCCTCGGTACAAGGAGGCGTGGTGAGGGAGCCCATGTAGGTGTAATACGAGAGATCACGAGGCAGAAACTTCGCCAAGTCCAACATCACATCAGGCGGGGCAATCGGCTCATTGCGGACCAAAGGAATGTGGTTCCACACCGCCTGAATAAAGGCGTTCTCCTTACCGGCAGGGTTCAGCAGCACCGAGACAGCAGCCATCCGGCCTTGGCTGTCTCGCAGATGCATCTGCATGCTCATACCGTGAGTCTTCCCGTTAATACGCTCTTCCGCGGGATGACGAAATTCGATATGTGACAAACGATAGGTGTTGCCCAGCACGGTCAGGGCGCCGCCTGCGTTGTAGTTCAGCTCCAGGGTTTTGCCGGTATCCAGGACCTTAAACAGCGAGGGCTTAAATTCAAAAGCAATCGGTGGGAGGTCAACGCCGACACCGTCACGGAGATCAATCGGCGACTGAAAACGGCCCTTCTCGCACAGGCCATAGCTCGCATGCAGCTTGCCCCAAGACTGAGGGCCACGCTCACCGTCGTAATCCCAGGGTGCAACAGCTATCGGACGACCGGTTGCCGGCTTGGGTGCCGCTGCCCGCGGTGCAGGAGTCGCGGCACGCTCTGGGGGTGGCGGCACTGAATCGGTTGAGCGGATCACGAGTTCGCCTGAGCCTGCCATACGCTCACGCAGGGCCTGACGCACCGCCTCATTGGGGTCCGATGACGGTGCTGCGGGTTGCTGAGAGACTTTCATTGCCGGAGTTCCATTAATCGACATCGGCACGGGCGCAGACTGCTTGGTTTGGGTGGCCTGCTTTGTGGGTGCCGCGGCAGGTGCTGGCTGTGCGGGCTGTTGTGCCGGGGCAGCAACTGGGGCTGCCTGAACACGCGGTGCAGCGGATGCCGGCTCTGCTGCGGGAATTGGCGTGATTTGAATCGGACTGGCCTTGGGCAGCGGCGTTGGCGGATCAGCGGCAAATGCCGTGCTCAGCAGGGTCAAAAGCCCTAGGGCCATCAGGCCCCGCAGGGGAATAGCATTATTTTGGCGGCGACGGCGAAGCACGATCATGGAAGCGTTTCCTCTCATCACCAGAAACGGCCTGACCACTGAATCTGTTTAGGGTAGCCTCTCCCCGCCCTGGGACGATTTACTGGCCGAGCCCCTGGCGAATCAGGGCAAAGGGGGCCTCGACCGTCCGGGCCACAAACTGCGGCAGATCCGGCAGCAAGATCATGAGCACCAAAAATGCGAGCGGCACAGTAATGGCAAAGCCAACCGAAAACAGATTGAACTGGGGGCTAGTCCTGGCCAACACCGCCTGAATCACATTGAATAATAGATACACCACAATCGACGGCATCGAGAGCACCAGTCCCAACTGAAATGCTCGCGCAATCAGTGCGGTCACCGCCGGCAGTGACCAGACGCTCGGCCATTGGCCAAAAGGCAGGGTCTTAAAGCTCTCGATCACGACCTCCAGTACCGCCAGATGAATATTGAGCGCGAACATTAGCGCCAGCGTGGTGAGGCCCAGAAATTCTCCCACCAGGCCAGAGGCTAGGTTGGGATCGCGAACATAGTTGGTCGCAAAGCTTAAGCCCGTTAAGTTAGACAACACCTCGGCTGCCACCTCAACTGCCATGAGACCGAGTCGGATCAAAAAGCCGATAAAAACTCCGATCAGTAATTCGATGCCCGACGCCATGAAAGTCGGCGGCGCCAGACCAAAGCCCTTGGCCTGCTGGACCAGTCCGGGAAGAATTGCGATCGCAATCGTCAAGACCACCATCAGGCGAAGCCGCATGGGAAACGCGCGAAACGCAAACAGCGGCATAGAGAGAAAGATTCCAAAAAGCCGCAAAGAAACGAACATCAACCCTGTCGCCCACTGCATAAAAAAATCTGCAGTGATCGTGAGCATGACTTAGGCGGTCACCGAGGGAATGCGCAGAATAATTTCCCGCAAGTAATCGGAAAACAGTGCCAGCAATGGCGGCCCGGATAACAAAATCACCAAGACCATCACGATAATCTTCGGCACAAAAGCCACCGTGGTCTCATTTAACTGCGTGGCCGCCTGCAAAATACCGATGACCAATCCCACAATCAGAAGCGCCAGCAGAATCGGGCCGCACAGGACCAGGGCCATCCGCAGGGCCTGAAAGACCAGCTCAATAACTAGCGTTGCGTCCATTACGGGCCACCCGACGCATAGCTCTCCACCAGCGATGCCGCGAGTAGGCCCCATCCATCGGCCATCACGAATATCAGGAGCTTTAAAGGCAGTGAGAACATCATGGGCGAGACCATCACCATGCCCAGCGAAGTCAAAATACTGGCCACCGCAAAATCAATCGCCAGAAAGGGTAAAAAAATCATGAATCCGATGATGAATCCAGTCTTGATCTCCGAAATCGCAAAGGCTGGAATCAGCACTGTCATCGGGATGTCATCTCGGCTCTGAATGGGCTTGCCGTACAGCCGGGCGAAAAGATTTAAATCGTCCTGACGCGTCTGCCGCAGCATGAATGCCCGAAGAGGCTTTGTGCCTTCCGCGACAGCCTGATCAAAGCTCAACTTTTTCTGTGTGTAGGGAATGTAGGCCCGATCGTAGATGGGATCTAAAACTCCCGGCTTCATGATGAACAAGGTGAGAAATAACGACAGCCCGATGAGCACCAAATTCGGTGGCATGGTTGTGAGACCCAGGGCCTGACGCAGCAAGGCAAACACAATCAAAATGCGGGTAAAGCTGGTCATCAGCATCAACGCCGCCGGAATAAAAGTCAGCGCGGTGAGGACAATCAGCGTCTGCACCGGAACCGAATAAGTATTGCCTGAGACCGTCACCAGGGGCAAAGACTGAGCATAGGCGGTTGCGCCCAGCATCATCAGACCCAACGCAGCACTGACCAGGCCACAGAGCACTAAGGTGCGATGCGGTTTCATTTTTTTGGCTTTCGTAAAAGCTCAGAGAGTCGCGCAGCAAAATCCATGGGCGCGGGCGAACTGGCCATGCCGGCGACCTCTTGCGGAGAGAGTTCCGCGATGAGACTGATCTGATTGGCGGTGTGGCCTAAGACATAAACCCGTCCGACCACACTGGCAATCACGATCCGTTCACGCGGACCCAGTGACTGAACCGACAGAATTCGAATCGATGAGCTCGGCACCGTAGAGGTCATGTTTTTGTGAACAAGCCAAGCAATCAACACCACCACGCCCGCCAACAAGACCAGGGTGATAAAGGTGAGCCAAATCATGCCGCCACCGCTGGAAGCGGGCGCATAAACGGACGCAGCAATGGATCCCGCGCCGGCAGTGCCGCCAGAGGGAGGGGCCGCCCCGCCACTGGCC
>JBILVT010000012.1:0-28667 GCA_044370275.1 Burkholderiaceae bacterium | reverse complement strand
GGCTCTCGTGCAGGGGGCCGGCTGCACGCCAATCGATATGGGCTGCCTGCCCGATGAGCCGGCGATTACGCGTGATCGTTTGCAGCAGGCTGCAAGCCAGTGCGATGCTTTATTAACCTGTGGCGGCGTCTCGGTGGGCGAGGAGGACCACATTAAGTCGGCAATCTCGGCGCTGGGAACGCTTGATCTCTGGAAAGTCGCCATTAAGCCTGGCAAACCATTTGCATTTGGTCGAGTGGGTGAGGCGGTTTTTATGGGTATGCCCGGCAATCCTGTCGCGGCATGGGTCACCTTTTGCTTACTGATTCGACCGGCCTTACTGACGTTGGCGGGGGCGCGGGTGAGCCCGCCGATCGGATCAAGGCGGCCAGCGGCTTTTGATTGGCTCCAGCCCGATAGTCGCCTGGAGTATCTGCGGGGCTGGCTGGATACGCAGGGTGCTGTGCACATCCACGCACGGCAGAATTCATCGGTTCTGTCATCGGTGACCGAGTCCGCGGGCTTGGTGGAAATACCGGCTTCAACCCCGGTGCGGATGGGTGAAAGCGTTCGGTTTATTCCCTACACTGAGCTCTTCGATTAAACCGATTACTTTTTCTGGGATTGCGTGACCATGAGGATTCGCCTTCGGCTTTTTGCATCGCTGCGGGAGCAGACTGGCGTGGAAGACGAGTGGATTGATCTGCCAGAGCAAACCCAATCGCTTGCAGATCTGCGCGGCCATCTTCAGTTGCGGGGTCCGGCCTGGGCAGAGGCCTTAGATCAAAAGCGTGCTGTGCGGGGCGCGATCAATCAGCGTATGGCAGCCGAGAACGACAGAATCTCTGAGGGTGATGAGATTGCTTTTTTTCCTCCTGTCACAGGGGGCTAGGGCGTTATGACTGCTGTGTCTGATTGCCGCATCAGCGTTCAAATTCAACAAGAGGCCTTTGATGTTGGCCTGCAGACGCGGCTGTTACGATCCGGCGCGGATGGGCAGCCGGATCGCCGTGTGGGCGCTGTTGCAAGTTTTATCGGCACGGTGCGCGATTTAAACGAGGGTGATTCGGTGAAAGTGCTCAATCTCGAGCACTACCCCGGTATGACGGAATCAGCGATTATCGAAATCATCGATAACGCTCGGCAGCGCTGGCCGCTTTATGCGGTTTCGGTGATTCATCGTATTGGACCCCTTCGGCCCGCCGATGAAATCGTCTGGGTGGGTGCAGCCAGCGCCCATCGGGAGGCGGCACTTGCAGCCTGCGCCTTTGTGATGGATTTTTTAAAGTCCCGGGCGCCTTTCTGGAAAAAAGAAGAGCTGGATGCGGGAAGTCGCTGGGTCTCAGCCCGAGACGCCGATGAGGAAGCACTCAAGCGCTGGTAATGATCAGTGGATCTTGAGCTGCGGCTAAGCGGAAGTTTTAATGAAGTTGATCTGCTCCAGTGGAACGGGCTTCTTGCGGCCCAGCCCCAGCCGACGCCGTTTTTACGCTGGGAGTTTCTCAGCGCGCTCGAGCATACCGAGTGTACAAATGCGAAGAGCGGCTGGCAGCCGCTGCCTTTAACTGCCCTGGATTCCGAAGGCCGCATCGTGGCTGCGGCACCGGCCTATTTGAAAGGCCACTCTTATGGTGAATATGTTTTTGATTGGGCATGGGCCGATGCCTACAGCCGAGCAGGACTGAACTACTACCCTAAGCTTTTGGTGGCCAGTCCGTTTTCGCCAATTGTAGGATCGCGTTTGCTGGCCGCCCCGGGCCAGCCAAAACTGCGGCGGCAGCTGCTGGCTGCAATCCGCAGCCATGCGCAATCGATGGGCCTGTCGTCTGCACATGTGCTCTTTGCATCGGCCGAAGATCTTCAGGCGCTACAGGAAGAGGGCTGGCTGATTCGTGAAGGCGTGCAGTTTCATTGGCATAACCCGGGCTACACCAGTTTTGACGATTACTTGGCCGCGTTGGCACAGCCGAAGCGAAAAAAGATTCGGGCTGAGCGTCGTAAAGTGCAGCAGCAGGGTGTTCAGACGCGCATGATCGAGGGGGCCGATCTGGCAGTAGAGGAGCTCGCGTTTTTCTATCGCTGCTACGACCAGACGTATCGCGAGCATCATTCGACCCCCTACCTTTCAATGACATTTTTTGAGCACCTCTTGGACGTGCTCCCCGAGTCTGTGGTGCTGTGTATTGCCGAGCGCAATGATCGGCCAATTGCCGCATCATTTTTTATTCGTGATGCGGGGGTGCTTTATGGCCGCTACTGGGGGGCGATCGAGCGGGTGGATTGTTTGCATTTCGAGGTGGCCTATTACGCACCGATTCAGTGGGCCATCGCACAGGGCATTCAGCGGTTTGAGGGCGGCGCGCAAGGCGAACATAAACTTGCCCGCGGTTTTACTCCGGTCAGGACGTTTTCAGGCCATTGGCTCAGTGAACCGGCCTTCGGTGACGCGGTCGCGAGATTTCTGCAGCGTGAGTCGCGTGGGGTTGAGGCCTATGTGGATGAGCTAGAGGCCCGCAGCCCTTTTAAGGCCCTCTGATGCTCTTTTAGCTGGGCCCTGGCCATCTTGAATTCCGCAGCCAGCGCCCCCAACTCCTAGTCAGACGTGGCAACGGCCACACTAGAATTGGATGAAATCTGACCATGAGAACAGACAAACTGACGACCGCCTTTCAGCAGGCCTTAGCGGATGCCCAGAGCCTTGCTGTGGGCTATGACAGTCCGACGCTTGAGCCCTTACATGTTCTGGCTGCCTTATTGGGCCAGGAGGAGGCGGCGACGCGATCGTTACTGGCCCGTGCTGGCGCCAACCTGCAAAAACTCAGCCAGTCGGTGAACGCGGCCCTTGAGGGACTGCCCAAGGTCTCCAAGCCCGAGGGCCAGGTGACCGTTGGGTCAGAGCTTGTAAAGCTTTTCAATTTGACGGATCGCGAGGCGCAAAGCCGGGGCGATCAGTTCATTGCCAGCGAGTTGTTTTTGTTGCCGCTTGCAGATGACAAGGGCATTGCAGGCAGGCTGCTGCGGGACAGCGGACTGACTAGAAAAAATCTCGAGCTCGCGATCCAGGCAGTTCGTGGCGGCCAGTCGGTGGATTCGGCGGAAGCGGAAAGCCAGCGGGAGTCTTTAAAAAAATACTGTGTTGATCTTACAGAGCGGGCGGCGCGAGGAAAGTTGGATCCAGTGATTGGTCGGGATGATGAAATTCGCCGCTGCATACAGATTCTGCAGCGTCGTACCAAAAACAATCCTGTGCTGATTGGTGAGCCGGGTGTGGGCAAGACGGCGATCGTGGAGGGCCTTGCCCAGCGCATTGTCAATGGCGAAGTGCCCGAGGGCTTAAAGGGCAAAGCAGTCTTGACCCTGGATATGGCGGCCCTGTTAGCAGGCGCGAAGTATCGCGGTGAGTTTGAAGAGCGGCTAAAAGCTGTACTTAAAGATATTGCCCAGATGGCCGAGCAGCACTCCAGTGGCCACCCGATTGTGTTCATTGATGAGATTCACACCATGGTCGGGGCGGGTAAGGCCGAGGGCGCCATGGATGCTGGCAATATGCTCAAACCCGCGTTATCCCGTGGCGAGCTGCATTGTATTGGTGCCACCACGCTTGATGAGTATCGTAAGTACATCGAGAAAGATGCTGCGCTTGAGCGGCGGTTCCAAAAGGTGCTGGTGGATGAGCCGAGCGTGGAGGCCACGATTGCGATCCTGCGGGGCTTGCAAGAGCGCTATGAACTTCATCATGGCGTCGACATTACGGACCCCGCGATTGTGGCGGCCGCAGAGCTGTCGCATCGTTACATCACGGATCGCTTTTTGCCGGATAAGGCAATTGACTTGATTGATGAGGCAGCCTCTCGCATCAAGATGGAAATTGATTCCAAGCCGGAGTCGATGGATAAGCTGGATCGGCGCCTGATTCAGCTGAAGATTGAGCGCGAGGCTGTTCGTAAAGAAAAAGATGAGGCCTCAAAAAGACGTTTCGATCTTATCGAGCAGGAGATCGCACGCTTAGAGCGCGAGCTCGCGGATCTGGAGGAAGTCTGGAAGGCTGAAAAGGCTGCCGTTCAGGGCGCCCAGTCGATCAAAGAAGAGATTGATCAGATTCGCCACGAGATTGAAGCGTTTACACGCAAAGGCGACTGGCAGAAGGTTTCTGAATTGCAGTACGGAAAACTGCCCGAGCTTGAGGCAAGGCTTAAGGCCGCTGATGCCAGGGCTGCGGGGCAGGCGGTGCGGCCACGATTGCTGCGGACACAGGTTGGCGCTGAAGAGATCGCAGAGGTCGTTTCGCGTGCTACCGGCATCCCCGTATCAAAAATGATGACGGGAGAGCGCGAGAAATTGATCGCCATGGAAGGCCATCTGCATCAACGCGTAGTCGGCCAAGAGGAGGCGGTGTCGTTGGTGGCCGATGCCATTCGACGCTCCCGGGCGGGGCTGTCGGATCCCAATCGGCCTTATGGATCGTTTCTGTTTCTTGGCCCCACTGGCGTCGGTAAGACTGAGCTCTGCAAGGCGCTGGCACAGTTTCTTTTTGATTCCGAAGAGCAGATGGTTCGTATTGATATGAGTGAGTTCATGGAGAAGCACTCGGTCTCGCGTTTAATTGGGGCGCCACCGGGCTATGTGGGCTACGAAGAGGGCGGCACGCTAACTGAGGCAGTCCGCCGCAAGCCTTACAGCGTGATTCTTCTTGATGAAGTGGAGAAGGCCCACCCGGATGTCTTCAATGTGTTACTGCAGGTCCTGGATGACGGCCGGCTCACAGACGGTCAGGGCCGGACAGTTGATTTTCGCAATACCGTTGTTGTGATGACTTCGAATCTTGGCTCCCCTGAAATTCAGCGCATGGCCGGTGCGCCGGCAGCGGAGATCAAAGAGGCCGTAATGGGCGAGGTCAAGGTCCACTTTCGGCCCGAATTCATCAACCGTATTGATGAGATTGTGGTCTTTCACGCACTTGACGCGCGGCATATCCGGGATATCGCAAAAATTCAGCTGCGCTATCTCGAGGGCCGGGTGGCTGAGCGTGAGATGCGACTGGAGGTCTCGGATGCCGCACTCGATGAAATTGCAAAGGTGGGATTTGATCCGTTGTTTGGTGCGCGGCCGCTGAAGCGTGCGATCCAGCAGCGGCTTGAAAATCCGATTGCGCGGCTAATCCTCGAGGGTAAATTTGGCCCCAAGGATGTGATCCCAGTCGACTACAAAAACGGCGAACTCTCGTTTGATCGGGTCGTGCACTGAGGCTTTTAAAGGATTCGATTTAAAGGAACGTGAACGAGTCGTGTGCCTGCCAGCCGATCATGCAGCGTTTGCGAGTCGCGATCAAAAATCGCCCATAGAAACCCCATCCCCAAGAGCACACTAGGAATCGCCAATAGTGCACGCATGGCGGCGGTGCGGATGCTCAGGTCATTTCCTGCTGTGGTGACCAATTTAAGCCCCAGTGTCTGCATCGGGAGTGTGCAGCGGCCATCGGCCCAGAGCCAGGCAAAGTAGAGCAGTAGCGCCCCCGCGATGATGAGTTGCAGGCCAATGCGTTTGATACTGGTCAGGCCGGGGTCTGCGCGGTCACTGAAATCAACAATGAAGGAGTACACAAAGACCAGAACCAGCAACGGCCCGACAAGTAAAAGGGCCTCATAGACCATCGCCATGAATCGCCTCCAGACGGAAGCTGATGCGGGGGTGTCCAAGCCTTACTGGGAGAGCGGCTTGGCGGGCCGAGGGGCAAGGGCGGAGCGCGCGGTTTCTGGGGGTGTTGCCGCAAGGCCCGCGGCATCAACGGGTGCACCCGCCTGAGCAACTTTTTGCTGCGCGAGTTCGATTAAGCGCTGCTTCTCCTGGGGGCTGAGCTTCTGGTATTCGTTCCACTTCATTACGCGGACATCTTCTGCGATCGCCTCGGTAACACCCCCGAACGCTGCACGGGCCTGCCGGCGATCTGAGGCGGGCAGTGAGGCCCACTCCAGCATGCGCTCCTGGGCAGTGACTTGCTGCTCTGGACTGAGCTGATGGAAGCGGTCGGCGATCTTGACCCATTTGCGGCGGCGGTGCTCTTCCATCTCGGGCCAATTGGGCTCCAACGGGGCGAGGGCCTCACGCTGCGAAGCGGTGAGTTTGTTCCAGGTCAGGCCCTGTGTGGATTGGCCGCGAAACAAGGCATTTGGGGTCCAAAATCGCCGAATCGCGGCGCCAGCCTGATGGCTGAGCGAGGCCACCGTGATACCTGAGGCGGACCCGCTCAGCGTTTCCTCTTGGAAGGCGAGAAAGCCAATATCCAGGTAGGCCTGCACCGGCAGGCGATCGAGCATGACGCGCTCATCGATTGCAGCGATTCGGCCGATGCTTTGTTCAACAGACTGCTCTTCGGCTAAGCCCAGGCCAATGACTACGGCCAGGATGCTGGCGGCAGCCGCACCCATACCCCAGATTTGGCGTGGCGCGAATCGGGGGCTGGAGGTCAGCGGGATGGCCCCATGAGTACGACGCGACTCGGCCCGGTGCACCGCCGCATGCCGGGCGCGCGCCAAGGCGTGGACGACCCTGGGCGAGAGGTCCTGATCGCCCTGTCGAAGTGCTTGCCGAATTCGATAAATCAATTGGCTCATGGTGATTAATCTTTCAACTCTGGCTTTAAAAACGCGACCGATTCGCCGAGGGCCTTGACCGCCCGAAAGCAGTGGGTTTTCACGCTACCCTCTGAGCAGCCCATGGCTTGGGCGGTCTGCGCAATGTCCAGTCCCTCCCAATAACGCAGCAAGAAGGCCTGCTGTTGACGAATTGGCAGGCCGGCAATCGCCGTTTCCAAGTGCTGCCGAAGCTTTTTTCGGGCCAGGCTCTGCTCGGGGCCGTCGGCCTGCTCATCCGGCATGAGGTCGGCCTCGTCGGGTTCAGACCCCGAATCGGAGTCCTCATCGCCCTTTGGCCGCAGGTCTCCAAAGAGCGAAACCCAGGCCCGACGGACCTTTTGGCGACGATGGTGATCCAGGATGGCATTTTGCAGGATCCGCTGAAACAGCATTGGCCACTCTTCTGGGTCCCGGCTCGCGTACTTCTCAGCGAGCCGCATCATGGCCTCCTGGACCAGATCCAGGGCGACATCTTCATTGCGAACGCCGAGCATTGCGATGCGAAACGCACGGCGTTCCACCGCTGCGAGAAAGCCCTCCAGGGCCTTGGTGTCCATAGTGGGTATGTTAAATTAGAGGGCTTGACCTTGCCGGTACCGGCTCCACAAGAGTCGGCAACGGCGATCCGTCAACTCAAAGCCCTTGCTCAAGGCCTGCATCGCCGACTCCAGATGGAGCGCGGGTGGTGCCGGCGGGTAAGGATCACTGGATCTTGATAGGACCTACAACCTATGGAAATTACCGGCGCAGAAATCGTCGTGCGCTGCCTGCATGAAGAGCAGGTGGACCACATCTTCGGATACCCCGGCGGGGCCGTCCTCTACATCTACGACGAAATTTATAAGCAAGACAAATTCAAGCACATCTTGGTGCGTCATGAGCAGGCGGCTGTCCATGCTGCAGACGCCTATGCGCGGGCTACCGAGAGTGTCGGCGTTGCCCTGGTGACCAGTGGACCCGGGGTCACGAATGCGGTCACCGGAATTGCCACTGCTTTTATGGATTCCATTCCCATGGTGATCCTCTCTGGCCAGGTGCCGACTCATGCGATTGGCCTGGATGCGTTTCAGGAGTGCGACACCGTCGGCATCACGCGGCCGTGTGTGAAACACAATTTTCTTGTTAAAGATGTAAAGGATCTGGCCATCACGATTAAGAAGGCCTTTCACCTTGCCCGCACGGGCCGGCCTGGGCCGGTGCTTGTGGATATTCCAAAGGACATTACGCGCAATCGTTGTAAGTTCGAGTACCCCAAAGAAGTCACCATGCGGTCCTATAACCCCGTGGTGAAGGGCCACTCTGGCCAGATTAAAAAAGCTGTTCAGTTAATTTTGTCGGCCGAGCGGCCGATGATCTACACCGGCGGCGGCATCATCTTGGGCAATGCTTCAGCCGCGCTGCGCGAGCTCGTGGATCTGCTGGGCTATCCCTGCACCAACACGCTGATGGGCTTAGGTGCTTATCCCGCCACGAACCCGAAGTTTCTCGGCATGCCGGGCATGCATGGTACTTATGAGTGCAATATGGCCATGCAGCACTGTGACGTGTTGGTGGGCATCGGCGCTCGATTTGATGATCGCGTGATCGGCAATCCCAAGCACTTTGCACAAAATCCACGCAAGATCATTCACGTGGATATTGATCCGTCTTCCATCTCGAAGCGGGTGAAGGTGGATGTGCCGATTGTGGGTGATGTGGGCGAGGTCATGCGCGAGATGATTGCGCAAATTAAAGAAGCGATTGCCGCAGGCCACGGCCCGGATCGCAAGGCCATTGCACCCTGGTGGGCCCAGATTGAAGAGTGGCGCAAGCGCGATTGCCTTCGCTACAAACAAAATGATGATGTCATCAAGCCGCAGTATGTGGTGGAAAAACTCTGGGAAGTCACCAAAGGCGAAGCCTTTGTGACCTCGGATGTTGGCCAGCATCAGATGTTCGCTGCGCAGTATTACAAGTTTGACTATCCGCGCCGCTGGATCAACTCCGGCGGTCTGGGCACGATGGGCGTGGGCCTTCCCTATGCGATGGGCGTTAAGCTGGCCCATCCGGAGGCGGAAGTGGCTTGCATCACAGGCGAGGGCTCGATACAAATGTGCATCCAAGAGCTCTCCACCTGTCAGCAATACCGTCTTCCGGTCAAGGTCGTGAACCTGAACAACCGCTATCTGGGTATGGTGCGGCAGTGGCAGGAGATTGAGTACGAGAGCCGATATGCTGAGTCATATATGGATTCACTGCCGGATTTTGTGAAACTTGCTGAGGCCTATGGCCATGTGGGCATGCAGATTCACAAGCCGGCAGATGTCGAGCCTGCTTTACGCGAGGCATTCAAGATGAAAGATCGTCTCGTGTTCATGGACTTCATCACCGATCAGGAAGAAAACGTCTGGCCAATGGTGCAGGCTGGAAAAGGGCTGACCGAGATGCTGCTCGGCTCCGAGGACCTCTAGGAGCCCACGATGAGACACATCATTTCAATTCTTCTGGAAAACGAGCCCGGCGCCCTATCTCGTGTGGTCGATCTATTTGCGGCCCGCGCTTACAACATTGAGACCCTCACGGTGGCACCCACCGAAGACCAGTCCCTCTCGCGCATGACCATCTCGACCATCGGATCGGATGACACCATTGAGCAGATCACTAAGCACTTAAATCGTCTCGTGGAGGTGGTCAAGGTCGTCGATCTGATCGAGAACCCCTACATCGAGCGCGAGCTGATGTTGATTAAAGTGCGGGCTGTAGGTAAAGAGCGCGAAGAAATGAAGCGGATGGCCGATATTTTTCGCGGCCGCATCATTGATGTCACCGAGAAGACCTACACCGTGGAGCTCACTGGTGACAGCAGTAAGTTGGATGCCTTCATCGAGGCCCTCGAAGAAGGCAGCATCCTGGAGACCGTGAGAACCGGCTGCTCCGGTATTGCCCGTGGAGATCGGGTGCTTAAGGCTTAGCGGCCATTCTTTATTTCGACAAGGAATACGACATGAATGTTTTTTACGACAAAGATGCCGACCTGGCCCTGATTAAAGGCAAAAAGATTGCCATTATTGGCTACGGTTCACAGGGCCATGCCCATGCCCAAAACTTAAACGACAGCGGCTGCAACGTGGTGGTGGGTGTTCGCAAAGGCGGGCCCAGCTGGGCGAAGGTGGAGAAGGCGGGGCTGAAGGCGGCAGAAATTAAAGATGCGGTCAAAGATGCCGATGTCGTTATGCTGCTGATGCCCGATGAGCATATCGCTGCGGTATACGCAGCAGAAATCGCGCCGGTGATTAAGCAAAATGCGGCGCTCGCATTTGCCCATGGTTTCAATGTGCATTACGGCCAGGTTTCGCCCCGCGCCGATTTGGATGTGATCATGATTGCGCCCAAGGCGCCTGGCCACACCGTACGCTCCACCTATGCTCAGGGCGGCGGTGTTCCCTGCCTGATCGCGATTCATCAGGATACGACCGGCAATGCCCGGGCGATCGCGCTGTCTTATGCCAGTGCAATAGGCGGCGGTAAGGCCGGCATTATTCAGACCAACTTTCGCGAAGAGACCGAGACCGATCTCTTTGGCGAGCAGGCCGTGCTCTGCGGCGGTACCGTTGAGTTAATTAAGGCCGGTTTTGAGACCCTGGTCGAGGCGGGCTATGCCCCAGAGATGGCCTATTTCGAGTGCCTGCACGAACTCAAACTGATCGTCGACCTGATTTATGAAGGCGGAATCGCCAACATGAACTATTCGATCTCCAATAACGCTGAGTTTGGTGAATACGTGACGGGCCCGAAGGTGGTTACCGAGCAAACCAAGCAGGCGATGCGGGAGGCCTTAACCCGAATCCAGACGGGTGAGTATGCCAAGGAGTTCATTCTCGAAAACCGCGCTGGCGCACCAACACTTTTATCGCGGCGCCGTCTGACTGCGCAGCACCCGATTGAGCAAGTCGGCGAGAAACTGCGAGCCATGATGCCCTGGATCAAGGCCAATCGGCTGGTGGATCAGACCCGTAACTGATGGCCGCTGACGACGTTCGCCTTTATCCTCATCCGATTATCGCCCGGGAGGGCTGGCCCTTTGTGGGCCTCACGGTCGGACTGGCCCTCGTGGCCACCTGGCTTGACTGGACCGTGATCGCTGTCTTGCTTTGGCTAGTCGCGGTCTTTGTCATTCAGTTTTTTCGTGATCCTGCGCGCACGCCGCCGGTAGGTGAGGGCCTGATTACGTCGCCGGCGGATGGTCGAATTGTTGTAGTGGGCAAGGCCGCTGATCCGATGACTGGTCAGGAGTGCCTAAAGATCAGCGTGTTTATGAATGTGTTTAATGTGCACTCGAACCGCGCGCCGATTCAGGGCCGCGTGATGGATGTGCAGTATTTCCCAGGCGCCTTTTTTAATGCAGCAATCGATAAGGCATCTGAGCAAAATGAGCGCAGTGCCATGGTAATTGAGGATCCACAGGGCCGGCGCCTCACCTGTATACAGATTGCCGGCTTGGTTGCGCGCAGAATTCTGTGTTACGTCAAGCCGGGCGACAGCCTTTTGCGGGGAGCCCGCTATGGGTTTATCCGCTTTGGTTCGCGGGTGGATGTCTATTGCCCGTCCGGCACGCAGGCGTTAGTCTCCGTGGGAGACAAGGTCTACGCCCACTCAACCGCCTTGGCCCGATGGTAATGGGCCGATAGTCAGCGGCTGAATTGGAGTCGGATCGCGACGAAAGCCATCATGAATCAACGACTGCCCCGACGCCGCACCAGCATTTACTTGCTGCCCAATCTGTTTACCACGGGCTGCCTGTTTGCGGGATTTTTCGCCATTGTTCAGGCCATGCATGGCCGATTCACTGAGGCGGCGATTGCGATCTTTGTGGCCATGGTGCTCGACAGTTTGGATGGGCGCGTGGCCCGGCTGACCAATACCACCTCGGATTTTGGTGCTCAGTACGACAGCCTGGCGGATATGGTGGCCTTTGGCGCAGCGCCTGCGTTGATTATTTACATGTGGTCTTTGCAGAGCTTGGGGAAGTTTGGTTGGCTTGCAGCTTTCGTTTATGTAGCAGGCGCTGCGTTGCGACTAGCCCGATTCAATACCAACATCACGATTGTCGATAAACGATTTTTTCAGGGCCTGCCGAGCCCGGCCGCCGCTGCATTGCTGGCGGGGCTGGTCTGGGTAGCAACCGATCTGCGTGAGACGCGATGGATTGATTATTCAGCCGCTGATTTGCGCTGGGTTGCTTGGACCGTTGCGGTCTACGCAGGCCTATCGATGGTCTCGAGTGTGCCGTTTTACAGCTTCAAGGATCTCAATCTTCGGCGCAGTGTCCCGTACGTTATGATTTTTTTGGTTGCCCTGGGACTGGTGCTGATTTCTCAGGATCCTCCCAGCATGTTGTTTCTGCTCATGCTGGCCTATGGGCTCTCGGGCTGGCTGTTGTTTTTTTGGCGAAAGGCCCGCGGCGAGAAGGTTGAGGTATTTGCAGAGCCCGATCAAAAGGATTTATAGTCTCAGCCATGCAATCTTTGCTTCTTCGGTCTGCTCTCGCTCTACTTCTCCCCCTAGGTCGACTGCGCCTCGGGCGCTAACTATCGACCCCCACCCGGCATGGTCTGCGCCGGAAAAAGAATCGTCAGACCCCCTAAAAAAATGACTACCCCGGCGATGCGCCTTCATATGCGTTGTGCTCGGGATGGATAGGACTGCAAAGGACACCACGACATGACCGACCGATTGATTATTTTCGACACCACCTTGCGCGACGGGGAGCAGAGCCCAGGCGCATCGATGACTAAGGATGAAAAGATTCGTATCGCCCGGCAGCTGGAGCGGCTGCGGGTCGACGTGATTGAGGCGGGCTTTGCCGCCTCGAGTCCAGGAGATTTCGATGCGATTCGTTCCATTGCGGAAACTATCAAGTCCAGCACGGTCTGTTCGCTGGCGCGGGTCTCAGAAAAAGATATTCGCGCCGCCGGTGAGGCTATTCGCCCCGCTGCAAAGGGCCGAATCCACACCTTCATCGCAACCAGTCCAATCCATATGGAAAAAAAGCTGCGCATGCATCCCGATCAAGTCGTGGAGGCGGCAGTGCAAGGCGTCAAGATGGCGCGTGAATATACCGATGATGTGGAGTTCTCTGCAGAAGATGCGATTCGCAGCGACCTTGATTTTCTTGTGCGTATCTTTGGCGAAGTGATTAAAGCGGGTGCCAAGACCATCAATGTGCCAGATACGGTGGGCTATAGCGTTCCAGGCGTGATTGGTGAGTGGTTCCGGCAATTGATTGCGCGCACCCCAGGCGCTGATCGGGTGGTCTGGTCGGCCCACTGCCATAACGATCTGGGAATGGCAGTCGCCAATTCTTTATCAGCGGTGCTCAATGGAGCGCGGCAGGTAGAGTGCACGATTAATGGTCTTGGTGAGCGGGCCGGCAATGCCAGCCTCGAGGAGATCGTTATGGCGGTGAAGGTCCGCCAGGATGTTTTTAAGTGCGACTCGCAGATTGATACCACCCAAATTGTGGCCAGCTCCCGACTGGTGTCTCAGATTACGGGGTATCCCGTGCAGCCCAATAAGGCCGTAGTGGGGGCCAATGCTTTCGCACATGAGTCCGGTATTCACCAAGATGGTGTTTTGAAGCACCGCGAGACATACGAAATTATGCGGGCCCAGGATGTGGGCTGGTCCGCAAATAAGATCTCGTTGGGCAAGCTATCGGGCCGTAACGCCTTCAAGCAGCGGCTCACCGATCTGGGCATTGACTTTGATTCCGAGCAAGAACTTAACGAGGCGTTTAGCCGCTTTAAGGATCTGGCCGATCGAAAATCTGAGATCTTTGATGAGGACCTGCAGGCCCTGGTGTCGGGTGAGTCGCTTGAGCATGCCCAGGAGCGTTATCGATTTTTGTCGCTCTCCCAGCGCTCAGAGACCGGAGAGCGCCCTCAGGCGCGGGTGGTTTTTTCGGTACAGGGAGAGGAGATTGCGGCAGAGGGTCAGGGCAACGGCCCGGTCGATGCCACCGTCAATGCGATCGAGTCCCGAGTCGGCAGCGGCTCAGAGCTGCTGCTTTTTTCGGTAAATGCGATCACCACAGGCACCCAATCCCAGGGCGAGGTGACCATGCGGCTCTCCAAGGCGGGTCGAATCGTCAATGGCGTGGGGGCGGATCCGGACATCGTGGTTGCATCGGCCAAGGCGTACCTGAATGCCTTAAATAAGCTGGAGAGCAGGGCCGAGAAGCTTAATCCGCAGCTAGTCTAGAAATCCCTTATAATTCAACAAGTTGCTGGGCGGTGTTCGCTCTGCAGCCAGCGCGTGGGGCCCAGCCTCACGCGGTTCGCACGGCGGGCCCTGGCAGGCCCGGCCGCAAGTCCCAAGGCATCTACAGGAGATTGACATGCCCGTCGCCACGTTAAATAAGCCTGAAATCATGGCGCAGTACCAGCGCGCCAAAAATGACACCGGAAGTCCTGAGGTACAGGTCGCGCTGTTGACCGCCCGCATTAATGACCTCACTGACCATTTCAAAAACCACGCCAAAGACCACCACTCCCGTCGTGGCTTGTTGAAGATGGTAAGCCGGCGTCGAAAGCTTTTGGACTACCTAAAGCGCACTGATGTCCAGGGCTATCGGACCCTGATCGAGCGTCTGGGCCTGCGGAAATAGGGTTGGGACTGAAGCGCCCCGCGATTCGGCCGCCCCGCCTGATGCAAACCCCAAAGAAAATGCCTGCCCGGTTTTGCCGCGCGGGCATTTTTTGTGGCCGATTTATCCAAGTGAATGTTGACTGAGAGAGAAGGAAGCGTCGTGTTCAATATTGCAAAAGAAGAGTTTCAGTACGGCCAGCACAAGGTCATTTTAGAAACGGGTGAGATTGCCCGCCAGGCCTCGGGCGCAGTAGTTGTGAATGTCGAAGACACGATCGTCTTAGCGACCGTCGTGGCCGCCAAGAGCGCTAAACCCGGCCAGGATTTTTTCCCGCTGACGGTGGATTACATGGAAAAGACTTACGCGGCCGGAAAAATTCCCGGCGGATTTTTTAAGCGTGAGGGCCGCCCATCAGAAAAAGAAACCCTGACTTCTCGGCTGATCGACCGGCCCCTGCGGCCGCTCTTTCCTGATGGTTTTTACAACGAAGTGCAGGTGGTCTGCACCGTGCTGTCGCTTAACCCTGAGATCGATCCCGATATCCCCGCGATGATTGGCGCCTCGGCTGCAATGGCCATTTCTGGAGTGCCGTTTAACGGCCCAATTGGCGCAGCCCGTGTTGGCTATATCGATGGCCAGTATGTGCTGAACCCCACGGCCTCGCAGCTAAAGGCCTCGCAGATGGACCTCGTGGTCTCGGGCACCGAGTCGGCGGTGCTGATGGTCGAGTCCGAGGCGCAGCAGTTATCAGAGGACGTCATGCTGGGCGGCGTTGTGTTTGGCCATGAGCAAGGCAGGCTGGCGATTGCCGCGATTAATCGATTGGTGGAGAAGGCCGGCAAGCCGGAGTGGGACTGGAAGCCCGCCGAAAAGGACGAGGCTCTGATCTCTCGAGTGAAATCCTTAGCTGAGGCACCACTGCGTGAGGCCTACAGCATGCGCAATAAGCAGGAGCGCTCCCAGAAGCTGAAAACCATTTACGCAGAGATCGAGGCCAAGATTGCCGAGGAGTCCTCTGCTGCGGGCAAGGCCGTAGATGGCAATCTTGTCTCGGAGACCCTTTTCTCGATCGAGGCCAATGTTGTGCGTTCGCAGATTCTGAATGGTGAGCCACGCATCGATGGACGCGACACGCGTACGGTGCGGCCGATTTCAATTCGCACTGGCGTTTTGCCGAGAACTCACGGCACAGCACTCTTTACGCGTGGTGAAACCCAGGCTCTAGTAGTGGCCACATTGGGGACCACACGTGATGAACAAATTATTGATGCCCTATCGGGTGAGTACCGTGACCGCTTCATGCTCCACTACAACATGCCTCCATTTGCTACAGGGGAGACTGGCCGGGTCGGATCCCCCAAGCGTCGCGAGATTGGCCACGGCCGGCTTGCTAAACGGGCCTTGGTCGCGGTGCTGCCGAGCCCCGAGGAGTTCGCCTATTCCATGCGCGTGGTTTCGGAAATTACTGAGTCCAATGGCTCTTCATCAATGGCTTCCGTCTGCGGCGGATGTCTGGCCCTGATGGATGCGGGCGTGCCGCTCAAGGCCCACGTGGCGGGCATTGCAATGGGGCTCATCAAAGAGGGTGGCCGATTCGCTGTGCTGACCGACATCCTGGGCGATGAGGATCATCTCGGCGATATGGATTTCAAGGTTGCTGGTACCGAGCAAGGGGTGACCGCATTGCAGATGGACATCAAGATCCAAGGCATCACCAAGGAAATCATGCAGGTTGCTTTGGCCCAGGCCCGGGACGGCCGCATGCATATTCTTGGAAAAATGAAGGCTACTCTGGATCACGCGCGCGAGGAGCTCTCTGAGTTTGCGCCGCGGCTCTACACCATGAAGATCAATCCGGAGCGTATCCGCGATGTGATCGGTAAAGGTGGCGCAACCATTCGCGCCATCACCGAGGAGACCGGCACCACGATTGACATCTCTGAAGACGGTTCGATCACGATTGCAGCTACAACAGCGGATGCCGCACGGGCTGCGCAAAAGCGTATCGAGGAGCTTACTGCCGAGGTCGAGGTGGGCAAGGTCTACGATGGCACGGTGCTGCGTCTGCTGGAGTTCGGCGCGATCGTCTCCATCCTGCCGGGTAAAGATGGACTGCTGCACATTTCGCAGATTGCTAACGAGCGCGTGAATCAGGTTTCCGATTACCTCAAAGAGGGCCAGTCCATTCGGGTCAAGGTCCTCGAGGCTGACGATAAAGGCCGCCTCAGGCTGTCGATGAAGGCCCTGCTGGAGTCGCCAGCAGCAGCGGCAGAGCCGGCGGCAGGCGGAGCGGCCACACCAACGGCCTGATGATAAACTCTGCTGCAGTGCAGCGATCGCCGTGGGTGGTCGGCAACTGGAAGATGAACGGCGGGCTTTCGGATAACCAGGCCCTGCTGTCAGGGCTGCTCGGCCTGCTTGAGGCCCATGCTGGCCGCCCGGTTGCGCAATGCGCAGTCGCCGTACCCGCCCCCTATCTCTTCCAGAGCATGGTGCGGCTATCCGGCCACTCTGTAGGCTGGGGCAGCCAGGACGTATCAGCCGAGCGCTCGGGTGCGTTTACTGGGGAGTTCTCGGTGGCGATGCTGCAGGATTTTGAGGCCCAGTTTTCGATTGTTGGGCACTCAGAGCGTCGGGCCCGACATGCGGAGACCGACGCAGTGGTTGCTGCAAAGGCTGTGGCATTGGCCGACGCGGGTCTGGTGCCGCTGATCTGCGTGGGTGAGCCGATCAAGGTTCGCGACAGTGGCAAGGCGGTGGAGTCGGTCTGTCAGCAGGTTCAGCAGGTTGCGCAGGCCCTGCAGGCAAAGGCTCTGTTAAGCCAGGCGGTGTTTGCCTATGAGCCCATTTGGGCAATTGGCACGGGCCGCAGTGCCGCGCCCGAGCAGGCCCAAGAGATGCATGCGGCGATTCGGCAGACACTGTCTGAAATTAATGCGCAGGCCGCAGCGCAAATTCGCCTGTTGTATGGCGGCAGCGTGAAAGCGGCTTCGGCAGCGGCCCTGGCGGCCCAGCCGGATGTCGATGGTGCCCTTGTGGGCGGCGCCTCATTGGAGGCGAAAGAATTTTTTGATATCGCGTGTGCGATGTCGGGTCAGTAAAAGGAAACCGCTATGGGATGGTTGATGAATCTGGTGTTAACGCTGCAGGTCTTGTCGGCCATTGGCATCATTGTCTTGGTCTTGCTGCAGCAGGGTAAGGGTGCAGATATGGGCGCAGCCTTCGGGTCGGGCACATCGGGCAGCTTATTTGGCGCCACGGGCTCATCGAATTTTTTAAGCCGAACAACTGCTGTGCTTGCAACGGTATTTTTTATTGCAACCCTTGCGTTGTCGTATCTCGCAACGCAGGCCCGCCAGCCTGCAGGCGCAGGCAGCGTGATGCAAAACACATCCGAGGTGCCGGCAGCACCGCCGGCTGCGCCCGCGCCCGCAGATGCTCCTGCGGCCTCGCAGGTGCCCGGTGCACCTGCAAATTCGGGAGCCAAAAAGTAGGGTGAAATCAAAAAAGTTGTCGCAGTCAGGTAGACTCAGTTTTAGGGAGCTTTTAAGGCCGACGTGGTGAAATTGGTAGACACGCTGTCTTGAGGGGGCAGTGGCGCAAGCTGTGCGAGTTCGAGTCTCGCCGTCGGCACCAAAAAGATAGAACAAAAACTTGCCCGGGGAACACGAGGCGTGAATTTAGAAGAATACCTACCGGTATTAATGTTCATTCTGGTCGGCGGGGCCATCGGTTTGGCGTCGATGTCGGTCGGCAAGGTGCTGGGCCCAAGCCGCCCTGATGCCGAGAAGCTCTCGCCGTATGAGTGTGGCTTTGAGGCCTTTGAAGATGCACGGCTGCAGTTCGATGTGCGCTATTACCTCGTCGCGATCCTATTCATTCTGTTCGACCTCGAGATCGCCTTTCTTTTTCCGTGGGCCGTTGCGCTAAAAGATATTGGCTTTTTCGGCTTCATGTCGATGATGTTATTTCTGACCATTCTCGTGCTGGGCTTCATCTATGAGTGGATGAAGGGCGCACTGGATTGGGAGTAAAGGGGCAACCAGCAATGGCAATTGACGGCGTCTTTAAGCAGGGATTTCTCACCACATCGGCCGACACCATCATCAACTGGACGCGGACAGGGTCGCTCTGGCCCATGACTTTTGGGCTGGCCTGCTGTGCGGTGGAGATGATGCACGCGGGCGCATCGCGGTATGACTTGGATCGTTTTGGCGTAGTGTTTCGGCCAAGCCCCCGGCAGTCCGACTTAATGATTGTTGCCGGGACGCTGTGCAACAAAATGGCGCCTGCACTGCGTAAGGTCTACGACCAAATGCCTGAGCCACGCTGGGTGATCTCGATGGGCTCTTGCGCGAACGGCGGCGGCTACTACCACTACAGCTACTCCGTGGTCCGCGGCTGCGATCGAATCGTGCCGGTGGATATCTATGTGCCGGGCTGCCCGCCAACTGCTGAGGCGTTGATCTACGGCATTATTCAGCTTCAAAACAAGATTCGGCGCACCAACACGATTGCCAGGAGCTAGCCGAATGTCCGAACTTCAAACCGTGATTGAGCGCCGACTTGGCGGCCGAATCATCTCCTGCTGGCAAGCGCTCGATGAAACTACGGTATCCGTGCATGCAGATCAATACCCGGATGTGCTGCGCAGTCTGCGCGACGAGGCGGAGTTGCGATTCGACACGCTGGTCGATCTCTGCGGCATGGATTATCGGGATTATCGTGAGGGCGGCCACGAAGGCCCGCGGTTTGCGGTGGTGCTGCATTTGTTATCGGTGGAACTGAATCAACGGCTTCGCGTAAGGGTCTTTTGTCCCGATGATGATTTTCCGGTGGTGGCCTCGGCCACGCCGATCTGGGCCTCGGCCGGATGGTATGAGCGGGAGGCCTTTGATCTCTACGGCATTGTGTTTGAAGGCCATGATGATCTGCGTCGCATCCTGACGGATTACGGTTTTGTGGGCCATCCATTTCGCAAAGACTTCCCGGTATCAGGCTATGTCGAGATGCGCTATGACCCTGAGCAGAAGCGGGTGATCTATCAGCCGGTCACCATCGAGCCGCGCGATCAGGTGCCGCGTGTTCGACGCGAAGAAAACTACGGCGGCTTTATTGCGCAATAGGGCGATAGAACTTGGCAGACATCAAGAACTACACCCTGAACTTTGGCCCCCAGCATCCGGCGGCCCATGGGGTGCTGCGCCTGGTGCTCGAGCTCGATGGCGAGGTCATCCAGCGGGCCGATCCGCATATCGGACTACTGCATCGGGGTACCGAAAAGCTTGCCGAGCAGAAAACCTTTTTACAGTCGGTGCCCTATATGGACCGGCTGGATTATGTCTCGATGATGGCCAATGAGCATGCCTATGTGATGGCCATTGAAAAGCTGCTCGGTGTTGAAGTGCCGCTGCGCGCCCAGTACATCCGCGTGATGTTTGATGAGATCACGCGGGTGCTTAACCATCTGCTTTGGATTGGCGCGCATGGCCTGGATGTCGGCGCTATGGCGGTATTTCTTTACGCTTTTCGTGAGCGCGAAGATTTAATGGACTGCTATGAGGCGGTCTCCGGTGCCCGCATGCATGCGGCCTACTATCGGCCGGGTGGTGTTTATCGCGATCTTCCCGATCAAATGCCCCAATACATCGCCAATCTCAAGCGTTCCGATGGCGCAGCCCAGCGTCTGAATGAAAACCGGCAGGGCAGTCTGCTGGACTTTATCGAAGATTTCACCCGCCGCTTTCCGGGTTGTGTGGATGAATATGAGACCCTACTGACCGATAACCGGATCTGGAAGCAGCGGCTGGTGGGTATCGGTGTGGTCACACCTGAGCGGGCAAAGCAGATGGGATTTACCGGCCCGATGCTACGCGGCTCAGGGATTGCCTGGGATTTACGCAAGCACCAGCCCTATGAGGTCTATGACCGTATGGACTTTGACATTCCGGTGGGCAAAGAGGGTGATTGCTACGACCGCTATCTGGTGCGGGTCGAGGAGATGCGTCAGAGTAACCGCATCATTGCTCAGTGTGTGAAATGGCTGCGGGAGAATCCCGGCAGTGTGATGACCGATAACCACAAGGTCGCACCGCCAGCACGGCTGAATATGAAATCAAACATGGAAGAGCTGATTCACCACTTCAAGCTCTTTACAGAAGGCTTTCATGTGCCGGAGGGTGAATGCTATGCGGCCGTCGAGCATCCCAAGGGTGAGTTTGGAATCTATCTAGTCTCCGACGGGGCCAACAAGCCCTATCGACTCAAGATCCGTGCTCCAGGTTTTGCCCATCTGCAGGGGCTTGATGAAATGTCCCGTGGCCACATGATTGCCGATGTGGTGACCATTATTGGTACCCAAGATATTGTGTTTGGGGAAATTGATCGATGAGCGTGCAGCTGTCCTTATCCGAGCGGCCTAGTGGCCCCGTTCTATCGGCCGAGGCCTATAAAAAAATTGATCGTGAGATCGCGAAATATCCGGCCGATCAGCGGCAGTCTGCGGTGATGTCGGCGCTGACCATTGCGCAGCGTGAAGTCGGCTGGGTATCACCCGAGGTCGAGGCCGAAGTCGCTGCTTACCTCGGCATGCCGCCAATTGCTGTGCATGAAGTTGCGACTTTTTACAACATGTACGACCTGACACCGACTGGCCGATTCAAACTCACTGTCTGTACCAACCTTCCTTGCGCGCTGCGCAATGCCAATCATGCGGTCGATACGCTTAAGGCAAAGCTGGGCATTGGATTTAATGAGACCACAGCAGATGGGCTCTTCACCCTAAAAGAGGGCGAATGCATGGGGGCCTGCGGTGATGCGCCCGTGATGCTCATCAACAATCACCGGATGTGCAGCTGGATGTCCGAGGATCGGATTGATGCCTTGCTCAATGAGCTAAGGGCCGAGGCACAAAACGGCACATCGCGACCTGAGGGAGGCCGATAGTGGGCGCACCTGAGATTCCATTGATCGATACTTGTTTTCATGGCCGTCACATCTCGCCTCAGATTTTGGCGGGCCTGACCCCGGATGGCTGGGGCCTAAAAGACTACGTTTCGCGCGGCGGCTATGAGGCCTTAAAGAAAGTCGTGCGGACCATGAAGCCCGAGGAGGTCATTGCCGAGATCAAGGCCTCGGGCCTGCGGGGCCGAGGCGGTGCCGGATTTCCAACCGGCCTGAAGTGGAGCTTTATGCCCGCCAAGCTGCCGATTCAAAAGTATCTGGTCTGTAACTCTGACGAAGGCGAGCCCGGCACATTTAAAGACCGTGACATCCTGCGCTACAACCCCCATATCGTGATCGAGGGAATGGCGATTGCTGCCTACGCCATGGGCGTGACCCGTGGTTACAACTACATTCACGGCGAGATCTGGGAAGTCTATGAGCGCTTTGAGCAGGCCCTAGATGAGGCGCGCGCTGCAGGCTTAATTGGCGAAAACATTCTGGGCAGTGGATTTTCGTTTGAGTTACAGGCCCACCATGGCTATGGCGCTTACATCTGCGGTGAAGAGACCGCACTACTGGAATCACTGGAAGGCAAAAAAGGTCAGCCGCGCTTTAAGCCACCGTTTCCCGCAAGCTTTGGCCTTTACGGCAGGCCCACCACGATCAACAACACCGAGACGTTTGCGGCTGTGCCTTGGATTATTCGACATGGTGGCCAGGCCTACCTTGAAGTGGGCAAGCCCAATAACGGCGGCACCAAGGTCTTTTCCATCTCGGGCGATGTAGAGCGGCCTGGCAATTACGAGATTCCTCTGGGTACGCCGTTTGCAAAGCTGCTGGAGTTAGCAGGCGGTATGCGAGATGGCAAGCGTTTAAAAGCGGTGATTCCGGGCGGCTCTTCGATGCCGGTGCTGCCCGCAGAGATCATGATGGCAACCGATATGGATTACGACTCGATCGCAAAGGCCGGCTCAATGCTGGGCTCGGGCGCGGTGATTGTGATGGATGAGACGCGTTGCATGGTCCGTTGCTTGTTGCGTTTATCGTATTTTTATTACGAAGAGTCATGCGGCCAGTGCACCCCGTGCCGTGAGGGCACAGGCTGGCTGTGGCGCATGGTCAACCGGATTGAGAAGGGCCATGGCACCCCAGAAGATTTGGCCAAGCTTGATGAGGTCGCTGGAAACATTATGGGCCGCACCATCTGCGCCCTGGGCGATGCCGCCGCGATGCCGGTACGCGCGTTCTTAAAGCATTTCCGTGCGGAGTTTGAACATCACATCGTACATAAGCGATGCCTGGTAGGAGACGCGATTCTATGATTGAACTCGAAGTCGACGGCCAGAAAGTTGAAGTGCCCGAGGGCAGCATGGTGATGGATGCCGCGAATAAGCTCGGCTTATATGTGCCGCATTTCTGCTATCACAAGAAGCTCTCGATCGCTGCGAACTGCCGGATGTGTCTGGTCGAAGTAGAAAAAGCGCCCAAGGCCCTGCCGGCGTGTGCCACGCCAGTGACCCCAGGCATGCGGGTCTTCACTGCCTCCTCAAAGGCAAAGACAGCGCAAAAGAGCGTAATGGAATTTTTGTTGATCAATCACCCGCTAGATTGTCCGATCTGCGACCAAGGCGGTGAGTGTCAACTGCAGGATTTGGCGGTGGGATACGGCCCGTCGGCATCGCGTTATACCGAGGAGAAGCGGGTGGTCTTCCATAAGCCTATGGGCCCGCTGATTTCTGCTGAAGAGATGAGCCGCTGCATCCATTGCACCCGATGCGTACGGTTTGGTCAGGAGATTGCTGGCGTGATGGAACTCGGCATGGCCGGCCGCGGCGAGCATTCCGAGATCATGTCTTTTGTGGGTAATGCGATCGAGAGCGAACTGTCTGGAAACATGATCGATGTCTGCCCGGTTGGCGCGCTGACGAGTAAACCCTTTCGTTACTCTGCCCGGACCTGGGAGCTCTCGCGCAAGCGTTCGATTAGCCCTTTAGACAGCATCGGCGCCAATATCGTGGTGCAGTCAAAGAATAACCAGGTCAAGCGCGTTGTGCCGATGGACAACGAGGCCATCAATGAATGCTGGATCTCAGATCGGGACCGTTTCAGTTATGAAGGGCTCAATAGCCACGACCGCTTAACGCATCCCATGATGCGCGGCGCCGATGGCCGCTGGCATGAGGCCGGCTGGGAGGAGGCCTTGGCGAAAGTCGCCCAGTCCCTGCGTGCGGCTGCCTCGCATGGCCCGCAGCACGTGCGTACGCTGATTTCGCCAATCAGCACGCTCGAAGAGATGACACTGGCTGCACAGCTGACGCGCGGCCTGAAGAGTGATTCAATCGATTTCCGTCCGCGGCTTGGCCAGCCCGGCTTTGATCAGCAATTTAGCGGCGTGCCAACGCTTGGGCTCACCCTTGCGCAGGTCAGCCAGCTCGATCGTGCTTTACTGATTGGCGCATTCTTACGCCAGGATCAGCCGTTGCTTGCCCATCGTCTGCGACAGGCATCTCGCCATGGTGCCCGTATCGCAACGTTGCATGCGAGCGCGGAGGATTTGTTGATGCCCGTTGTGCACCAGTGGGTAGTGTCGCCCGCCGACTGGGTGCCATCGGTTGCTGAGATGGCAGCCGCAGCGCTTGCGATGAGATCATTGCCGCTGCCCGATGCACTTAAGTCAATAAAACCCAGCCCTCAAAGTAAGGCGATTGTCGAGATGCTGGCCGATTCGTCTGAGCCGAATCAGCGGTCTGCAATTTTTCTCGGCAACAGCGTGCTTGCCCATCCCAATGCCGCTGCGATCTGGGGATTTGCGCAGATGATCGCGGATGCCCTGGGCTGCCGACTCGGATTTACCGTGGAAGGTGGAAATGGTGTTGGCGGCTATCTGGCCAAAGCTCGACCCCTGCAGGGCGGGCTTGACGCAGCCAGCATGTTTGCCTCGGCTGCGGAGGCCTATGTGTTGGTGAATATTGATCCGCTGATGGACTGTGGCAATCCCCATCAGGCTGGTGTGGCGCTATCACAAGCGAAATTTGTGGTGGGACTGTCGGCCTTCAAAGATGGGCTAATGGAGCATGCCGATGTGATGCTGCCGATTGCGCCTTATACCGAGACATCGGGCACTTATATCAATTGCGAGGGCCGGGCCCAGACAACGCAGGCGGTGGTGCGGCCGCTGGGTGAGGCACGGCCGGGATGGAAGGTGCTGCGGGTCCTGGGCAATCTGCTTGAGCTCGAAGGATTCGATGCAGAGTCCTCGGAGGATATTCGTCAGTCAGTGATTGGGCACGCCACGCTGGGCGAAATTGTGATGAATCTCGCTGCCAGCCCCATGCCGCCGCAGTCTGCTGGGCCACTTGAAATTAAGGGCAAGGCAGGACTCGTTCGGCTTGCTGATGTGCCCATCTATCGCGCTGATAGCGTGAGTCGACATGCCGAGGCGCTTCAGCTGACCCGGGCCAGCGCTCCGCCAAAGCTTTTAATGCATCCAGCCGAGATTGATCGTCTGGGGCTTGCCGTGGGATCCAAAGTGAAGTGTGTTCAATCTGGCCGCGCCGCTGCTGTCGTGGAGATTGCCGCTGAACCACGGCTGGCCCGCGGTGTTGCCCGACTCTCGGCCGCACATCCCGTCAGCGCGCAGCTGGGCGAAATGATCGGCCCCATTGAGTTGGAGGCGGCCTAGGATGCAGGATCTTTTGGACAGCGTTCAGCAGGCGGGGATCTCGCTGCTTGGCGAGGCCTGGCCCGTTGCGTGGGTGCTGATCAAGATTATTGCGGTGGTGCTGCCGATACTGGCCTGCGTTGCCTACCTCACGCTCTGGGAGCGCAAGCTGATTGGCTGGATGCATGTGCGTCTCGGCCCGAATCGTGTCGGCCCCTTGGGACTGCTGCAGCCCATCGCCGATGCCCTGAAGCTGCTCACCAAAGAAATCATCATGCCGGCCCAGGCCAGTCGTGGGCTGTATGTCTTGGGCCCGATCATGACCATCATGCCGGCGATGGCCGCATGGGCGGTGATTCCATTTGGGCCCGATGTGGTGCTCTCCAATATTAACGCTGGATTACTTCTGCTGTTAGCGATTACATCGATCGAGGTCTATGGCGTCATCCTTGCCGGCTGGGCTTCCAATTCCAAATACGCGTTTTTGGCCGCCATGCGGGCCTCGGCACAGATGGTCTCCTATGAGCTGGCAATTGGCTTTGCCTTAGTCTCAGTACTGATGGTCTCGGGCAGCTTAAATCTCACCGAGATTGTCGTGGGCCAGCAAAAGGGCATGTTTGCCGAGCAGCTCGGATTAAATTTCTTGTCATGGAATTGGCTGCCGTTGCTGCCCGTGGCGGTAGTGTATTTTGTTTCTAGTGTGGCCGAAACAAATCGCCATCCTTTTGATGTCGTGGAAGGCGAATCAGAGATCGTGGCCGGCCACATGGTGGAGTACTCCGGCATGGCATTTGCCGTGTTCTTTCTGGCGGAGTACGCCAATATGATTCTGCTGTCCACGCTGGCCGCCATCATGTTCCTCGGCGGCTGGGATGCGCCCATCGCCGCTTTGGATTTCATCCCCGGCTGGATCTGGCTTGGACTGAAAGCGTTTTTGGTGGTGAGCGTATTTATCTGGATGCGGGCCTCGTTTCCCCGCTACCGCTATGACCAAATCATGCGTCTTGGCTGGAAGATTTTTATTCCTGTCACCTTGATTTGGCTGGTCATTGTCGGGGCCTGGATGCAGACGCCCTGGTCAATCTGGTGATGGGGTGAGGCTCCGATGAACACGATTGTTAATTTTCTGCGTTCGTTTTTGCTGCTGGAGATGCTGCGGGGCATGGCGTTGACCGGCCGCTATTTGTTTGCCCGCAAGATCACCATCCAGTATCCCGAGGAAAAGACCCCGATGTCACCGCGCTTTCGTGGTCTGCATGCATTACGCCGCTATCCCAACGGTGAAGAACGCTGCATTGCCTGCAAACTCTGCGAGGCCGTCTGCCCGGCTCAGGCCATTACCATTGAATCCACAGTGCGCGAGGACGGCACCCGTCGCACCACCCGCTACGACATTGATCTCACCAAATGTATTTTTTGTGGATTTTGTGAAGAGAGCTGTCCGGTGGATTCGATTGTCGAGACCCAGATTCACGAATACCACGGCGAAAAGCGTGGGGACCTCTATTTCACCAAGGAGATGCTGCTGGCTGTCGGAGATCGTTACGAGAAGGAAATTGCAGCTGCACGGGAGGCCGACGCGCCGTACCGCTAGGACTTCTATGCTCGAACTCACGCTCTCCTTGTTTTACGCTTTCGCTGCAATTTTGGTATTTGCGGCCCTGCGGGTGATCACCGCCCGCAACCCGGTGCATGCGGTGCTCTATCTGGTGCTGAGCTTTTTTAGCGCCGCTGCCATTTGGCTGCTGCTGCGGGCGGAGTTTCTTGCCATCACTTTGGTGCTGGTCTATGTAGGCGCCGTGATGGTGCTGTTTTTGTTCGTGGTCATGATGGTGGATTTTGATCTCGAGAAACTGCGGCAGGGCTTCTGGGCGAATCTTCGTGTGGCCGCTCCGGTTGGCGGTCTGATTGTGTTTGAGATGTCGGCTGTACTGATTCGAAGCTTCAATGTGCCCGAGGCGACCGTTGCGCCGTTGCCGCCGAACTTCGATAACACCAAGGCACTCGGGCGGCTGATCTACACGGACTACGTCTACGCTTTTGAGATCGCCGCTGTGATTCTGCTGGTGGCGATTGTGGCGGCGATTGCGCTGACACTACGTCGGCGTAAGGATTCTAAGTTCCAAAGCCCGGCCGAGCAGGTCAAGGTCAAAGCCGCCGATCGCGTACGGCTGGTCAGTGTTGCGCCGGTGATCAAGGCAAAGGCCGCACCGCAAGAGCCCGGGGCGGCTGAATCCGCCCCACCTGGAAAGGGGGGCTAGGGTGCTGACGCTGGCGCATTTTCTAACCCTTGGGGCGATTCTCTTTGCGATCTCGGTGATCGGCATTTTCATGAATCGTAAGAATCTGATTGTGCTGCTCATGGCCATCGAACTGATGCTGCTGGCAGTCAATATGAATTTCATCGCGTTTTCCCACTATCTCGGTGATGCCGCCGGCCAGATTTTTGTGTTCTTTATCCTGACCGTTGCAGCCGCAGAGTCGGCGATCGGGCTGGCGATTCTTGTGGTGCTCTTTCGTAACCTCAATACGGTTGAGGTTGAAGAGCTTGATGAGTTGAAAGGCTAGGCCGGTATGAAGCTGCTGTATTCCCTCGTGCCGCTTGCTCCTTTGCTCGGAGCCATTGTGGCGGGGCTTTTTGGCCGCTGGGTGGGCCGGGCAGGGGCCCATTGGGTGACCATTTCGGGCGTTACGGTGGCCTTATTGGCCAGCCTATTTGTGTTGTCCGATGTGCTGTCGGGTCATACCTTTAATGGCCCGGTGTACACCTGGGCTGAGGTAGCAGGCCTGCGGTTTGAAGTGGGATTTCTGATCGATAGCCTGTCCGCCACCATGATGGTGGTGGTCACATCGGTCTCGCTTGCCGTGCATGTCTACACCATCGGTTATATGCGGGACGATCCAGGCTATCAGCGCTTCTTCAGCTATATCTCGCTCTTTACCTTTTCAATGCTCATGCTCGTGATGAGCAATAACTTCCTGCAGCTCTTTTTTGGCTGGGAGGCGGTGGGCTTAGTTTCTTATCTGCTGATTGGGTTTTGGTATACGCGGCCGACCGCAATTGTTGCCAACCTGAAAGCGTTTTTGGTGAATCGGGTCGGCGATTTTGGTTTTATTCTCGGCATTGGCCTGCTGCTCTCAGCGACAGGATCGTTGGATTACGCCGCCACCTTTGCTGCAGCGCCTGAGCTTGCCGGAAAAACAATCACGTTGCTGCCTGAGCAGGAGTGGCCGCTTTTGGCAGTGGCCTGTATCTGCTTATTTATCGGCGCAATGGGCAAGTCGGCTCAGTTCCCCCTGCATGTCTGGCTGCCCGACTCGATGGAAGGTCCAACGCCGATTTCCGCCCTGATCCATGCGGCCACCATGGTGACCGCAGGAATTTTTATGGTCGCCCGCATGTCGCCGCTTTTTGAGTTAAGTGATATCGCACTGTCGTTCGTCTTAATCATCGGCGCAATTACGGCGCTCTTTATGGGATTTCTGGGTATTGTTCAAAACGACATCAAGCGGGTCGTGGCGTATTCGACACTGTCGCAGTTGGGCTACATGACGGTGGCCTTGGGCGCCTCTGCCTATTCGGTGGCTTTTTTCCATCTCATGACCCATGCGTTTTTCAAGGCGCTTTTATTTTTAGCAGCCGGCTCAGTCATTATTGGCATGCACCATGATCAAGACATCCGAAATATGGGTGGCCTATGGAAGAAGATGCCGATTACTTGGGCGGTGTCGTTGCTGGGATCGTTGGCCCTAATTGGTGCCCCGTTTTTCTCTGGTTTTTACTCGAAAGACATGATCATCGAGGCAGTGGGCGCCTCGAATC
>JBILVT010000073.1:0-9160 GCA_044370275.1 Burkholderiaceae bacterium | reverse complement strand
CTTGGATTTAGACCTGCTGCGTATCGGCCGAAAGGCGCCCAATGATTTTGTAACAGAGGTGGATCAGGCTGCCGAGGCGGCCGTCATCGAAGTTCTGGCGACTGCCTATCCGGATCATGATTTTCTTGCCGAAGAGTCCGGGGTCTCGGGCGGCTTTCGAAAAAAATCAATCGCCTCAGACTATGTCTGGATTATTGATCCGCTGGATGGCACAACTAATTTTATTCACGGCTTTCCACAGTACGCGGTCTCCATCGGCTTGTCGTATCGTGGCCAGATCACTCAAGCGGTGATCTATGACCCTGTCCATAACGATTTGTTTGTGGCCTCTAAGGGTAAGGGCGCCATGCTCAATGACCGCCGCATTCGGGTCGCACAGCGCGATAGGCTAGATGAGTCTTTGATCGGAACTGGATTTCCGTTTCGTAACTTCGAGACCCTTGAGATCTACACGGCGATGTTTAAAGAGCTCACTCAAAAGACGGCTGGACTGCGCAGGCCAGGTGCGGCTTCACTTGATCTGGCCTATGTCGCCTGCGGCCGGCTGGATGGTTTTTTTGAAATCGGCCTAATGCCCTGGGATGCTGCTGCAGGCAGCCTGTTGATCACTGAGGCAGGCGGGCTGATCGGTGACTTTAAAGGCGAGTCCGACTATCTCTTTCATGAAAACATTATCGGTGGATCGCCCAAGATCTTTGGCCAGCTGGTCAGCCTGTTGGGCCGCTATGCGCTGCCTGAGCCCACTAAAGGTCTTGCCGCAAAGGGACTTTTAGAGCGTCGCTCATCGCAATAAGCTTTTCAGATGCCAAATCGTTTTTATCCAAGGCCACAGCCCACCGAGGCGGTGCCTTGGCTTGCCGGCCTCTCACCCAAGCAGTTCATGGCCCGCTACTGGCAGAAAAAACCGCTACTTGTGCGCAATGCATTTCCAGACTTTGAGCCGGCAATCAGCATTGATGACGTTTTGGCACTCTGCACCCAAGACACGCTGCAGTCCCGCCTAATTCAATCAAAGCCAAAGGGCCAATCGCATCATGGCGCCAATTGGTCGCTGGCCCATGGCCCCTTTAGAAAGCGCGATCTACCGAAGGTTAATGATCCCAACTGGACAATATTGGTCCAGCAGGTCAACACCATGCTGCCAGCAGCCGATCGATTCCTGGATGCCTTTCGCTTTATTCCTGAAGCAAGGCTTGATGATCTGATGGTCAGTGTTGCAGGGCCTGGTGGTGGTATCGGTGCTCACACCGATTCATATGATGTCTTTCTGATTCAGGCCCAAGGCCAAAGGCGTTGGGAAATTGCAGAGGACTTTACGCCCGCTTTTGTCGATGATCTGCCACTCAAAATTCTAAAGGCCTTTCGTGCTGAGGATGAATGGCTCTTAAACCCTGGCGATCTTTTGTATCTTCCACCCCAAGTGGCCCATCGTGGCACCGCGGTCGGTGCGTCATGCATGACCTGGTCCATCGGGTTTCGCGCACCGGGACAGATCGCATTGGCGGACCAGGCCTTTAGCCAACACCTGGATCAGCTGGAGGAATCCGACTGGCGTGACCCTTGGCTGAAGGCCTCGGATCAGCCCGGCGAGATTCCCGAGCAACTCCTTGCAGCGCTTACCCGCCAGGTGCTGCAGACCTTTCCCGATCGCAACGCCCTACGGTCTGCGATCGCGCGTGCTCTGAGTGAACCTGCCCCTTCGGCCGTATTCACAGCACCAAGGCCTGCGCCCAAACTGCGCGAATTTCTAAGTGCTGCCCAACGGCACGGCATTGCACTGTCACCGGCAAGCCGGCTGCTGTATGTCGATCAAGCCTTCTATATCAACGGGGAGGCGGTCTCCACGCCTCTGACCCCGTCTGCAAACGCAGCGCTGCGCGATCTTGCAAACCATCGCCGACTCTCTGCCCCCCAATTGAAACGTGTAATTAAGAATCCATCACTTGCCGACTGCCTGCTGCAAATGGCAAGGGCAGGATGGATCGTTTATCATTAGCGAGTTTCTTGGGGACGAATCGCTTTAAAAATGCGAATCTACAAGAAACGATCACCTCAATTTTTTGTCGAAGGAAACAAAAATATGCAAAAGTCTCTTCTCGCCGCCATGATTCTGGCGCTCGGTGTTGTTGCATGCGGAAAGAAACAGGAGGCCGCCGCGCCTGCCCCCGCACCCGCACCTGCTCCTGCAACTGAGCAAAAGCCTGCTGATGCAGCGCCTGCTCCCGCCGCACCCGCTGCACCTGCAGCCCAGCCGGCCAAGAAGTAAGCCGCGACAGCGTTATTGCTGTTGTGAAAAACGCCGGCCATACGCCGGCGTTTCTTTTTTCAACACACCATCACCCAATCAAACCCGTCTTCCTGCGAGGCAATCGTCATCTGGGTCTTCGCGCCGATTACAGGGCCCAATACTTCCTGCACGAGCTGCGGCCGATTGTTGTGCTGACTGAGATGGGCAGCCACCACATGCTGCAGACGAGATTGATCAATCGCAGCAAGAATTGCGGCCGATTCAGCATTCGACAGATGGCCGTAGGGTCCTGCGATACGCTGCTTTAATGCCTCGGGATAGCCGCCTGTGCGCAGCATCTCCTCATCGTGATTGGCCTCCAGAAAAAGCACGTCCATGCCGCTAAGCATGGATTCAATATGAGGCGTTGATCGGCCGACATCGGTAAGCACGCCAATGCGGCCTTGCTGGCTTTCCACCACCAGCTGCACCGGCTCACGGGCATCATGCGGCACAGGAAAACAGCGCAGCGTCAGCGCACCGAGAGAAAATCGTGCGTGGCTGTCAATTTCTATTACTCGCACACCCGACCAGAACTCCGCGGGCATTGCGCTGGCCGTGCCATGGGATGTCAGTACCGGAATACCCGCGGCACGGGCTAGCCGTGCCGAGCCATCAATATGATCTTGATGCTCATGGGTGACAAAGATCGCATCAAGATCCGAAGGCAGCAGCCCCCTTATCTCGAGCCTTCGGCTAACCTCTTTCAGGCCCAAGCCACAATCGACCAGAACCCTTGTGGGATCAAGGCCCTGCGAGGGCGCCTCGATCACCAGGGCGTTGCCGCCACTGCCGCTGGATAGACTCGTAAACCGCAACTACTTCAGCTGATCAAACAAAAGCCCAAGCATGCGTCGGGCAACGGCATCGGCAGCGGGCTTACCGTTTTTATCCTGCACTGAAATGCGGGCACGATCCTGACCATCCGCAATCACGGAAAGCCGATATTGCTCAGCTGATTCCGAGGATGCTCCGCTTGAAAAAATTTTGGCAAAAAATCCAGGCTTTTCTTTCTGCAAATCTACGGTGGGATCGCGATAGCGAACAAAGAACAAGCCTTTCGTGCGATCACGATCTTCCACAGTAAACCCAAGACGGTCTATCGCAACACCCACCCGGCGCCATGCACGATCAAAAGGCTCCGCAATCTCGATGACCGAGGCCTCTCCGGCTTTGACCATCTGCGACTTCGAGGCTACCGTGGCTGACTGTACAAGCAAAGCCTGCGCCCGCGCCTGATCAGCGCCCAAACGAAGCATCAATCGACGCATGAACTCGGCCTCAAGCTCACGATCAACAGGCCGATTGGTCCATGTGCTTTGAATATTCAACGTCGCGGAGGTCACGACCTCCATCACGCCTCTGTGGCTAATGACAATCTCAGTTCGGCTATCACTTACTCGATCTAAGCGTGTTCGGAATTTGTCACGCTCACCGGTATCGTAGAGTCGATCCATAACTTTTCCGAGAGTGCGACGCAAAAGATCTTCAGGAATTTTCGAGCGATTTTCAGCCCACTCGGTCTCGATAAATCCGATTTCTGGCTTCTCTGCCGCGAGTGCGAATCCGTTATCGAGCCAAAACTGCCGCACGATTGGCCAGAGCTTCTCTGCTGGCTGATCGACCACGAGAGTCCGTTGATCGCCGTGGCGCTCAATGCGCATGCCGTCTTGCACGGGAAGCACCACCTGATCCGCACGCCGCGGATCCGTGCGGCTGCGATCAAATTCACTCCGACTCGCACTGCCGGAGGCCG
Organism: Burkholderiaceae bacterium; assembly: GCA_044370275.1. Lineage (GTDB taxonomy): Bacteria > Pseudomonadota > Gammaproteobacteria > Burkholderiales > Burkholderiaceae_A > Lacustribacter. The sequence continues at coordinate 5,117 of JBILVT010000073.1, read as the reverse complement.
ATACAGAGAAACGATCGTCACGACTCGGTGATAGCAGATCGGGGGGGACCTCAAGTGGCCTGACTTTTGCAGCCGACTTGTAATCGGCCTCGGTTTTTATCACACCGCCGCAGCCTGCTGTCATGACCACAAGGGCCAATATGCTCGACATAAAAATTTTGCGGGCACGAATCATCCAAGGGCTCCTACGGATTTGAGGGCGGCTTCAACCACCGCCTGATTAGCCTTGGAGAGTTCAACCAAGGGCAGGCGAAGGCCTGCTGGCGACCGGCCCATGCGGGCCAGGGCCCACTTCACAGGAATGGGATTGGCCTCGATGAACATGGCCCGATGCAGGACAAGCAGCTGCCGCTGCAGGGCAGCGGCCTCGGCGGCACGGCCCGACATCGCGAGGCTGCAGAGTTTCGACATCATGGCCGGTACGACATTGGCAGTCACTGAAATGTTCCCATGGCCACCGAGCAGCATAAGGGCAACGGCGGTGCCATCATCGCCGCTGTAGATTGCAAAGTCCTTTGGCGCTTCATGGATGAGCCATTGGCCGCGCTCGATATTGCCGGTGGCGTCTTTAATGCCGACGATGTTGGGGATCTGGGCCAATCGCAGCGTCGTCTCGTGGGCGAGATCTGCAACAGTGCGGCCGGGCACGTTATACAAAATGATCGGGATATCGCAGGCTTCGGCAATCGTTTTGTAATGCTGATAAAGACCCTCTTGGGTGGGCTTATTGTAATAAGGCACGACCTGCAGTGAGGCTGCTGCTCCCATGCGGGCTGCCTCACGCGTTAACTCAATGGCTTCCAAAGTGGAATTCGCGCCCGTACCGGCAATCACCGGAATTTTTGATTTGCACTGCTCGACCGCCACGCGGATTAATTCGAGGTGCTCATCAACATCCACCGTTGGCGACTCACCGGTTGTGCCGACCGCTACGATCGCCTGGGTGCCCTCAGTAATATGCCAATCAATTAACGCACGATAGCTAGAGAGGTCCAGACTGCCGTCGGGATGCATCGGCGTGGTAATCGCTACTAGGCTTCCGGTAATCATGGTGGTCTCGCTATCTCAGTCAGTGGCGCAGCAGATCAACTGTAATCCAGGCCCATGGCCTCGCGCACATCGCGCATGGTCTGGCGGGCCATCTCACGGGCCTTCTCCGAGCCATCGGCAACGATGCTTCTCAATAAGTCAGGATCTTCCTCGTAAGGCCGGGCCCGCTCAAGAAATTCTTTTTGCTCTTCTAAAACTGCATCAATGAGGGGCTGCTTACACTCCAAGCAGCCAATGCCCGCGCTGGTGCAGCCTGCCATGACCCATTTCCGGCGGGCCTCATCGGAGTAGACCTGGTGCAGCTGCCATACCGGGCAGCGCTCGGGGTTGCCCGGATCCGCGCGGCGCACGCGGGCCGGATCCGTCGGCATCTTGCGCATCTTTTGCACGATGTTGTCAGTTGGCTCGCGCATGGCAATGGTGTTGCCATAACTTTTAGACATTTTCTGTCCGTCAAGGCCAGGCATGCGGGAGGCCTCGGTTAACAACGCCTGAGGCTCAACCAGAATGAGTCGCCGGGCGCCTTCAAGAAAACCGAAAAGCCGCTCGCGATCATCCATGGTGAGATTCTGGGCCTCCTGGACCAGGGCCTTCGCCTGCTCAAGCGCTACCTCGTCGCCTTTTTCCTGAAAGCGATCGCGCAAATCGCTGTAAAGCCGCGCCCGCTTGCCGCCAAGTTTTTTTACCGCCTCCTGGGCCTTTTCTTCAAAGCCAGGCTCACGGCCAAAAACATGGTTAAAGCGGCGCGCAATCTCACGTGTGAGCTCCACATGGGGCACCTGATCTTCGCCTACTGGCACATGGGCTGCCCGATAAATCAGAATATCGGCCGCCTGAAGCAAGGGATAGCCAAGAAAGCCATAGGTGGCGAGATCGCGCTCGCTTAATTTTTCCTGCTGGTCTTTATAAGTCGGCACACGTTCCAACCAGCCCAACGGCGTGCACATCGAGAGCAGCAGATGCAACTCTGCATGCTCGGGCACGCGGGACTGAATAAAGAGCGTGGACTGGCTCGGATCCACGCCTGCCGCTAGCCAGTCAATCAACATGCCCCAGACGTTTTCTGAAATGACCTGGGGCTCGTCGTAGTGGGTGGTCAGTGCGTGCCAATCCGCCACGAAGAACAGGCATTCGTACTCAGACTGCAGCCGAACCCAGTTTTTTAGAACTCCGTGGTAATGCCCGAGGTGCAACGACCCCGTGGGCCGCATGCCCGATAAAACGCGTTGAGGGTACATTTGGTCCGGATTTTATCAGCCGATCCAGTTATGCCATACAGGTCGGGTCGCATCGGGCAGTGGCGGCACCGCCCCGACATCAAACCGACTCTCACCTTCGGCATGAAAATCGCTGCCCCGCGAGGCATGCAGCCCGTGTTCGACTGCGATTCGCTGAAATCGGCGGGCGTCCTGATCGGAGTGGCTGCCCGTGACCACCTCGATGGCCTGGCCACCGAGGGTCTTAAATTCGTCAATCAGGGCCCACTGGCCAATCGCACCTAAGCGATAACGGGCCGGGTGAGCGAGCACCGCGACACCGCCACTGGCGCGAATTGCCGTCACGGCCTGGGTCAGTGTGGCCCACTGATGGGCCTGATAGCCCGGCTTTCCTGGCGTGAGATAGCGCTGAAATACATCTCCCATTGAACTGCAAAGGCCACGAGCGACCATCGCCCGCGCAAAATGGGTGCGGCCAATAAGATCAGCATTGAAGGCATGGCTTTTGGCGTCTTCTAAGAGATCAGGCAGGCCATGGCTGACAAGATGCTCCGCCATCGCCTTGGCCCTTGTTTGTCGGCCCTCGCGGATTTGAGACAGCGTGTGATTTAACTGCGGATGATCGATATCGATTTTTAATCCGACCACATGCACCGTCTCACCACCCCAGGTCACGGAAATCTCGACACCCGGCACATAGTGAATGCCAAGCCCACGCGCGGCCTCCATCGCCGACTGCTGGCCGCTTACAGTGTCGTGATCGGTAAGTGCCAGGACCTGAACACCGTTGGCGGCGGCACGGCGCACCACCTGCTCGGGCGAGAGTGCGCCATCGGAGGCTGTCGAGTGCATATGCAAATCGGCATTAATATCGTGTGGAAATCGCTCTGCCATAACCCGATGTTAACGAAGCGAGGCTTGCGGTGCTTTTTCGGGATCCTGGTGGCCCGTGACAGAATCACTGTTTTACCCGCTCGCATAGCCCGCATGCCCATTTATGCCCTTGGCCCACATCGGCCAGCAATTGATCCCACCGCCTACGTCACCGACACTGCCGTCTTAATCGGCAAGGTGGAACTGCAGGCCGAGAGCAGCGTCTGGTTTGGTGCGACCCTGCGCGGCGATAACGAGCCCATCGTGATTGGTCAGGGCTCTAATGTCCAAGAAGGTGCAGTTCTTCACACCGACCCAGGCTCACCGCTCACTGTGCATGACCATGTCACCGTGGGACATCAGGCCATGCTGCACGGATGCACGATCGGGTCAGGAAGTCTGATTGGTATTCAGGCTGTGGTGCTCAACGATGCAGTCATTGGCAAGAACTGCTTGGTCGGCGCCTGCGCGCTGGTGACCACCGGCACGGTGATTCCAGATGGATCCCTGGTGCTCGGTTCGCCCGCCAAGGCAGTCCGACAGCTGACCGATGATGAAATCGCCAATATGCATCGGGGCATTAAGACCTATATTGACCGGGCTGCGCGGTTTCGAAAAGAACTCAAAGCAATTGACGCAAACGATTGACTAAGAAACAAAATCCGGAGCGCACTGCGGTCACAGGCGATCGCCTGATGCGCATCATGTTTGAAGGTGTTGCCGCGCGGGCCCACCTAGTGCGGATTGATCGGGCCTGGCTGGAAGTCGCACACCGGCATGCCGAGGCTCCCGAAGTAATGGCACTTCTAGGCGAGATGAGCTGCGCTGCGATTTTGTTATCGGCAAGCCTGAAGTATGAGGGCGCAGTGATTCTGCAGATTCATGGTGATGGGCCGATTCGTTTGGCCGTTGCCGAGTGCAATTCAGTACTTGAATTTCGCAGCACGATTAAGATGTCCGACACGCTCGCGGTCAAGCCTGGTGCCGGCTGGCAAGAGCTTGTAAATCAAAATAATCTGGGCCGATTCTCAGTTGTGCTCGATCCGCAGGTCAGTACGCAGAATCCCTATCAGGGCATTGTGCCGCTGCACGAAGCGGGCCTGGCCCAGGCCCTTGAGTCCTATATGGCCAAATCAGAACAGCTGCCCACGCGGCTATGGCTGGCTTGCGATGGTGAGCAGGCAGTAGGCCTGCTGCTACAAAAAATGCCCACCGAAGGCGGAACATCACAACCATCAGGCCCACAATCTGCACTCACTGAATCCGAGGCCGAGGACCAATGGCAGACCTTGATCACGCTGGCCGATACGCTAACGAAAGAAGAGTTACTGCAGACGGAGGGCCAGACCCTTTTACACCGGCTGTTTTGGGAAAAAAATCCCCGGCTGCTTGAAGAAAAGCAGGTCCAATTTCATTGCCCCTGCTCACGGACCAAAGTCAGCAAGATGCTGCGCATGCTGGGTGAGCCCGAGATTGAATCGATACTTGCTGAGCAGGGCCAGGTCGAAGTGAACTGTGATTTCTGCAACAGCAGCTATGCCTTTGATGCGGTCGACTGTGCGGCGCTCTTTACGGACGCCCACCCTTCTGGCTCTGGGGGTCCGCAGACCCTGCAGTAGCGGCCGTATTGGGTGCAGCCGGCTCGCCCCACTGCACAAACCGCTCACCCGGCATGATCATGCCCAACTCATAGCGAGCCCGCTCCTCGGCCGCACGAGGGCTGCTTTTAAAGTCGCGCACTTCGCCTTCAAGCTCAGCAATGCGCAGCCGCTTCGTTTCATTTTCAAGCTGCTTGGCCTCTACCTGACGCTCAAGCCGCCAGACCCGTATCCATCCACCCTGCCCAAACCATAAGGGAAACTGCAGCAGAATCAGCACGCCCAACAGAATCTGTGTCAGCCCCGGCCGAGGGAACCGCTGAACAAAACGCTCCAGACGATTGATGGTGTTCACTGGCCTTGGCCCTGGGAATCCCTA
>JBILVT010000030.1:0-17677 GCA_044370275.1 Burkholderiaceae bacterium | reverse complement strand
AGCGCCGCCCAGCAGCATTTCGAAAACAATCAGCAGCACCAGGCCGATCGCCGCATGGCCGACCACGGTTTTTCGCAGCGGCGACCGCATGACCTTGAGCGTGAGGGCGGCCGCCAGCAGCAGAATCGCCCAAGAAAATGACCGATGTACGTAAAAAATCTGGGGCACCAGCTCAATCCACTGATTACGCTCGAGATCAGTCGCGCTGCGGCTGATCAGGTCCACGCTCTCTCGGATCTGCAGTCCCAAAATAATTTGCACAACGAGGGCTGCAATCGTAATCAGTAGCAGCGGCCGAAACCATCCCGGGAGACTGCCGCCCGAGGCCTCGGCGACCCGGGCGGAGAGCCGATCACGGCAGGCCCGCGTGGTCGCATAAATCAAAGCCATCTGCACAGCAAAAGCACCTGCCATATGCAACGAAATCACCACGGGCTTGAGGTTGGTCGAGACTACCTTAGAGCCGAGCCAGCCGTTAAACGCAACAGCCAGCAGCGCCGCAATCGCAACGAAAAAAACCGGCGGATCGATTCTGCGAAAACCTGCGGCGGTAATAACAAAGCCGATAATCAACAGGCCAATCGTGACACCCACTAGGCGATTCACATACTCGATCCAAGTCTTCACTGGATCAAACGGTGCCTTGTCGTAGCCGCGGTCTGCGTAGATCTCACGCCAATTCGGCGGCAGCTGTGACTCATCCGTCGGCGGAATCAGCTGGCCGAAACACAGTGGCCAATCGGGGCAGCCCATGCCTGCGCCGGTTGCCCGCACCGTGCCGCCGACAAGAATCAAAAAATAGACCGCGATAATCGCAATCAGCCCCGCAATCAGCACTGGCTGATCGGGCCGCTGATGTCTGAGCGGATTCATGAGGAGATACTCACCCGAGCGAACTTGCGTTTTCCTACCTGCAATACATAGGTACCCGCCGAGAGTTGAAGCTGCCGATCGACGATTTTCTCTCCATCGAGTCGCACGCCACCCTGCTCAATATTACGAATCGCCTCAGAGGTCGAAGGCGCAAGACCAGATTGTTTTAAGGCTGCAACAATGCCGATGGGCGCACCGGAGAGCGCCATCTCGGCGATGTCCTCGGGGATCTCCCCTTGTTTAAAGCGGGCCTCGAAGTCCTCTAGGGCCTTGATTGCGGCAGCACGGCTATGGAAACGCTCGACAATTTCCATTGCGAAATCAACTTTGACATCGCGCGGATTTCGGCCGGCCGCCACCTCGGCCTTCAGCGCAGTGATGGCGGTCAAGGATCGAAACGATAAGAGCTCAAGATAATTCCACATCAATGCATCAGAAATGGACATGAGCTTGCCAAACATCTCCGATGGCGCATCCAGCAAGCCCACAACGTTGCCCTTGCTTTTGCTCATCTTCTCTACACCATCAAGGCCCACGAGCAGCGGCATGGTGAGAATACATTGCGGCTCTTGGCCGTATTCACGCTGCAACTCCCGGCCAACCAGTAGATTAAATTTTTGATCCGTGCCGCCGAGCTCAAGATCGGCCTGAAGCGCCACAGAGTCATAGCCCTGCACCAGTGGATACAAAAACTCGTGCACCGAGATCGGCGTACCGCCTCGATACCGCTTCGTAAAGTCATCACGCTCCAGCATACGAGCCACTGTGTAGCGGGCTGCCAGGGTGATCATGCCGCGCGCGCCCAGAGCATCATTCCACTCTGAGTTGTATCGAATCTCGGTCTTTTCGGAATCCAGCACCAGCGATGCCTGATTGAAATAGGTCTGGGCATTCGCCCGAATCTCTTCCGGCGACAGTGGTGGCCGCGTGGCATTGCGGCCCGTCGGGTCACCAATCAACGCGGTGAAGTCCCCAATCAGAAAGATGACGGTGTGGCCGAGATCCTGCATCTGGCGCAGCTTATTGAGCACCACCGTGTGGCCCAGGTGTAAATCTGGCGCGGTCGGGTCCAGCCCCAGCTTCACGCGCAAGGGCTTTCCGGTGCGTTCACTGCGGGCGAGCTTGTCGACAAACTCACTGGCCACCAGCAATTCCTCACAGCCACGCATTACGATCTGCATCGCCTGGGCCACCGCCGGGGACATTTCAGGCAATGGGCTGTCGCTGGCGCCTGAAACCGGGGACTGACTTGCTGAGTTCAAGGGGATCTCACAGGGGGAAAAGGCTAGAATTTTAGCCCTTATGCGCAGGTTCATTCTTCGGCGCCCGGAGCGCCTCTGGACACTCGGCCCGGCCGTTTTTGGCGTGTTGATGGCCGCCATTACGGCCTTCGGTTTATCGGGGATCTCCGAGGCTGAATCTCGCGTGCTCAGTCAAAAGGTTGCCATCGAAATCAAGCCCGAGGCCCTTGAACATCAGATGAAAGCACTGGCCGCGCATGGCCTTGAACTGACCCGTGAAGATGAGGTCCGAAAAAACGACTCGTTTGAGAGCCTCTTGGAGCGGCTTGGTGTCGAGGATCGGGATGCCCGGCAATACCTGCGTAAGGACGCGCGCACTGCGGCCATTTTGCGCAACAGCGCAGGACAGACAGCCCTCGTGCGAACTGACCTGGAGGGCCGGCTTCTCAGGCTACAGCTGCTCAATAAGCTGGATGCCTGGATTGTCGAGCGGACCGGCGAAGGCCAATTCACGACCCGGACCGCACGACTGGGATCTGAGATGCGAATCGAACACCGCTCAGTGCAGGTGGGCCGATCCTTTTACGGCGCAATGGACGAGGCCGGCGTGCCGGAGGCCATCACCGAACAGGTCGTGACCTTATTCGAATCGGATCTTGATTTCCGCCGGCAAGTGAGTGCGGGCGATATCGTGCGCGTGATTTATGAAAATCAGTTGGTCGGAGGCCGCGACATCGGGGCCTACAAACTCATGGCGGTGCGATTTGAGGCAGGGCAGAAGACCTATGAGGCCCTTTACTTCGAACATCCCGAAACCCGCAAAGGCAATTACTACGATGCCCAGGGCCGCTCAGTGAAACGCGGATTTCTTGCTGAACCGCTGCGCTACACACGGATGTCATCGGGATTCACGACTTATCGACTGCATCCACTCTTTGGTGATCCGCGGGCCCACCGCGGCGTTGACTATGCGGCACCCTACGGCACGCCGGTGCGCAGTGTGGCCGATGGTGTGGTCGTGTCCAAGGGCTGGAGCACCGGCTATGGCAACACGGTTGAAATCAAACACAATGAACGTTACTCCACGCTTTATGCCCACCTCAGTGATTACGCGCCTAAGTTGGTGCGAGGTAAAAATATCAACATGGGCGAGGTCATCGGATTTGTGGGCACCACCGGCTGGGCCACGGGCCCCCACCTGCACTACGAGTTTCGAGTCAATGGCCGGCACGTGGATCCGAGCCGCATCATCGCGGAGAATCCGCAGGTTCCGAGCCTCTCCGGCAGCGCACTAAAAAACTTTGAAGTAGCGGCAACCGATCTGCGTGGCCGGTTATCACTTCTTGATAACGTGAATACGGCCCGGGCCCAGTAGGCCATGAAACTCATCGCGGGCGTGATGACTGGCACCAGCATGGATGCCATTGATGTCGCGGTCCTGCAGGTGGAGGAGACGACAACGCTCGGCCAGGTTCGGCAAGATATTTCGCTGCGCGGATTTTTCTCTCGACCGATTGACGTGGCCTTGCGAGAGGCGCTGTTTGAATTACAACAACGCGGCGATGATGAGCTACATCGCAGTGCGCTTGTGGCCAATAGTTTTGCTGATGCGATTAGCCGCACTGTGCTCGAAGGCCTGGCCCACCTGAAACTTCGCAGCCAAGATGTCATTGCGATCGGCGTGCATGGCCAGACCCTACGGCATCAGCCGCGGCTGGGGTACTCCATCCAACTGAATGCGCCGGCCCGTATCGCAGAGACGACCGGCATCACGGTGGTATCGGATTTTCGTAGCCGTGACATTGCAGCGGCAGGCCAGGGCGCGCCATTGGTGCCCGCCTTTCATCAAGCCCTCTTTGCGGATCCCAAAACACTGCGGGCTGTCATCAACATTGGTGGCATCGCCAACATCACCTGGCTGGGGCCCATGCTCGTGGGCTACGACACTGGACCCGGCAATCTCTTAATGGATGCTTGGACAGAGCGCCATCTTGGCCAGACCTTTGACACCAATGGACAGTGGGCCCAGAGCGGCCAGGCCCACAAGCTGCTGCTGAAAGCCATGCTCGGGGATCCGTTTTTTGCGTACGCGCCACCACGCAGCACCGGCCGTGAACTTTTCAATGCCGCATGGATTGATAGCTTTTTATGTCAGTCGGCATTTGCAGGCATTGCTGCGCAGGATGTGCAGGCGACCCTGCTTGCATTGACCGCAGATAGCATTGCCAACGAAATCGCACGGCTGGAGCGACTTGCCAAGAACGAACGGCAACCCTTGTGTGATGAGGTCCTAATTTGTGGAGGTGGTGCGCGCAATTCCGCGCTGATGCAGCGGCTTTCGGAATCGATCCGAAAGGCTGTGGGCCGTCACTTGCAGGTCCAGTCCACTGAGGTGATTGGCTGGTCACCGCAGGCCATCGAGGCCGCAGCGTTTGCCTGGCTTGCCAGCCGCACATTGCTTGGACAGCCCGGCAACTGTCCTACCGTTACGGGTGCCGTCGGCCCCCGCATACTCGGCAGCATCACGCCGGCTTAGACTCTAGCCGCTCGTCAATCCATTCCAGCCAATGGCGCACCGGAATCTTGGCGCCCGACTCAAGATGAGTAATGCATCCAATATTGGCCGAGAGAATCACTTCGGGCCCGTTGGCCATCAGGGCAGTCAATTTGCGGAACTTTAATTCTTGAGAGAGCTGTGGCTGCAAGACCGAATAGGTTCCCGCTGAACCACAGCAGAGATGGCTGTCTGCCACAGGCATCAGGTGGGCGCCCAGGGCAGTCAAGAGCCGCTCGACAGCCCCTTTAATCTTTTGGCCATGCTGCAACGTGCAGGGGGGATGAAATGCAACGCGCTGCGCCGGCAGACTCAGCGTCAATGCTGACTGAAGTGTTGCGCTAAGGGCATCGAGTAATTCAATCGGATCTTTGGCCAGACGACTAATGTGTTCTGCCCGCTCCGCGTATGCGGGGTCGTGGGCTAAAAGATGGCCGTAGTCTTTCACCATCACGCCACAGCCTGAGGCGTTGATCACAATGGCCTCAATTTCGCCGGCACTCACCTGTGGCCACCACGCATCAATATTGCGACGCGCATCGGCAAGGCCACCTGCAGGATCCGCAAGATGATGGCGAATTGCTCCGCAGCAGCCCGAACCGGGTACGATCTGAGATGAAATACCGAGGGCATCTAAGACACGCTGTGTAGCCGCATCAATGGCCGGAATCATCGCCGGCTGCACGCAGCCTTTTAACAAAATTACTTTGCGCGAATGTTGCCGATGGGGAATAGGTCCCGGCGGCCGATAAGCAGGAACTTTTGCTTTTAGTGATGCTGGCAGTAGGCCTCGGACCTGCTGGCCAAGCCGCATGGCGGGCCCAAACCAGGATGATGTGAGCCCCGATTTCAATAGCTGTCGTACCCAGCGCTCAGTCTGCGGCCGCTGCAAACGATCTTCGATCCATTCGCGGCCAATATCGACGAGCTTGCCGTACTCCACGCCCGAGGGGCAGGTGGTCTCACAGTTTCGGCAGGTCAAGCAACGGTCGAGGTGGACCTGGGTCTCGCGGCCAACATCGGCGCCCTCGGCAATTTGTTTAATGAGATAAATGCGGCCGCGAGGGCCGTCGCGCTCATCGCCAAGAATCTGGTAGGTCGGGCAGGTCGCGGTGCAAAATCCGCAATGCACGCAACGCCGAAGAATCTCCTGGGCGGTGAGGCCTTGCGGCGATTGGGCATAGCGAGGAGCGAGCGTCGTTTCCATAACACCAAAAATTCCTTAGAGCCCGGGGTAGAGCCGATCTGGATTAAAAATTCTCTGATGGTCCAATTCTTGTTTTAGTCGCTGATGAATTTTCATCAGCGCTGAATCGGGCGGCGTTAGGCTGCCCTGCTGCCGAATGGTGTCGGAGGCCGCACGAAAACATGTCGCGTGGCCGCCCTGCGCAGACGCCCAGGCCCTCAGCGTGGCCGCAGATGCGCGGGTCTTCATCCATCGTAATGCGCCGCCCCACTCAATCCACTGGGGATCTGTAACGCCATCAAAATGAGGCGCCGTCGGTGGCACAGAGAGCCGCCAGAGATGGTGATCCGGCGCAGCCGAGTTCACCGAGAAAAAATCATGGTCATGATCACGAAGCTTGGTCCAAAAATCACGGGCGGCAGGCTCAGACATCAACTCGCCGCCGAGCTTTTCCCGAGCCGCCCGCACCGCAGCCAAGGCGCCCGCAAGCCTCAGATGAAGACGGCCATCACACCAGCAGGTCGCAGCAATCGGCAGCGGCTGGCCCGCCCAAGTATTGGTCCAGCTGATGGACTCCTGCGCTGCGGCCTCAAAGATGAGAGTGGTCTCCGCAGGCGGCGTGGGTAAAACCTTTATGGATACATCCACAATCAGACCCAGCGTGCCCATCGCCCCTGTGTGGAGCCGCGACATGTCATAGCCGGCAACGTTTTTCATCACCGTGCCCCCGAAACGCAGGGCCTGCGCCTGCGCATCGAGCACCGTCATACCCAATACAAAATCTTTTGCAGCACCTGCCGAGACCCTGCGCGGGCCCGACATGCCGGAGGCAATCATTCCGCCGACCGTCCCGCGGCCGCCAAAACGCGGTGGTTCAAAGGCCAGCATCTGCTGAGACCGGGCAAGAACGAACTCGAGCTCTTGAATTGGCGTACCACTGCGGGCGACCACCACCAGTTCCGCTGGGTCGTAGTCGACAATTCCTGTGTGTGGCAATGTCGTGAGCACAGGATGGGCAGCTGCTGGCAGGCCGCCATAAAAATCTTTCGAGCCCTGGCCACGAATGGTCAGCGACTGGCCTAGCCGGCCCGCCTGAAGAATCATCTCGGAAGACTGACGCAGCCAGTCCGGATCAAACGGTGTGGGCGGCGACATCAGAGGCGGGGCAAATCCGGAAACTTTAAGGCGCCGCGGTGCACGTGCATCTTGCCGTATTCCGCACAGCGCGACAACGTGGGGATTGCCTTGCCCGGATTCAGAAGGCCCGCAGGATCAAAGCCGCGCTTGACTGCAAAAAATGCAATCCGCTCCTGAGGTGAAAACTGAACACACATGCTATTAATCTTTTCCAGGCCCACGCCATGCTCACCCGTGACCGTGCCCCCATACTCCACACAAGCCTCGAGAATTTCAGCACCAAAAAGTTCGGCACGATGAAATTCACCCGGCTTTGATGCGTCAAACAGGATTAAGGGATGCAGGTTGCCATCGCCTGCATGGAAAACATTTAAACAGCCCAAACCATAACGGGCTTCCATCTCGGCAATGCGGTTGAGCATTTCGCCGAGCTTGGCCCGTGGAATAGTGCCGTCCATGCAGTAGTAATCAGCAGCGACACGGCCTGCGGCCGGAAAAGCGTTTTTTCTTCCGGACCAAAAACGCAGCCGCTGTTCCTCGGATTCAGAGACCTTTAAATCAGTGGCCCCACTGGAGCGCAGCACTTCCTTCATGCGGCCGATTTCCTCCTCGACTTCCTCGGGTGTGCCATCCGACTCACACAGCAAGATAGCCTTCGCCTTGAGGTCGTAGCCAGCATGTACAAACTGCTCAACAGCTGCTGCCATTTTTTGATCCATCATTTCGAGGCCGGCCGGAATGATTCCTGATGCAATCAGGCTGGCGACTGCCTGGCCTGACTTTTCCACATCATCAAACGAGGCCATGATGACCCGAGCCAGTTGAGGCCGCGGAATTAGCCGCACCGTAATTTCAGTGGCCACGGCCAGCATGCCCTCCGAGCCAATCACCACCGATAAGAGATCAAGGCCCGGCGCATCCAGGGCCTCGCTTCCCAGCTCGATAATCTCGCCTTCCATCGTGACTGCCCGAACACGCAGCACGTTGTGAACCGTCAGGCCATATTTCAGGCAGTGCACGCCACCGGAATTCTCAGCAACGTTGCCACCAATCGAACAGGCGATCTGCGAGGATGGATCCGGCGCGTAGTAGAGGCCGAAAGGGGCTGCTGCCTCGGAGATTGCAGCATTGCGCACACCGGGCTGAACTCTGGCCGTTCGTGCCATCGGATCAATGCTGATCAGCGCGTTTAAGCGGGCCAGCGAAAGTACGACGCCACCCCGGTGCGGTGTTGCACCCCCGGATAGGCCAGTGCCCGCACCTCGGGCGACCACCGGCACATCCATCTGATGACAGATCCGAAGGATTTCGACCACCTGTGATTCCTGCGTCGGTAGCACGACCACCGACGGCATCTGCCGATAGCCCGCAAGGCCATCGCATTCATAGGGCTTTAAGGCCTCTTCGGACGACAGCAGATCTTTTGCAGGCACCACCTGCCCGAGCGCGCGAATCAGGGCGTCACGCTTGGCGGGCGCCATTGGCTGGGTGAAATCTGCGAAACGCAACTCGCCGAGGTGGAGTTCTCTGGGGGCATTCATTTTTTAATAGGGCCACTGCATTTGAACGCAGTGGTTGTTCGATAGAATCCGTTCATTTTAGAGCAAGCGCAGGTCCGTTACCCCCCTATGGCCAATCGTCTCTCCGCAATTACCACTCGCACTGGCGATGATGGCACCACCGGCCTGGGTGATGGAAGCCGTATTTCCAAAGACCACGCTCGCATCAACGCGATCGGTGACGTCGATGAGCTCAATAGCACGATCGGGGTGCTGCTCACCGAGGACCGGCCCGCCGAGGTGCGTGGGGTGCTCATTGAAATCCAGCACGATCTCTTTGATGTCGGCGGTGAACTTTCAATTCCAGGTTTTGAGCTGCTGCGTGAGGTCCGCATCGTGCGCCTGGATGAGACCCTTCAATCCTGGAATAACGAGTTGCCGCGACTGGCCGAATTTATCCTGCCGGGGGGATGCCGGGCCTCTGCACTGGCGCATGTCTGCCGCACAGTCGCCCGTCGCGCAGAGCGCAGTGCGGTCCACCTCAGAACCGCCTCTCCGGTTCGCAACGAAATCATTCAGTATCTCAATCGACTATCCGATCTGCTGTTTGTCACAGCGCGGCGACTCAATCGCAGCCCGCAATGCCAGGGGCCGGGCCACGATGTGCTCTGGCGTCGCGATCGCGACGCCAACAGTAACGGCGCTACCTAGGCGGCAGCCAGTCGAAGCCGGCGGGCCCGCACTGCCTGGCTGAGGCTCTCGAGAATCTCAAGGCTGCCCTCCCAATCAATACAGCCATCGGTGATGCTCTGCCCGTAAGTAAGCGGCTTTCCGGGCACGAGATCCTGGCGTCCGCCCACGAGATGGCTTTCCACCATCACGCCAAAGATGCGGCGCTCACCTGACGACAACTGATCGGCGATGTCTTGGGCCACATGCAGTTGATTCTCAGGTTTTTTACTGCTGTTGGCATGGCTCATATCGATCATCAGGCGGCATGCCATACTGACTGCGGCCGACTCTTTGCAGGCGGATTCAACGCTCGCGGCGTCGTAGTTCGGTGTCTTACCGCCACGCAAGATGACATGACAGTCTTCATTGCCACCCGTGGAAACGATGGCTGAGTGGCCCGCCTTTGTGACTGAAAGAAAATGGTGTGGATGGGCTGCTGCCTTTATCGCATCCAGCGCGATTCGCAGATTGCCATCCGTGCCATTTTTAAATCCCACTGGGCAAGACATACCAGAGGCGAGTTCACGGTGGACCTGCGACTCGGTTGTGCGGGCGCCAATTGCTCCCCAGGCCACCAAATCGGCAATGTACTGGGGCGAAATCATGTCGAGAAATTCAGTGCCCGCGGGCACGCCCAATTCGTTGATGCGCAGTAAGACCTCGCGTGCGGTGCGCAGGCCGAGATTAATGTCGTAGCTGCCATCAAGCCGCGGGTCATTAATCAGACCCTTCCAGCCGACAGTTGTTCGAGGCTTTTCAAAATAGACCCGCATGACAATCTCGAGATCAGCCGCATAACGCTTGCGCTGCTCTAACAATCGGCCGGCATATTCCAGGGCAGCCTTGGGATCATGAATTGAACAGGGGCCGATGATGACAAAGAGCCGATCCTCCATTTCGTGAAGGATCCGATGAATCGCCTGGCGCGTTGTACTGACCAGCTGTGCCGCAGAAGTGGTTACCGGAAACTCACGCAGCAGATGCGATGGCGGGGCGACTTCCTTGATCTCACGAATGCGGAGATCGTCGGTGCGCGGCGTGGCGGTATCAGCAGGAAATGATGTCATCCCGCTATTTTAGCCGGCGGTACCCCCAACAGTCAGAGACTCAATCCGCAGCGTTGGCTGGCCGACGCCGACAGGAACACTCTGGCCCTCTTTGCCACAGGTGCCAACGCCTGAGTCGAGCTCAAGATCACGGCCGATCATCGTCACCCGCGTCAGTGCATCGGGCCCGTTGCCAATGATGGTGGCGCCTTTGACGGGATACTGAATTTTTCCACCCTCAACCCAGTAGGCCTCGGAGGCCGAAAATACGAACTTGCCGCTGGTGATATCGACCTGTCCGCCGCCAAAATTCACCGCATACAGGCCCCGATCTAAGGAGGCCACGATGCTCTTAGGATCTTCCTTGCCGGCCAGCATATAGGTGTTGGTCATACGCGGCATGGGCAGGTGAGCATAAGACTCACGCCGCCCATTGCCAGTCGGCGCAACCTTCATCAGACGGGCATTTAGTGAATCCTGAATATAGCCGCGCAAAATGCCGTCTTCAATTAAGACATTGCACTGTGTTGCGTGGCCTTCATCATCGACATTCAAAGAACCACGCCGATCTCTCAGGGTGCCATCATCGACCACAGTGACCCCCTTGGCTGCAACCTGCTGGCCGATCCGGCCGGCAAAGGCCGATGAGCCACGACGATTAAAGTCGCCTTCAAGCCCGTGACCCACTGCCTCATGCAGCAACACGCCTGGCCATCCTGGTCCCAACACAACCGGCATCGTGCCTGCAGGCGCAGGCCGTGCATCGAGATTCACAATCGCCTGGCGGACTGCATCATCAACATAACGCTCAATCAATGCATCGGTGAACATACTGAGATCGCGGCGGGCGCCACCGCCGCTGCTGCCCTGCTCGCGCCGGCCATTATGCTCAGCAATCACCGTAACCGAGAGCCGCACCAATGGCCGAACATCAGCGGCCATCAAACCATCACTGCGTAAAACCATCACTACATCGTATTCACCGGCAAGCGATGCCATCACCTGAATGACACGCCGGTCGCGGCGGCGGGCCATGGATTCCACCCGGCCCAACAGATCCACCTTCTGCTGGGCAGACAGTGCAGCGATGGGATCCGCATCACCATAAAGACACTGGGGCGGTATGGCCAGCGCCGTCGAGGATGCCAGCTTGGTCTTTGCGGAGCGGCCCGAGCGCGCAATCGCCCGCGTTGTGATGGCCGCCTCATGCAGGGCCTCGGGACTGAGCACATCGGAATACGCAAAAGCGGTCTTCTCGCCACTGACGGCCCGCACACCGACGCCCTGATCGATTGAGAAGCTGCCGCTTTTGACAATGCCTTCATCCAGGCTCCAGGCCTCGGACCGTGTGTATTGAAAATATAGATCTGCAAAATCAACACGGTGCGCAAAAATCTCCGATAAGGCGCGATGCAGGTGATGCTCATTTAGGCCGTAGGGCTCAAGCAGGAGTTCACGGGCCGTGGCCAGTGAGGCGATTGCGAGTTCTGCAGGCTTCATAGCGTCTTCTTTACGTCGATAGGTTTTCATTCACCGCGCGATGGACCATCACGCGGTGTTCAAGGGCAGGCAAGTTTAGGCGAATCTCGGCCAGGCGGCCTGCATCCAAATCCCCAGCCACCAAGCCCTCGCCCTCGGGCAGGCAGTCCACAATTTCTCCCCAGGGATCAATCAGCATGCTGTGGCCCCAAGTGCGGCGACCGTTCTCATGCTGCCCGCCCTGCGCGCTCGCCAACAGGTAACACTGGTTCTCGACCGCCCGGGTCCGCAGCAGCAACTCCCAATGGGCCCGGCCAGTTGTGTACGTAAATGCAGCCGGTACGACAATCAAATCCAAAACACCCAGGGCCCGGTAAAGCTCGGGAAAACGCAAGTCGTAGCAGACAGACAACGCAGTGCGGCCAGCAATCGTCTGACAGGCCACCGGCTCACTTCCTGGTTCAATGGTCACGGACTCGTCATACGACTCACTGCCTTTTTTAAAGGCAAACAAATGAATCTTGTCGTAGCGTGATCGCTCTTGTCCGTCGGGCCCAAAGACCAGCACCGAATTACGGACCCGATTGGGCGTGCCTGCCACCAGGGGCACAGTGCCGCCCAGTAGCCAGACCTGATGATCTGCGGCCGTCTGCGCGAGGGCCTGCTGAATCGGCGAAGCGGGGCCGGCCCCGTGGGGCTCACGCAGCCTGACCTTGTCGGTCTCGGCACCCATGACGCAGAAATACTCTGGCAAGAGCACCAGCTGTGCGCCTCGGGATACCGCCTGCGCAACCCAATGCCGCATGCGCTCGAGATTCTCTTGCACACGCGGGGTGCTCACCATCTGTATCGCCGCCAATCTCACCATGTCAGCAGTCCATTGTCGATGCGGGCCCATCCCCGGGCCGCTGCCTTATTTTGCCCTGATCTCGGGCGTATTCGAGCGCAGTTCACGGCGGGCCGACTCCACCACAGGGTCTTCCCAGCTACCGGTGACACGATATTCGTACGACAAGAGTTCGCGCACAGGATTTCTCAGAATGTATTGCGCCACAAAAGCGCCCAGGCCAACTGCAGGGTTCACCAGGGCAGCATAGCCCAGCGAGGCCAGGCCCGCGTTAAATTCAGGCAACACCAGCACCCGGAGATCTTGTGTCTCGCGACGAATATCGGCTGTGCCCTCCAGCATGACCGAGGCCTGAACACCGATGATGCGAAGATTCTGCGTGCTGGCCTGGCCATTGAGAAACTGAAGGTCGCCACGTATCCGCTCGTAGGTGAAGCCTTCGGAGAAAATATCGCGAAAGTCCAGTTTGATACGGCGCGGTAAAGACTGCAGATTCACTACACTGACTAAACGCGCAAGGCCCGGATCGGCCTTTAGGAATTGGCCCTGCTCAAGGTTCAAGCTGAGACTGCCATTCAGAGTGGCACCCGAAAAATCAAGCGGTGAGCCCGGCCAGTGCAGACGGCCCTCGATCTTGCCCTTAGTATCGCGAATCACTTTGGGATAGCCCGATCGCGCCAGCAGCGTGCCGCCATTGTTGACCCGCAGCTCAAGATTTAGAGAAGTCCTTGATCGCCGCTGGCGGCCCTGAGTCAGCATTGCCCACTGGCCCTGGCCGGAGAGTTCTGCATCAGGGTTTGCAACCGAAAACCGCAAAATCTCCCAGCTTCGTGTGGCAGTCACCGGAGAAGCCTGGACCTCAAGACGTCCCCAGGCCCGCTCACCCACACGAAAATCATCCACCACTAAATCAACCGTCGGCCATTCTTGTGCAATCGCATCGGACGACTCGTCCTGCGGGGCTGCATCCTCAGCACCTGGCGCATCCAGCCAGAGTCGCGCAAGCCGGGCTTGCAATAAGGGCTGCGTCCGAACGCCTTTTGCTGCTTTTGCTGCAGTCACCGCAGGAGACCAGCGGAACTGACCAGCCATCTGGCGTGAATCGATATCAATCAATGTCTCTCGTCGGGCGGTCAGGCTGCGCTGAATGCGTGCATTCAGCCGCTGCTGATTGCTGCTGATGGTCCAGGTCTGGCTCGGGGCCGCAGATGCTCCGGGACGCGGCTCCTGGTGCAGCACATCGATACGTAAACCCCAGTCATCCTGGGCCCGCTTACGAAATGATCCCGCCAGTGTGCTGCCCAGGCCTTCCAGAGAGCTGCGAATCACCGTGCGAGTTGTCGTGTCTTGCAGATCCAATGTGGCGCTGTAACGTGCGCTGCCTGTCAGTGTGTTTTTGATCGACAGGCCAATGGCCTCCTCTGCCCAACGCTCAAGTGCTGGGCCGGCAGCCTGGCCGTCGACAGAAATCGTTAGGGATGCGGCCGACCCTGATGGGCCGCGCTCAGCAGGTTTTGAGCTTACCCGCAGCGGTCCGCCTAAGGCCTGGCCCTGCAGATTAAAAGCCGTGATGCCGGCCTGATTAAATTCAATGTCGGCGGCGGCAATCGAAATCTCAGGCAGGCCCTGCGCATAACGAAACACGCTCTTTGCGGTCGATAACTTTCCATTAATCTGACTGCGATCGGCAACCGAAAGATCTAACCGCAGGCCCAGCGCGAGGCTGGCCTGGCCCTTGGCCCGCATCTCGACCGTTGTTTCTTTCAGCATCGCTTTGACAGGCGATTGATTCGCAGAATCGATGAGGGCCTGAAGATCGCCCGAGATCACACCATCGACCAGTAAGACGGGAACATTGGCCTCCAGATCATCAATGCGGGCAGTGATCTCTGATAGGCCCAGCGGACCCATGCGCGCGGCCTTGGCAACCGTGCGGAATTGATGCCGGTCAAAGACCACCTGGGCCCGAATATTGTTGATGAGCGGCCAGCCCGCCGTTGGCCGTATCACCGCCGACTCAGTCTGTGCATTCACAACAAACTTGCCCTGTGACGCATCACGAAACGGAAAGCGCTCCAACGGGCCGCTCAACTCAAAGCTAGCGCTTGTGTTTTTGGCGCTGATCAAATGCTGCTTAAGCCAGGCGCGCGTCTCGCTACCCACTGTCTTGGGAACATAGTCCACGATTTTATTGAACTCGGCCCGCGTTACTTTTCCAGCCAGATCCGCATCGCCGAGACTGCCGCTGCGCCAGCGATAGGCGCCCGAAACCTCTAGCGCGAGATCGGGATTCGAAACCGTAAGCCGACGGATCGTGACCTCTGCAGTCGTCTGCTGGCCATCGACCGCCGCCAGCAGATTTTTTGTTGACCAGCCGAGCTGCGCATCAAGCCGATCAAAATTCAAAGCAGCGGATTCAAATATTCCGGGAAAACTCAGGCTGCCTGAACGGCTCGCCAACATCAGCTCGCCCGATTGTTCATTGGCCTTCATGCTGCCCGAAGCCCGCGAAAAACCAGGCCGCTTGCCCAGCGGTGGCAGCGAGAGATTCTCAAAGCCTGACTCAATTGAGAAACGCTTTGCGACATCGCCCTCCTCTTCCCAGGCCAGTCGAAGATCAATCAGGCTTCCCGAAGGCTGCAGTCCCGCCAGCGATGATCGCCAGTCCTGCGGCAAAGGAATATGTTCGAAAAGCCACATTGCAGCCGACAAATCAATTGTTTTTGCTGAGACCTGGGCAGATAAATTTCCCACTCCTGGTTTTTGCTTTAAGGTAATCGCCGCTGATGGAATCTGAGCGGATGTTTTCAACTGGCTGGACTCAAGATGCACATTGGTCAGGCTGACCTGCTGCTCCCGGTCTGCAAGCCGTGTCTGAACCCGACCGGTGAGTCGCTTCAATAGCATCGGCCGCTTCGGCGTACCCCACTGCAGCGATGCATCGGCTAGGTCAAGATCCACCGTGAGATCTTCCAAAGTCCCCGCATCTAATTTGACCCACGCCCGCAAAGCGCCCTGACCAGAATTAACCCGCAGTGGGGCCGCCTGCGGTAGATGCACGAACTGCGTCAGCTCCGATAGATTCACGCGATCGAATTGAACGAATGCCTCGCCGATCCAATCACGAAGATCTGCAGGACTGCCACCCAAGGCGTGACGAAAATCACCCTGCAAAACAAACCCCTCCCCCAGGGTGGGGGGCGGCGTTGCCTTCAGGGCCCAGGCGTGACTCACGCCAAGGTTATTCATCGCAAAAGTAAGATCCCGAAGCCGGACCGATCGATCGCGCGCTACATCTCGCCAGATAATTTCGCCACCATCAACCCGCAGCCGGCCCTGGCGTAAGAGCCAATTCATCATCTCGGGATCCGACTGATCTCCCGCCAACGGAATTCCCGCGATGATGATTTCACCTTTTGCATCACGCTCTGCATAAAGTTGCGGATCCTGCAGTCGGATTTCAGAAAACACAGGCGCCCAATGCAGCAGTGAGGCCAGTGACCGCGGCCCCAATACGGCCTGAATCTCTCCAATGGCCAACACACGATCGCCATCGGGGCGGGCGATTTCGAGCTGAACGATTCGAATCCTCGGTCTAAACCATGTCTCCCAGTCCGCCGTCAGGCCCCGAACGGCAACAGACAGGCCCCGCTGCGACATCTCGGCCTGAAACTGAGAAAACCATGCCGACTGCCGATCTGACATCCCGGGCCAGATCCAAAAGTGCAGAGCGATCAAGGCGGCAGCGGCAAGAGCGGCCGCGGCGACTGCAGCCGCCGCCGATGCCTGAATCAACAGCCATGCGAGATGTCGAATACGGCCCGGCGCTTGCGCTAGCATGGACGGGATTCTTGCACAGGACCCCTGTCTTCTCACCTCGTCCCATGCGCCTGTCGGACAATTCCAGTATGACGCCATCCCATTCGATTGATCCCTGTCCGACTGAGGCCCGCGACTACGCGGCCGCCTGGCATCACTCGGCCTTCGCGCGCCGAGCGCTGCCCGGCGTAATTACGCGGGGACAGCTGCTGGACGCGCAGACAGCCATCACGCCCGCTGTCCTCACTGCCCATTTCCAACGTTTCTGGGCGGATGTCTTGCGCGCGCCCTCTCCCGAGACAACGACGGTTGCCCTTCGGCAGTTTCGCAACAGCGCTCTGCTGGCCATCATGGCCCGCGACCTTGCTAAGACTGCAGATTTAAACGAGAGCTTAGAGTCCATTACCGCCTTAGCCGACATAACAATCAATGCGGCCTACGCCAGCGCAATGGCAGTGGCGATCGCCCAGCACGGCATACCCCGCGACAGCCAAGGCCAGCCCCAAGACATGATGATCATCGGCATGGGCAAGCTCGGTGGCCGTGAGCTCAATGCCTCCTCAGACGTGGATCTCATCTATGTCTTCCCCGACGACGGCGAGACCGATGCCACGGCCGCGAATAGCCGATCTATCGATGCGGCCTCGTTTTTTATCAAAGTTGGCCGACGCATTGCAGCCCTTCTTGGGGAGGTCACCGCCGATGGAATCGTATTTCGCGTCGATCTCCGACTGCGGCCCAATGGCGATTCGGGTCCGCTTGCAGTCAGCCTTGGCATGCTCGAGCAATATTTCATCGTGCAAGGCCGCGAGTGGGAACGCTATGCCTGGATTAAGGCCCGAGTCGTCAACCAGCCGGTAGCCCAAACGCCGTCAGCATTTCAACAGGCAATCAGCGGACTCCACGATATTGTTCGGCCCTTTGTGTTTCGGCGCTACCTTGACTTCAATGTCATGGCGGCCTTACGCGAATTACATGGACAGATCCGCGAAGAGGCGCAGCGGCGACAGTCTAATCGTGAGTCCCACATGGCGGGTGAATATGCGCCAGTCGATGTCAAGCTCGGACCGGGTGGCATTCGTGAAATCGAATTCATTGCCCAGCTTTTTCAGCTGATTCGTGGCGGCAAAGAGGAGCCCCTGCGTGCGCGTAGCACCCGCGAGGTCTACCGTTACCTTGAACGCTCACGCCGGCTGGAATCACAAGAAGTCAAGATGCTGCTCACTGCGTATGAATTCTGGCGGCGGCTTGAGCATCGTTTGCA
>JBILVT010000058.1:0-11423 GCA_044370275.1 Burkholderiaceae bacterium | reverse complement strand
CTTGATGATGCGCAGACCCATGTCATGCCAGGAAAGCTCGCGACCATTGCGCACCTGGCGCAGTCTATGGCGTATGAGTCTGCTGAGGCATTTCTGCAGGCGCTTGAGCAGATCCAACGCCAGGTCCAGCAGTCTTTTGAGCGGCTCTTTGCGGCTGAGCCCACGGGGCCGGCCGCGGCTGAGCCGGGCAGGCCGGCGGCCGAGACTCGGCTTGAACGGCTCAAGGCCCAGGCCCAGCGGTTTGCATCGGAGACGGCGAACCCCGAACAGACATTGACACGGCTGCATCAGCTGCTGGAGTCCATCGGCCGGCGGGCCTCATATCTCGCGCTCTTTGATGAGTATCCGAATGCATTTCTACGTGTCGCCCATCTGGTCAGCGCCTCCGCCTGGGCAGCAGACTATCTTCGTCAGCACCCTATCGTATTGGATGAACTGCTCGATGTACGCGCAGCCGAAGATCCCCCGGACCAGCAGGCCTTTATTGATGAGCTCCGGATCCGCGTTGCGGAGGCCATTCACAACGGTGTACCTGATATCGAACAGCAGATGGATGCCTTACGCGAGACGCACCATGGGGCTTTATTTCGATTGCTGGTGCAGGATCTTGACGGACGCTGGAGTGTTGAAACACTCTCTGATCATCTCTCGGCCATGGCCGACAGCGTTTTACAGATCACACTCGAAACAGTCTGGCCAACGCTCTCGCGTCGGCATCGCGACACGCCAAAATTTGCGGTAATTGCGTATGGCCGCCTGGGCGGTAAAGAGCTGGGCTATGCCTCAGATCTGGATCTCATTTTTCTCTACGATGATCCACATGAATCGGCCAGCGAAATCTACGCCCGCTATGCACAACGGTTCAATGTCTGGCTCTCGACCGCGACTGCAGCCGGCACACTCTTTGATATTGATCTTCGACTGCGGCCCAACGGCAATGCGGGCCTGCTGGTGACCTCCATGGAAGGATTTTTAGATTATCAGCATCGGCATGCCTGGGTCTGGGAGCACCAGGCCTTAACGCGGGCGCGTTTTTGCGCAGGCGATCCCGATATCGGCCAGCGTTTCGAGGCCGAGCGCACGCGCCTGCTGTCCCTGGCGCGGCCGACCGAGGGCCTGTTGGAAGAGGTGCTGGCCATGCGTCAAAAAATGCATGATGGTCACCCCAATCCCTCCGGACAGTTTGATATCAAACATGACCGCGGCGGCATGGTCGATATCGAATTCATTGTGCAGACACTGGTGCTGCGCTACAGCCATGCGCATCCCGCCTTGACCGGCAATCTTGGAAACATCGCGCTGCTGCGAATCGCGGGTGAATTGGGCTTAATTGATGCACAGCTCTCAGCCCAGGTCGGCGATGCCTACCGCAGTTATCGCAAGCGACAGCATGCAGAGCGGCTCTCGGGTGCGGCCTCGGCCCGCGTTGATGCGCATGAATTCCAGACCCAGCGGGCAGCAGTCATCGCCCTCTGGGATGCCGTATTTCACGAAGCGCCCGCCACGATTCGTTCTCTGCAAGAGCTGCACCAGTCGGCTTTGGGCTCAGCCTGACCCCAAGCGCAGAGTGATCTTAGAGGGCGAACATTCCCAGCGCGTAAACCAAAATACCGACTGTCAGGCAGACTGACATCTGTCGCGATATCCACCAGCCCAACAGGCAGGCAAACGCCGACAACGGCCGCGGGTCGAGCAGACCAAGCACATCCCCCTGAGGCGACCAGATTAGGCTGGGCAGAATCACCGCTGCAATCGCTGCCATTGGAGCAAAGCGCAGGGCGCGCTGAAGACGCGGTGGAAGATGAATCGGACCAGGCCAGACCACGATACCCGAGCGTGTTATCAGGGTCATGACCATCATGCCAATCAGCCCAAGCCAAATCATTTCATCACTCATGATGCGATTTCTCCTGGGCCTCGGGAAAGAACATTGCGGCAATGACACCGGCAAGCATCGCCACCAGAATCCCAAGCTTTAGGGGCATCCATGCGCTGAGCACGGCAGCGATGCCTGCGACCATAACGCAGAGAAGCTCAGCGCGGCCAGTGATCATGGGCAGCAGCAAGGCAATCAAGGCAAGGGTTCCGATGAAATCCAGGCCCCAGGAGGCGGGAATCCATTGGGCAAGAAGAATTCCCACAACCGAGCTTGCCGTCCACACTGC
The DNA here is from genome assembly GCA_044370275.1 of Burkholderiaceae bacterium. Taxonomy (GTDB): domain Bacteria; phylum Pseudomonadota; class Gammaproteobacteria; order Burkholderiales; family Burkholderiaceae_A; genus Lacustribacter. The sequence continues at coordinate 9,258 of JBILVT010000058.1, read as the reverse complement.
CCAGATCGTTAGCGCGGCGGCCTTGAAATATCGAATCGCGCCCTGCAAAAAAACCGGGGGATTCTCACTGACAAGACTGGCGGTCTTTAAGCGCGCGGGATCAAACCGTCGCAAAAACTCTGCCGACAACACATCGACGTTGCCAAAGCCAAAGAGCAGCCGACGCGGCCACGAGAAGCCTTGAAAAAATGGTTTCACTGCAACGCCATACAAGACGAATCGCAGATTCACTATCAAGGCGCTTGCCCAAATGATGGGCAATGGCGCAGCGGCAGCAAACAGTGGCAGGCTGGTGAGCTGTGCACTACCGGCATAGACCATCAGCGTCATGCCCAGGGCCTGGCCAGTTGAGAGGCCTGATTGCACCATCGCCACGCCGGTCACAATGCCCCAGGCCACCATCGCCACCATGGCAGGCACCATGTCGCGAACACCCATCGCGGTTGAGGGGTCAGAAAGCCATCGTGAGCGTGAACCGGATTCTTGCATGGCGTGGATTGTAGAGGGGCGGCTCCGCTAGAATGGACAGCCAGGAAAATCAACGAGGGGCAAGACATGTCGATGGCCGAACGCGATGGCTGGATCTGGATGGATGGGCAGTTTGTGCCCTGGCGCGACGCCAAGATCCATGTGCTCACGCACTCCTTGCATTACGGCATGGCAGTCTTCGAGGGTGTACGGGCCTACAAGACCGGCTCAGGCTCAGGAATATTTCGCCTGCGGGAACACACCCAGCGGCTGATGAACTCAGCAAAAATATTCCAGATGAAGGTGCCATTTGATACAGCTACCCTGGAGCAGGTACAAAAAGACGTTGTCAAACGCAATAACCTTGAGTCCTGCTATATCCGCCCGATCATCTGGGTAGGATCAGAGAAACTCGGCATCGCTGCCCGCGATAATACGATTCACGTCTCGGTCTCGGCCTGGCCCTGGGGCGCCTACCTCGGAGAAGAAGGCATCACCAAAGGCATTCGCGTGAAGACTTCTTCGTTTTCTCGCCACCATGTCAATGTCTCGTTAGTGCGTGCCAAGGCCAGTGGCTATTACATCAACTCGATTCTGGCCAACCAGGAAGTCGGTGCCCATGGCTACGATGAGGCCCTGCTGCTGGATACCGAAGGCTATGTCTCCGAGGGTTCGGGCGAAAATGTCTTTATCGTGAAGCAGGGCCGACTCTATACACCTGATCTGGCCTCTTGCTTAGATGGCATTACGCGAGATGCCGTGATGACCATTGCCCGCGATCTCGGCATTGACGTCATCGAAAAACGCATCACCCGCGATGAAATGTACTGCGCTGATGAAGCATTTTTTACTGGAACCGCTGCTGAGATCACACCCATTCGAGAGCTGGATGATCGTGAAATCGGTAACGGCAGTCGCGGACCCATTACACAGCGCCTGCAGGAAGTCTTCTTTGATGCGGTGGCGGGCAAATCGGCCCGCTACGCCCACTGGGTCCATTCCGTCTGAACTCCGTAATGGCCGCCGCCCCGAATTCTCCTGCCGCTTCATCTGTCGTACAGCTAAAGGCCGACGACCTGCCTGCGTTTTGCCCGAATCCGAAAATGCCGCTGTGGAATCACCATCCGCGTGTCTTTCTTGATGTCCGCCACGATGGCAAGGCACGATGCCCCTACTGCGGCACCGAATATCAGCTTGAGCCCGGCACGGTCCTCCACGGCCACTGAATCCCGGCGCACGCTCATCATCGCCTCGCAATGGGTGGGGGATGCAATTCTCTCCCTGCCACTGCTTGCCGATCTACGGCGTGCAGGCCGAACGCTTGATGTTTTGGCGCTGCCCTCGGTTGCTGCTGTCTATCGATGCAGCCCCGCTGTCCAAACAGTACATGAGGTAGCCTTTGCCCGTGGCCAGTTGCAGTGGCGCTTACGTCGACGCATTGCTCGAGATCTCCGCGGGCAGTATGAAATGGCGGTGGTGCTGCCCAATTCACTTAAATCAGCACTTATTCCGTGGCTTACCGGCATTCCCCTTCGTCGCGGCATGATCGGCGAGGCCCGCTATGGGCTGATCAACGATCGTCGAAAGCCGCCAGCCCCTCCGATTCAACGGTCATCACATTCTGGTCGCGCGCAACGGATCCCGATGATTGCCCACTACCTTCAGCTTGCGGATCATCCACGGCCTCTCACTGATATTGATCCGCTTGGCAATGACCGGCCGCGACTTAAGCTCCCGGCTACCGTTGCACCGCCTGCAGCCTCCGGCCCGCTACTGGTCCTCTGCCCGGGTGCGGAATACGGCCCCGCAAAACGATGGCCAGCAGAATATTTCGCGCAGACGGCGGCCCATTGGTTATCGCGAAGCCTGCAGCACCAAGTCATCGTGCTGGGCGGTCCAAAAGAGCGGGTGCTATGTGATGCGATTCGCGAGCAGACACTTTCCATAATGCAATTCCCGCCCCCAGCAGGCGTTGGGCCGATTGCCTTAAGCGCTGCTCACGAAAAGCGAATTTCTAGCCTTGCCGGACAAACAACGCTCCTGGATGCTTTTGGATGGATTGCAAACGCAGATCGTGTCATCAGCAATGACTCGGGATTGATGCATGCCGCGGCCGCCTTGGATACGCCAGTCATCGCCCTTTTTGGCTCTACCGATCCTGTGCACACGCCTCCGCACTCTGATCGGGCAGAGATCCTGCATCTCGGCCTGTCCTGCAGCCCCTGCTTTCAGCGTGACTGCCCCTTGGGCACGACCGCCTGTCTGCACGAACTCATGCCAGAGCGGGTAATCGCACGAATTTAGTTTCGGCCGCCCGCCTGCTGCCGCTCAATTTGATCGCGCCGTAATGCAGCGCGCAGCGATGTCAGACGTGAATCAATTCGAGAAAGTGTCACAAAATCTGCATCGGCCGCTGTCCGCGCGAGGGTCAGTTGTTCAATCGCCGCGGCCGTGGCCCCTGCAAGGGCGTATTGCTCGGCAAGTGCAGCATGCTGTGCTGCTTTTCTTCCGCGAGCACTCTCAACACGGGCCAAAAGCGCCCAGACCTGCGGATCATTGGGCCACTGCTGAGCAGCATTGCGGGCGAGTGATGCATTTCCATCAGCACTTGCGCCTGCGGTGAGCCGCGCAAGGATTGCGAGACGTATCACGGCCCGCGAACGGGGGTGGCGGGCTGCCATCTCACCGGCCAGCTGATCCAATTCTTTTTTCTGCTCTGCAGTCTCCGAAGCCGCCAAAAGAGTCTGCAGTTGAAGATGGTCCAGTAAGGGCTGCGCAAGCGACTCAGCACGATGGCCACGAATCTTCGCCTGGGCTTGTTCGCGGTGATCCGAAGCGGCAATGAAATCCCGTTGCTGCAGGCTTACCCACGACAGGCCGAAATGAGTCGCCGATTGCAGCTGAGCAGAGGAAAACTTTGGGTCCTTTAGCTGAAGTAACAATCGGCTGCGGGCGTTGCGCAGGCCATCCACCCGACCATCGGCAAGCGCCGCAAGCTTGGCCCTGAGCCAATCAAATTCAAGGCTGTTCTCACTGCCTGCCATTTGTCCGAGGCCCGGCTCGTTCTGGAGTCGCGATTGAATATCAGCGATCCGGTCAGTCGTCAGTGGATGGGTGCGCAAATACGTCGGCGCATTGTTGTCGTAAAGCCGGCCCGCCTGTCCAAGCCGCTCAAACATCGACGACATCGCACGCGGGTCAAATCCTGACTCAGCAAGGATCTGTAATCCCACACGATCCGCTTCACGCTCAGCATCACGCGAAAATGCAAGCTGCTCACGCAGGGCCACGGTCTGTCCGAGCGACAGCATGCCCATCGCGGCATCTGGGCTTGAGCGGGCAGCCAGTGCGGCCAAGACTGCAGCCGCAATCATGACCGCTGAGCCCTGCCGCTGCTGGCCAAACATGCGGGCGATATGCCGCTGTGTGACATGGCCAATCTCGTGGGCGACGACCGACATGACCTCGGCCTCACGATCCGATGCAGTAATCAGGCCGGTATGGATGCCGATATAACCGCCAGGCATCGCAAAAGCGTTGATCGTGGCGTCTTTGACCAGAAAAAAACGGAAGGGCCGGTCCTCGCTGCTGTGGCCCAGCTGCCGCGAGGCCACCAACAGCCGTTCAGATTGGCGGGCCATGACATCGGTGGTCTCCGGATCATCGAAGACAACACCCACGCGCAACAACTCTTGAAAAATCTGATCGCCCAGCCGCTGCTCCGCCGCGGGACTCAGCTCATCGACCGCCGCCTCGCCGAGGGCAGGCAGGTGGTCTACGCCCCGGGAGCGATCCTGCGCGTGCAGCCCGGGCGGCAGGTTGAGTGCAAGACTCAGGGCGAGCGCCGATGTCACAAGACGCCGCGACCAGAGGGCTGCCAGAGTACGCATACGCTCTATCATAGGGTTTATGACCCAGTTCACTCACTTTGATTCCGCGGGCCAGGCCCACATGGTGGATGTAGCCGATAAAGCCGATACCCGTCGGGTTGCCGTGGCAAGCGGCCAAATCCTGATGCAGCCCGAGACCCTGCGACTGATTCGGGAGGGCGATGCCAAAAAAGGTGATGTGATTGGTATCGCAAGAATCGCTGCAATCCAGGCTGCAAAGAAAACCTCTGAACTCATACCACTGTGTCATCCTCTGATGCTGTCACGGGTCGCGGTGGACTTCGAACTCATCGATCTGGCAGCCAGCGACCCTTCGGCGGCGCCGTCTTCGCGGGCTGCAATCGCCTGCACTGCGACCGTCGAGGTAACCGGCAAGACCGGGGTGGAAATGGAAGCCCTGACCGCGGTCCAGATTGGACTGCTCACGATTTACGACATGTGTAAGGCTGTTGATCGCGGCATGACCATGACTGGCATTGAGCTCATGGAAAAACATGGTGGCAAGAGTGGCGCCTATCGTCGTCGCTAAATCATGATGCCGATGTCACTGCAAGGCGTGCGGGTTCTCGACCTGACCCGTATTCTTGCTGGGCCCTCTGCGACACAGCTGCTTGGGGATCTGGGTGCCGATGTTGTGAAAGTTGAAAAGCCCCAGGAAGGCGATGACACCCGCACCTGGGGGCCGCCGTTTGTGCCCGGCCGAGATGGCCAACCCACTTCGGAGAGTGCTTACTACCTGTGCGCGAATCGTAATAAACGATCGATTGAGATTGATCTGGCAAGCGCGGAGGGCCAGGCCCTGGTGCTGCAGCTGCTGGCCCATGCTGATGTTCTGATCGAGAACTATAAGGTTGGGGGGCTCGCCGCCTACGGCCTGTCGTATGCGCAGCTCAAAGATCAATTCCCGCGATTAATTTACTGCTCGATTACAGGATTCGGGCAGACAGGTCCCTATGCCGGCCGCGCGGGATATGATTTTCTGATTCAGGGCATGGGCGGCATCATGAGTCTTACCGGAACACCAGATGGTGAGCCGATGAGAATTGGTGTTGCCTTGGCCGATGTCATGGCCGGTATGTATGCCAGCGTGGGCATCCTTGCCGCCTTACGGCATCGGGATCAGACAGGCCAGGGCCAGTACATTGATATTTCACTTCTGGATACGCAGGTTGCTTTGCTGATCAATACCGCAACCAATTTTTTTACCACTCAAAAAGATCCTCAACGCTGGGGCAATGGTCACCCCAACATCGTGCCTTATCAGGTCTTTCCTACTGCCGACGATCCCATCATTGTTGCGGTCGGTAACGACAGCCAATTTCGGAAACTCTGCGAGACCATCGGCCGGCCGGAGATTGCCAGCAACCCAAATTACGCCACCAATGCAGGCCGGGTCCAACACCGGCAGCAAGTCATCGCAGCCCTCGAGGCGGCCCTGCGCACCGAAGGCCGGCACCATTGGGTTGCAGCACTCGGCGCGGTTGGTGTGCCCTGTGGCCCAGTGAACACGCTATCGCAGGTCTTTGAAGATCCGCAGGTCAAGCATCGCGAAATGGTCGTGGCCATGCCACACGCAAAGGCCGCAGATGGCTTTGTCAATGTGCTTGCCAATCCGATTCGATTCTCTGAAACGCCGGTCCAATACCGCATTACGCCGCCCATGCGTAATGAGCATGCCCAAGAGATTCTGCACGACTGGCTGGGCAAGAGAAGCTGAAATCCACTGCTGCAAAAACCGCGATGGATGACGCCACACTTCGACTTGGAATTGATCTAGGCGGCACCAAAATTGAGGCAGTAATTCTCGATTCAGCAGGCGCAATACGCTGGAAAAAGCGTATCGCATCACCGCAGAACAACTATCAGGCTACGCTTTCAGCCTTAACCGGTTTGATCGCGCAGGCCCGGCATGCGCATCCCTTGGCCCGAGAGTGTGCAATCGGAATTGGAATCCCTGGATCGCTCTCTCCTCATGATGGCCGTGTGCGCAATGCCAACTCAACCTGGCTAAACGGGCAGGCCTTTCAGCAGGATCTCGAAGCGCTGCTCGGCCAGCACATTCGCATCGCAAACGATGCCAACTGTCTGGCGCTTTCTGAATTCACCGATGGCGCTGCGCGAGGGGCCCAGTCCGTCTTTGCCGTCATTCTCGGCACCGGCGTTGGCGGAGCCCATGTGGCCAATGGCGCGCTCGCAAGCGGCGCAAACCGGCTCGCAGGCGAATGGGGCCATGTGCCCCTTCCGTGGATGACGTCACAGGAATTTAATACGCCGGCATGCTGGTGCGGCCGCACAGGATGTATCGAAACTTTTCTCAGCGGCCCTGCTCTCGTGAAGGCATTTCACGCAGTAACGCATCCAGGCAGCAGTACGTCGGTGACATTAGTTCAAGAAATCGTGCTTCGCAGCGCGGCAGGCGATTGGGCTGCGATCTCCGTGATGGATCGTTTTTTCGACCAGCTCGCCCGCGCACTGGCGATGATCATCAATATCATAGACCCCGAAGTCATCGTGGTGGGCGGTGGGCTCTCCAATATCAACCGCATCTACTCTGAAATACCGAACCGCTGGGGCCGCTGGATATTTTCTGACACGGCAGTGCGCACGCGTCTGCTGCCAGCCCAGCACGGCGACGCCTCGGGAGTCCGGGGGGCGGCATGGCTTTAAATCAACGGCTGCTGCTCGGCAGCTGGGCCGATCTCGGAGCGCGTGCAACGCCGATTCGATTCATGGTCTTTGTTCAAGAGCAGCAGGTGCCCGAGGCTTTAGAGCTTGATGGCCGCGATGCGGACTGCATTCACGCGCTGATCGAAGTCGATGGCCAGGCAGTGGCCACCGGCCGGCTGTCTCCTGATGGGCGCATCGGCCGAATGGCAGTTGTTGCGCCTTATCGGGGCCGAGGCCTCGGCGGTAATCTACTTGCAGGCCTTATTTCTGCAGCAGATCGTCGCAATCAGCATGAGACTTATCTACACGCCCAGATGCATGCGATTGGGTTTTATGAGCGATACGGCTTTGTTGCCGAGGGGCCGGAATTCAATGATGCAGGCATTGCGCATCGACTCATGCGTCGAACTGCCTGATCAGCGGGCCTCGTTTTCCTCAGGGCCCGATTCGAGAAAGGACTGCGGGCCGCCATCGGCGACCGGGAGGGCCTGCACATCTTGCAGCCTGCGCTGAATGGCTCGGGTGCGCACGCCTACTGTCTGGAATTTATTGGCAGCTTCCTGCAGTTTCTTTTCAGTCTCGGCGATGACGCCGCCGAACTTTTCAAACTCGGTCTTCACACCCCCCAGCAATGCCCAGACCTCCGAGGAACGTTTCTCAATTGCCAGGGTCCGAAATCCCATCTGTAAGCTATTGAGCATCGCTGCCGTATTGGTGGGGCCCGTCACCACCACGCGATAGTCGCGCTGCAGGCTCTCGGCCAAACCGGTGCGTCGAAGCACCTCAGCATACAGGCCCTCGGTCGGCAAATACATCACTGCAAAGTCAGTTGTGTAAGGCGGTTCGATGTATTTTTCCTTAATCTTTTTGGCTTCGCCTCGGATACGCACTTCCAACGCCTTTGCTGCCTCCTCGACCATGGCGGTATCGGACTGATCGTGAGCATCTAAGAGGCGCTGATAGTCCTCGATCGGAAACTTCGCATCGATCGGCAGCCAGACCGGCTGATCATCTGCGCGGCCGGGAAGACGAATCGCAATCTCCACTCGCTCGGCCGCACCCGGCCGAGTCGCCATGTTTTTCTCATACTGATCGCGCGTGAAGATCTGCTCAATCAACGCCTCAAGCTGGAACTCTCCCCAGGTGCCCCGGGTCTTCACATTGGTGAGCACACGTTTTAAGTCGCCCACGCCAGAGGCCAGGCTTTGCATCTCACCCAGGCCGCGCTGCACCAGCTCCAGACGCTCCGAGACAAGCTTGAACGACTGTCCGAGGCGCTCCTCCAGTGTTGCGTGAAGTTTTTCATCCACCGTCTTGCGCATCTGCTCGAGTTTTTCGGCATTGTCTTTTTGTATTGAGGCAAGCTGTTCATTTAAGACATTGCGGATCCGCTCTGCGCTTTGCTCAGCCGTCTGGCCCATCTGGGTGAGCCGCTCCCCGATATCTTTTTTCACAGAGTCCAGTGTCAGCTGAATCTGGGTTGCCAAAGATTCCAGCCGCTTTTCTTGAAGTCCCGATACGGCATTGGCCACTTCTTTTAATGCATTGACCTCTTTGCCTAATGACTCCATCCGGCCCACCAGCTCTTGCAGGTACGGATCATCACTGATGGCGCCAGAGCGGCGCAGCAGGATCCAGACAGCTGCACCCAGCGTGAGTAGGGCCAGCAACATCAGAATCCACAGCGGCTCAGGCATCATGGCTTAGGCAAAAAACAAGGTTGCAAGGCCCAGGAAAATAAAAAATCCCATGGAGTCAGTACTAAACGTGAGCAGTACCGATGAGCCGAGAGCGGGATCTCGGCCAATACGATCCAGAACATAAGGCACCAGTAAGCCAATCAAAGCGCCGATCAATAAATTCAGCAGCATGGCCAGCATCATCGTAAGCCCAAGCACGATCCCTTGGTCCGTATCACTGTAAAGCCACCAGGCGAATAGGCCGGCAATCGATCCCCAGACGAGGCCATTGAGCATCGCAATCGAGAGCTCTTTGGCAAACAGACGCGGTGCATTTTTTGCGTTGACCTGGCCCAAGGCAATCGAGCGAATAAACAGGGTCATCGTCTGATTGCCAGAGTTGCCTGCAATGCCCGCAACAATCGGCATGAGGGCAGCAAGCGCCACTACGCGCTCAATGGTGCCCTCAAATGCGCCAATCACACGCGAGGCGAAAAACGCGGTGCAGAGATTTAATGCCAGCCAGAGCCAGCGGTTTTTTGCAGATGCCCATA
>JBILVT010000164.1:0-2519 GCA_044370275.1 Burkholderiaceae bacterium | reverse complement strand
CCATCACTCGACGCGGCCCCTTCAATGGCCCGCTGATGGATGTCACTGCCGGCCCACCCGATCCCAAGCAGGCCTTATCAGTGCTGATTGCCTCGCGAGATGCCCGCACCAGCTCAATCGGTGTTGTTCGCTCTGGCGCCGGCTCGGTAAAACTTCCCTCACCCTGGCTTGTGGATGTCACACGCCCTGGCCAACGATGCCTGCAAGAGGGTGAAACGCCCGTGATGTGGCGGCCGGAGTCAGATCAAGCCTTGCCCTTTGTCATCTTTGCTGCAGATCGCTCATGGCGCGCTGACTTTCAGTGGAAAGCTGGAGAAGCTCAGATGCGCATGCCGCCGTTATCGCGCTTTCAGGGCATGACCACGATGTTGGTCAATATTGACCAACAGGAGCACGCCATTAGTTTCTCCGCCATTCCTAAAGCGGTCGATAACCCAATCGTCCTGGTCGCATGGATGCTCGAAAAAGGCTGCATTCCGCAGGCAGATGCGATTCTCGAAAGCATGCGAAGTACTGCCTTAACGAATGAAAAAAAGTAGCGCGCGAAACGTTAGACAGTCGCTTGCAGCTGTTTTCATTGCCGCGATCGCTGGACTGACCGCCACGCTGGCAACCCAGCACCTGGCTTTCCTGGCCAGCCTAGAAAATATTGCGGCCGATATTCGGGTGGCCGCTTTTCAGCCGCCGATGCAACAATCCAGAGAGATCGCAGTGGTAGCAATCACCGAGGACACGCTCAGCCGGTTTGCCTACAGGTCCCCGGTCGATCGGGCGTTTTTGGCCTCATTACTGTTACAACTGGAAGCAAAGGGCGCCAAAGCAATCGGGCTTGATGTGCTGCTAGATCAGCCGACCGAGCCTGGAAAAGACGCGTTACTGGCAAAGACAATCCGTCAACTCAAGACACCGTTATTCATCAGTTACACCAACACCCCTAGCCATGTGACCGAAGATCAGCTCGATTACTTAAATCAATTTGTTCCCAAGGAATTCCGTGCGTCAGCAAACCTGGCGACCGATCCCTTCGATGGCGCTGTGAGATGGATTTTTCCCGGTGAGACCGGCCCGGGAGTGCCTCCAAGTTTTGCCCGTATGGCAATCTCGATGATGGGCCAGCCAATGCCCCCCGCGACTCAGCCTGCAATTGCATGGCGCGCTGCGCCCGATGCCGAGACGCCGCCATTTCCGATTTATCCCGCCCACGCTATAGCAGCATTGCCGAAGGAGTGGTTTGAAAATCGACTCTTGCTAGTGGGTGCGACACTATCCATCACGGATCGCCACCGAACGCCCATGGCAATTCTTTATGATGATGCTCGCGGCATGATGCCAGGTATTCTCGTGCAGGCCCATAGCATCAGTCAGTTGCTGGACGGCCGAAGCGCCGAGCGGCCCTCAGGCCTACTCACTTTTCTCTTTAGCCTCATCTTTGCAGTCGGCGGCGTAGCGATTGGCCTTTTAAAACGATCCATTGCATTTAGCTTCCTAATGGGGATCATCGTACTAACCTTCCTATGGCTCATCGGCATGCTCGGATACGCCCACGGATTACCTCTCGTTCCGCTGCTCGCCCCGTCGCTCGCTCTTGCTTTGTCCCTGTGGATGATGGATACCTTCATTGGCAAGGCCGAGCGAAAGCAGAAAGAATTTATCCAGGGAGCATTTTCCCGCTATGTTTCCCCTGCGGTGGTGGAGCAGTTAGTCGATAATCCGGCCGCATTGAGCCTTACCGGCAAGCGGCAAGAGGCCTCGTTTCTATTTACTGATATTGCAGAATTCACCTCCTTATCAGAGAAGCTGTCCTCTGATCGGCTCTCCAATCTGCTGAATGCCTATCTAAACGGTGCCTGCGAGATCATTCAGAAACATCAGGGGACCATTGATAAATTCATTGGTGATGCAATTATGGCGGTGTTTAACGCGCCCCTGCCTCAGGCAGATCACCAGGAGCGGGCAGTGCGATGTGCACTAGAACTGGATACCTATGCGGAACGCTTTCGAGCAACACAAAATGAAAATGGAATTCCACTCGGCGTAACGCGAATCGGTCTGCACAGTGGCACTGCAACAATCGGTAACTTTGGCTCTCAGGCTCGTATGGACTTCACCGCACTTGGTGATACCGTCAATATCGCGGCCCGAACCGAAGGGGTCAACAAATACTTTGGTACTCGGATCTGCTGCACACAAGAAATTATGCAGGGCTGTCCCAATCTATTATTTCTTCCCGTCGGCGAAGTGGTGCTCAAGGGTAAAGAGAAAGCAGTCGCGCTCTATCAGCCGATTCATCACTCGGGTCTGGAGCGGGGCTTACTTGATGACTATAACGCGGCCTACGTGGGCCTAGCATCGAACGCGCCAGACTCGGACCAAGCATTTGAACGGCTACGCATCAAGTATCCACAGCATCCCCTTATTGAGTTTTACTGGAAACGCATCCGGTCGGGAAATCGATCTACCCGCATTTTGATGGATGAGAAATAGAATAGCGACTGTATGAAGACATCGCCCCCTATTGC
>JBILVT010000071.1:0-9256 GCA_044370275.1 Burkholderiaceae bacterium | reverse complement strand
TTTCATCGCTGGGTGATAGTCCGGCGCAAACATAAATCCAACGCCACAGCTCCGAATGCAGTCGGCGACTTGACTCGGTGAGAGATGAATATTTGCGCCAAGCTTCTCGAGAATATCGGCGCTTCCGGTTGACGAAGAAACCGAGCGGCCGCCATGTTTGGCAACTTGGGCGCCGGCTGCGGCGGCAACAAACATCGCTGTGGTGGAAATGTTAAAGGTATGGGCGCCATCACCGCCCGTGCCACACATATCGACCAGATGAGGCGCTTGCACACTAACGCGGGTAGCGAACTCGCGCATGACCGTTGCTGCTGCGGCAACTTCGGTGGTGGTTTCCACCTTTACCCGCATAGCGGCGAGTACGCCTGCGGTCTGGACCGCCGAGGCCTGGCCCGACATGATGGCGCGCATGATGTCGATCATCTCTTCGTGGGTGAGATCCTGATGGGCCACTACCCGGTTGAGCGCTTGAGCAATCGTGAAAGCCATAGTTTTACCGAGGGTTATGCAATACCAGAATCATCCAGGAAATTTTTCAAAAGCGCATGGCCGGATTCACTGAGAATGGACTCAGGATGAAACTGCACCCCATGAACTGGTAGATCGCGGTGCTGCAGGCCCATGATTTCGCCGTCGGCAGTCCAGGCAGTCACGACAAGCTCCTCGGGCAGGCGCTCTCGGCTGACCGCCAGTGAGTGGTATCGAATCACCGTCATTGGGGATGGCAGGCTGTCGAAAACGCCTTGGCCGGTATGTTCAATCGCAGAGGTCTTGCCATGCATCAAGGTCTTGGCCCGCACCACCTTGGCACCAAAAGCTGCCCCTATCGCCTGATGGCCGAGGCAGACCCCAAGCAGCGGAATCTGTCCCGCGGCCTTTTGAATCAGCTCCACAGAAATTCCCGCCTGATCGGGGCTGCATGGGCCCGGGGAGATGACAATCCGGTCGGGCCACTGGCTTACTGGCTGACTAAAAATCTGATCTACCGAAATCGCATCGTTCCGAATCGTTTCGACTGATGCGCCCAGCTCACCCAAGTACTGCACTAAGTTGAAGGTGAAGGAGTCGTAGTTATCGATCATGAGCACCCGCATACTGGCTCCAATCAGCGGGGGCGCAAGCGCTGTGGCGTCGCGACCGAATTCGGATCCAGCCCCTGCTCAGCAAGCTCTGCAGCTCGTATCACAGCCCGGGCCTTATTTTCGGTCTCGAGCCATTCATTTTCCGGGATGGAATCGGCGACGATGCCAGCAGCCGCCTGTACGTGAAGCAAGCCATCTTTCAAAACTCCGGTTCGAATCGTAATTGCCAGATCGAGCTCGCCAGTAAACGACAAGTAGCCGCAAGCGCCACCGTAAAGGCCGCGCTTGGTGGGCTCAAGCTCGTCGATGATTTCCATCGCTCGAATTTTGGGCGCACCAGACAGCGTTCCGGCAGGGAAAGTTGCACGCAGCACATCCAGAGTACTTAGGCCAGGCTTTAATACTCCCTCAACATTTGAAACAAGATGCATCACGTGCGAATAACGCTCAACCATCATTTGTTCGGTCACGTTGACTGAACCAATTTTTGCAATTCGACCAATATCGTTTCGTGCCAGGTCAATCAGCATGACATGCTCGGCACGCTCTTTTGGGTCATCCCGCAGTTCTTGCTCGAGTGCCAGGTCTTCCTCTGCAGTCATACCCCTGGGCCGCGTGCCCGCGATAGGGCGAATGGTTATTCGCGTCTCCGGCGTATTGTCAATCTTGATCTGATCTTGACGAACGAGGATCTCGGGTGAAGCACCAATTACCTGAAAATCCCCGAGATCATAAAAATACATGTAGGGCGACGGATTGATTGAGCGAAGGGCACGATAGAGCGTAAGCGGCGCGCCGTGATAAGGCTTACGGAGGACCTGCCCAATTTGGACCTGCATGACATCGCCGGCAGCAATGTAATCCTTGGCAGCTGCAGCGGCTTTGAGGTAATCGTCTTTTTTAAAATCCCGTATCACTTCAGTTGGACTTAAGCGCTCTGAGCGGGGGGCAACAACGGGCGCTACGAGTTTCGACTCCAGCAGATCCAAGGCGGCCATTGCGTTGTCAAAGGACTGATCCAACGTTTGACCGCTGACAGTCGGATCTGCATAAACAACGAGATATAAATGTCCGGCCAGATTATCAATCACTGCCAGCTGCTCGGTGAGCAACAAAACAATATCCGGCACACCAATCGGATCGGATTTTTGTTTCGCGATCTCAGTCGCAAGCCGTGGCTCTATGTGTCGAACGGTGTCATAGCCAAAGTAGCCCGCCAGCCCACCACAAAAACGCGGTAGCTCAGGAGTTAAGGCCACCTTAAAACGAGCGAGGTACCCCTCGGCGAACGCGAGCGGGTCACCGGTGAATGATTCAATCAACTTGCCATCATCGATCACCGAGATTTCTTGGTCCCGGGCCTCGATTCGATTCTTTGCGGTGAGTCCGATAAAGGAGTAACGGCCAAATCGCTCGCCACCGACCACTGACTCTAGGAGAAAACTGTTCGGCCTGTTGGCGAGCTTTAGATACAGCGATAGGGGCGTATCGAGATCCGCTTGTAGCATCCGCATCAGCGGAATGCGGTTATAGCCCTGGGCTGCCAGGGCCTTGAAATCGGCCCTGCTTATCACTGTCCGCCCGACTTAAGTGCAGCGCGAAACTTTGACAGTACCCCACGATAGCCGCCATCGGCGTCAGCGGCCCCAAATATGGCTGAGCCAGCTACAAATGTATCGGCACCCGCAGCTGCCGCAGCAGCCACATTCTCGACCTTGATCCCACCATCAACTTCTAAAAGAATCGGCTGGCCGCCAGCTTTTACATGCTGATCAATTTTTTTTCGGACTGCTTTCAGTTTATCCAGGGTTGAAGGAATAAACGATTGGCCTCCAAAGCCCGGATTCACAGACATCAATAAAACGATATCCAGCTTATCCATCACCCAATCGAGGTGCTCAACAGGTGAGCCTGGATTGAGCACCAGACCTGCTTTACAGCCCTGATCACGGATCAGACTCAGGGTTCGATCGACATGGGGCGAAGCCTCGGGATGAAACGTGATGAGATTTGCGCCCGACTTTGCAAAATCAACGACTAAGGCATCCACCGGCGAGACCATGAGGTGGACATCAATCTCGATCTGAACATGGGGCCGAAGCGCCTTGCAGACCATTGGGCCGACTGTGAGGTTCGGGACATAGTGGTTATCCATCACGTCAAAATGGATAAAGTCGGCGCCGGCGGCCTCGACCTGACGAACCTCCTCTCCAAGTCGGGCAAAATCCGCAGAGAGGATGCTCGGGGCAATCCGATAAGTCGTGGAGGCAGTCATGGGTCCGATTCTAGATCAGCGCTTGCCGCGCATGGTCCACCAGACGATAAAAAGCAGCAGTGCCAGTGCGACACCGGCTTCGAGAAAGATGAGCCACATGGATTCACTGTCAGGGATGAGTTGGTCAGATTGTACGGCGCATCTCGCCGTGTCCCGATCGCGATTTTTCACTCTTTCATTCTGGATTTTTTCCTTATTGCTGCTACTGCCGGTCGTGACAGTTGCGCAATCGGAAGCCCGGCTTCGACCCATTCCATTTTCCGAGCTGCCGGGCTGGCCCGAGGATGACTTAAAGGGCTTTTCCGCCGCACTGAATACCAATTGCAGCGCGATGCGGGCTAGGGCGGTGGCTTGGGGGCGAGTTTGTCGGGACGCCGAGCAGATCAACCTTGCGGACGCCTCTGTCCTGCGGCAATTCATTGAGTCGCAGTTTGTGCCACACGAGCTGTCGGACACGAAAGGCAGTCGCTCCGGATTGATGACAGGGTATTACGAGCCGCTGCTCAGGGGATCTCGGACCCGCGGCGGCCCCTTTCAGATTCCGCTTTATAGAACACCGAAAGACTTGGTCAATGTGGATCTCTCTTCCATTTATCCCGAGATCAAATCGCTCAGGCTTCGGGGTCGGCTGGAAGGCAATCGCGTGGTGCCTTATCCCACTCGGGCCGAAATCGAACGCAAGGGCCTTTTGGCGGGCGAAGAGCTTCTCTGGGTAGACGATCCGGTGGAAGCATTTTTCTTGCAAGTGCAGGGCTCAGGCCGAGTCCAGCTGCCCAGCGGAGAAACTGTACGAGTGGGTTATGCGGAGCAAAACGGCTATCCGTATCGCTCCATTGGTCGCTACCTCATCGATAAAGGCGAGCTCAAGCCCAACGATGCCTCGATGCAGAGCATTAAGGCCTGGGTTGCGGCCAACCCACACCGTCGCGACGAAGTCTTGCATCAAAATCCCAGTGTGGTGTTCTTTAGAGAAATCACTGCATTGCCAAGCGCACAAGGCCCCCTGGGATCCATGGGACTTCCACTGACCGCAGGACGGTCGCTGGCGATTGATCCACGCTTTATCACCCCGGGAAGCCTGGTGTATCTCTCCACTCGGGTGCCCAAGCCCGGCGCGCCGCCGCGGGATCCGGGGCTTTTATTTCAGCGGCTCATGATTGCGCAAGACACCGGCAGCGCTGTGCTGGGAGCCCATCGGGGTGACATCTTTTTTGGCACAGGCTCGGAGGCCGGCGAGGTTGCCGGCAGAATGCGGGCCGACGGAAAAATGTTTGTATTGCTTCCGAAATAGATTTTTAAAAGACGTCTCAACACCTCATTTTGAATCGACAAATAACTGCTCCAGCCGGTCCCGACTGATGGCGCCTGTAAGCCGACGGCCA
Source organism: Burkholderiaceae bacterium (assembly GCA_044370275.1). Taxonomy (GTDB): domain Bacteria; phylum Pseudomonadota; class Gammaproteobacteria; order Burkholderiales; family Burkholderiaceae_A; genus Lacustribacter. The sequence goes on along the minus strand of JBILVT010000071.1, from coordinate 4,517 downwards.
TCGCCCAAAAAGGTGGTTGGCGTGCCCGACACGCCCAGGCTGCGGCCCAGTTCGACCAGCTTGGCGCTTGCAAACTTGCAATCTGCCGCGGCCTTGGGCGGCTCTTTACCAAAGAGCATCCAATCATTCCAGGCCTCTTCTCGGTTTTTCGCGCACCAAGCATTCCGCGAGATGGTCTCCGATTCGGCGCGCAACGTTGGATAGAAGTAGGTATAGATGGTGACGTTGTTTAGCTCGGTCAGTGTTTTACGATAAGTCCGACAAAAACTGCAGTACGGATCTTCGAAGACAGCCAAAGTGCGTTTGCCGTTACCACGGACTGTCTTTATCGCAAGTTCTTTTGGTAACTTCGCAAAATCAACTCGATTGATTTCCTCTAGCCGAGCGGCGGTGAGATTTTCTCCTGTTTTGAGATTGACCATCTGGCCTTCAACAATTGCAAACTGGCCTTTTTCATCCGCATAGATCAGATCGGTGCCAATTCGAACTTCGATCATGCCAGGCATCGCTGTCCGGCTAACGCTATCAACTTTAAAGCGGCCCTTTAACCAGGTCTCGACTGCGCCTTTCACTGCCGTCTCCACCGCGGGATTGACCCGCTCTTGAGCGAGTGCCAAAGGAAACGGCTTCATAAACGCGAAGCACAACAAGGTGACCATAAGTGCCCGCCGCAAGATCACGTGATCTGAAGGGCCGAAAAGATTGATCGATTTCAACATGTTGCATTCCTTAGTAAGGGCCGAGCGCCTGTTTGATTAATAGCTGACGTAACAATCCCACGTGGGCGACTACCCGCATCCCGATCTCTCGGGCACGCTGCCAGGTGGGGTGAGTCTGGGTCACCGATCGCTGCAAGAGATCGAGGACCCATTGGACGCGCTTTAACTGCGGGGCACGCTGTTTGTCATAGGCCTGCAGCGCAACGCTGCTTCCCGGATCAGCACGATACTGCTTCCAAATCGATTCAAGACACAGCAGATCTTGCATACCGAGGTTCAGGCCGTAACCTGCCAGAGGATGAACGGTGTGGGCCGCATCCCCTACCAGGGCCACGCGCATGGCGGTGAGTTGGTCGGTCAACAGCATGCGAAGGGGTGATGCGGTAAGCGTTCCTTCTAGATCGAGTTGCCCAAAGCGCTGGCCGGTCCGATCCGCGACTTGCTGGGCCATACCAGCTGCGGCGAGCGCGAGGGCACTTGCGTCCATGGGCGAGCGCGACCAAACCATCGAGACGCGATGCGGATCTGCAAGCGGCAGGAGCGCAAGAATGTCTCCATGATCAAACCACTGCGCAGCGACACCACCATGAGGAAACTCGGTTCGGAATGCAGCCACAATCGCGCTTTGCTCATAGTCTCTCTGGCCCCAGAGAATGCCTGCCTGATTCCTGACCCATGAGCGAGCGCCATCTGCACCCAAAACGAGTTGCGCTTCGAACGCTCTTTGCTCTGTAGTGAGCTGGACATGATCAGCGAAAAATGAAAGGCTGCTGGGTCGCTCCGTGATACGCAAGATCGGCGCACAGAATTGAGCCGCCTGCTCGAGGGCGCTGAGTAAATCTCCGTGCGTGACCATCGCAGCAAGAAATTCCGATCCACTATCTGAGGCCGTGAGATCCACTCGCGTTGATCCGGAAAACACTTCCATCCGAGTCACCTTACAGCCGAGCCCTTCCAATGCAGGCCAGACACCCAGTCGCTTCAGCAAATCGACCGATGATGGCGAAAGGGCATAGTTACGCGCCTGCGCTCCATCAATTCGATCAGACTCCGTGGGCCCAAACCAAAGCACACGCATCCCTAGCTGTGCCGCGGCAAGTGCGGAGAGGGCGCCCATTACGCCACCGCCTACAACTGCGGCAGGAAATATGGATGATCCCGACTGGGGCGAAATTAATCGACTCATAGAGCCAAGAGGATCTCCCGAGAGGGCCCGGGCTGGCAAGTCAGGCGCTTCGATCGGCTATAATTTTGGCTCTTAGCGGCGCTTAATCTTTGCGCCCGGCTGGCTCGGTAGCTCAGTTGGTAGAGCAGAGGACTGAAAATCCTTGTGTCGGTGGTTCGATTCCGCCCCGAGCCACCAAGATTCTTAATAGTCCACATGTTGGGCTATTTTATTTTGGCAGCTTATCAACTCTGACTTGAGATGTCGGGTGGGCAAGAATTAAACAAAACGATTAGGGCTTTTAGAAGACTATCTGCTCAGAAGTGCGGAGCCTGCATAATTATGTAAACCTAACCACTGGAGCCAGTAATGCCAAGTGCGAAGAAAACATGGGCTGAAAAGATGAAGGCAAAACCGCCTCATCAAGTCATTCTCGACAAGGATTTTGCGGGAGTGCCAAAAGGCTCGAAGTTACACATTTCAAGCCCAGCCGAGATCGCTACTGAACTGAAGACCATTGCACCTGGCTCCATAATTTCTATACAAGAGCTCAGGCGCAGATTGGCTGAGAAGAATCGCTCAGATGCCACCTGTCCTGTATCTACATCCATTTTTCTAAGAACTGTTGCGGAATATACTTGGGAAGAATTTAACCGCACCGGTAGCACGCAAGATCTGGCGCCCTTTTGGCGGGCATTCGAGTCAGGCTCACCGATGGCGAAAAAACTGAACTTTGACCCCGCATGGATTGAGTTACAGCAAGAACTTGAAAAGCAGAACAACTAGTACTGGCAGTACAGCAAGCTTGGTACGAAGTGTTAGTAAGGCGATGATCGCAAACTTTTCGGTAAGGAGCGGGCGTCCTTTGCCCTGGTCCGATTCCGCCCCGGGCCACCAAGATTCTATAAACCACCTTCGGGTGGTTTTTTCATTTGAGGTTTTGTGTTCTAAATGCCCCTTCATATAATGAATTCTTTGATCAATATTTAATGGAACAGTTATGTTCAACTTCTCTAAGTTAGGCATTCCGATTATTCAGGCGCCGATGGCTGGCGGCATCAATAATCCATTGCTTGCCTCGGAAGTTTCTAATTCTGGCGGTGTTGGTAGTTTTGGATTCGCTTACAGCACTCCACAAAAAATTAGCGAAGATTTAGCGGCTACGAGAGCCTTAACAAATGGCCCCATTAATGCCAACTTCTTTGTGTTTAGTCCAGTTGATTTGCCAGCACAAGCCATTCAAACGCAAGCCATTGAAGCATTAAAGAATCTGCCTATTGAAGGCGAGTATTCCGTTTCGACGCCTCAAGCCCCGTTTTATCCTGCTATTGAGGATCAGCTTAATCCTGTATGGGAGCATCGCCCAGAAATATTAACTTTCCATTTTGGAGTTCCGTCGCTGAGTCTTATTGAAAAGGCGCATTCACGAGGAATTGCTGTTGGCATTACTGCGACAAGTCTTAAAGAGGGCAAAGCGGTTGAAAAATCCGGAGCTGATTTTATTGTGGCCCAAGGCATTGAGGCTGGCGGACATCGAGGCATATTCCACCCTGACGGAGAAGATGAAAAATTAAGTGCGATGGATTTAACCAAGCAACTGGTTAAAGAATGCTCTATTCCTGTTGTTGCCGCAGGCGCAATAATGGATGGAGCAGATATTGCCAATGCGTTAAAGGCTGGCGCTGTGGCCGCTCAACTGGGAACAGCCTTTTTATGTTGTGATGAGTCAACTGCCTCTCCCGCTCATAAAGAGTATTTGCTTAGGTACCATAGCAGGGGCTCAGTATTCACGACGGAATTTTCTGGAAGGCCTGCTCGGGGAATAGATAACGAATTCATTCAATTGATGGATGGCAAAGTGGTTTTGCCTTTTCCAATACAAAATACGATGACAGCCTCTCTAAGGCAATTGGCGGGAAGAACTAATAACGGTGAATATCAAAGTTTATGGGCTGGGCAAGATTATTCGAGAGCAAGAAAGCTCGATGCTAAGAGCCTGATGTTGGCGTTAAAAGAAGAGCTTTTGATTGCCCTTGACTGATGTAGGATCGGCATCCTCGGCCCTGGTCAATTCCGCCCCGAGCCACCATTCATCTACCGTCTATTAATTGGACACCCCTGCTTGGTAGGATTGAGCGCCTTCGACTATGGTCGAGCACACTTTGTAATGCATTAAACCCACAAAGTTGTAGGCCGAATACTTCCCTTGGCGGCATGGGGCTGTATAGGCATTTGTCGCCAGACAAGGTGAAAATCAGAGAAACTTTCAAAAAAGTTGCTCTATCTAATTAAATGGTCAAACGCCTAACGCTCGACGACTGCAGGGACTCCGCTAAAAAGCGAGGGGGGTTTTGCCTCTCCAACCAATATGTAAATTCATCCACAAAATTAGATTGGATGTGCGCTGCTGGGCATAAATGGAGCGCAAAACCTCAAGATATCAGGGCTGGATACTGGTGCCCAAAATGCGCAAAAACAGCCAAACCTTCATTGGAGGTGACCTGAAACCCCAGGTTAGTATGTAACGGATGTAGAGTCTGCCTCACACGGAGGCAGTAATGAAGAAGCGTTTTACGGAAGAACAGATCATTGGGATCTTGAAGGAAGCCGAGGCCGGGCTGAAGGTTGGCGAG
>JBILVT010000163.1:0-2547 GCA_044370275.1 Burkholderiaceae bacterium | reverse complement strand
CTCCGCGCGCTGATGTTGGCCTTAGCAGCGCGAGAATGCAATGAGATTCATTTTGAAGCAGGTGCCCATCTTAGTGGCGCGATGATGCGGCTTGGATTGATTGATGAGTGGCTGATTTATGTCGGGCCGACGCTGCTGGGCGAGGGCATGCCTCTGGCTTCCAATGTGGGCCCGTGGACCGATCCAGAGCAGGCCCCACGCTGGCGTTGGAAAGAGCATCTTGTGATTGGTGATGCCTTGCGTCTGCGCCTGGTGAAAAGCGGACCACAGGGCTAGACTGCGGCCATGTTTACGGGAATTGTCCAAGCAGTGGGCCGCATTGTTTTAGTCCAGCCTGCCGTCACGGGCTGGGCAGGCGATCCGCCCGGCCTGCGCATTGCGGTGGATGTGGGCAGCCTTGCTGCTGACGATATCCAGATCGGCGATTCGATCGCAATTAATGGCGCCTGCATGACTGTCGTACAACGCGAAGGCAAGACCGTGCAGATGGATGTTTCGCGTGAGAGCTTAAATCGAACGGCAGGCCTAGATCATCCCGGCCCGGTGAACCTTGAAAAAGCAATGCGCGCTGACGATCGGTTTGGCGGCCATTGGGTCAGTGGCCATATCGATGGCACCGGCACCATCAGGGCGATAACACCCCAAGGGGAGTCGCATCGACTCGATGTGCAAGTGCCGCTCAACCTAGCAGCCTACGTCAGCGAGAAGGGCTCCATTGCTTGCGATGGTGTGAGTCTCACCATCAACACCGTCGCTGATCGCTCAGATAGCTGTCAAATTAGTATCAACATCATTCCCCACACCTGGCGGTCCACTGTGCTGCATCTTCGTCGGCCTGGCGACCGGATGAATATCGAGGTCGATCAAATTGCCAAACAAGTTGAGCGTATCCTTCACCGCATGCAGCAGGCCCCACGATGACACCCGCCCGAGAACTCTCTGATGCTGATGTGCTCATTGCCGAATTACGTGCGGGCCGAATGGTCGTGCTTGTCGATGATGAAGATCGCGAGAATGAAGGTGATCTAGTCATGGCGGCCGCCTGTGTATCGGCGGATGCGATTAACTTCATGGCCAAGCATGGCCGTGGACTGATCTGCCTCACATTGACCGAGGCCCGCTGCCGTCAGCTGAATTTGCCGCTGATGGTCAACGAGAATCGTTCTTCGCATGGCACGGCATTCACGATCTCAATTGAGGCCGCGACTGGCGTGACCACCGGCATCAGCGCTGCAGATCGTGCGACCACGATTGCAGCGGCGGTGGCGGCGGATGCGCGGCCGCAGGATCTTGTGCAGCCGGGCCATATTTTTCCCTTGATGGCCCAATCCGGCGGCGTTTTGGCCCGCGCTGGCCATACCGAGGCCGGCTGTGATTTGGCGGCCTTGGCAGGCTTTGAGCCTGCTGCGGTGATTTGTGAAATTTTGAAAGACGATGGCGAAATGGCGCGGCTTCCCGATCTAGTCGCATTTGCCAATATCCATGGATTAAAAATCGGCACGATTGCCGATCTCATTAAATACCGCAGCGCCCACGAGAGTCTGGTCTCGCGGCTTTCCGAGCGCGAGATTCAGACTGCCCATGGCCCATTTCGTTTGATGGTCTATCGTGACCGTGCGGCCCGACAGCCACATCTTGCCTTAGTGCTGGGCGCACCGGTGCATGACCGTGAGTGTCTGGTTCGGGTCCATGAGCCGTTTACGGTAATGGATGCGCTAGATACCGGTCCCACCTCGCACAGCTGGAGTCTGGCGCAGGCCTTGCAGGCGATACAGCGTCACGGGGAGGGCGTCGTCGTGTTACTGAATTGCGCGATTTCTGCTGAGGCTTTGCTCGAAAAAGCCATGGCATCGGGTACGCCCGCCGCTCGCCCTGCGAGGTCGGCGGGTGCGGGCCAGAGTGCGCAGCTGCGTAACTATGGATTGGGTGCGGCGATTTTGCGGGATATCGGCGTCGGAAAAATGCGGGTGTTGTCGCAGCCGAGAAAAATGCCGAGCATGATGGGTTTTGGTTTGGAAGTGACCGGTTATCTTGGCGGAGAAGCCCATGAATGAAATCAAGGTGGACCTCGATGGTGAGGGCCTTCGAATCGCAATCGTGCAGGCAAGGTTTAATGAAACTGTCGGCCAGGCCCTCAGGGCATCGTGCCTTCAGGAGTTGGCTCGGCTGGGCGTGGATCCAAACGATACATTTCTTGCTACGGTGCCTGGCGCGCTTGAGATTCCATTGACGCTATCGCAGCTTGCCGAGACTGGCCGATTTGATGCGTTGATCGCCTTAGGTGCGGTGATTCGCGGTGAGACCTACCACTTCGAAGTCGTCTCCAATGAATCGGCCGCAGGCATTGCGCGGGTCGCACTTGAATTTCATATTCCGATTGCCAATGGGATTCTGACCACCGAAGACGATGCGCAGGCGATAGCCCGGGCCGAGGAAAAAGGCCGTGATTGTGCGCAGGCAGCCGTTGAGATGGCGAATCTCCTGTTTGCGATTGACGACCAACTCAGCGGCGATGATGACTAGTCGGCCCGATTCGACTGCCCGGGG
>JBILVT010000070.1:0-9331 GCA_044370275.1 Burkholderiaceae bacterium | reverse complement strand
TCCCTCGTGGGATGGCTTCTTTCGCAGGGAGGCCTGATGATAGACTGCCAGCAGAAGACGGAACACTTGGCATCGCTCGGGGCACAAGAGATCAGACGGCAGGAGTTTGAATTCATCGTGCAAGACTTAACCAGTCGCGACACACTGGCCTGGTCGACAACGCCTGTATCTAAAATGGATCTCTCAAGGCTCACGCATGTCGCACCTTAAAGACCTTCCTGTTGTTTCGCTGCAGTTCTATGTAACCGCGCCCTACCCCTGCAGCTATCTGCCCCACCAGAAGGCCCGGTCGCAGGTCGCCACGCCCAACCATCTGATCAATTCACCGATCTACAGCGACCTCGTCCAGGTGGGCTTTCGTCGCAGTGGTGTCTTTGCGTACCGGCCCTACTGTGATGGCTGCAAGTCCTGCATCCCACTACGTGTGCCTGTGAACGAATTCGAGCCCAATCGCATTCAGCGGCGTATCTGGAATCGCAATCAAGATCTCGAAGTCAAGAGCTCACCGCTGCGTTTCGATGAGGAGCACTACGATCTCTACCAACGCTATCAGTCACTGCGCCACGCCGGTGGCGGCATGGACCACGACAGCCGAGAGCAATACGCGCAATTTCTGCTGCAAAGCCGGGTGGACTCGCAGCTCATCGAATTCCGCAGCCCAGCCGGTGAACTGAAGATGATTTCAATTGTAGATCTGCTCAATGCCGGCATCTCCTCGGTGTATACATTTTACGATCCCCGCGAGTCGCGACGCAGTCTGGGCTCCTATGGCATCTTGTGGCAAATCGATCTCTGTCAACGGCTTTCGCTTCCGCATCTATATCTCGGCTATTGGATCGCCGAGAGTCCAAAAATGTCCTACAAGGCGCTGTTTAAGCCCCACGAGACTCTTGAAAACGGCATCTGGATCCGCCGCTAGGCACTACTGGCTGTGAACCTCTTTGCTGGCTTTCCGCTGATTCGACCGCTGCTGTTTTCAATGCAGCCCGAGGCCGCCCATGACCTCACCCTCACCTGGTTAGATCGCCTTCATCACGCCGGCCTGCTCCCTGCATCGCAGCCACTACCCGGAACCTCCAAGCAGCTGATGGGGCTAAACTTTCCCAATCCGATTGGCCTGGCTGCCGGCCTGGATAAAAACGCTGCCCACCTGGATAGCCTTGCGAGCTTCGGGTTCGGATTTATTGAAGTGGGCACCGTGACGCCCCGGCCTCAGCCCGGCAACCCGCAGCCCCGGATGTTTCGGCTCACGCAGCATGAAGCGCTCATTAATCGGCTCGGATTTAACAACCAAGGGCTCGAGCGCTTTCTTCGCAATGTTCGGCAATCCCGCTGGGCCGCAGAGCGACGGGGCGTACTGGGGTTGAACATCGGTAAAAACGCTACAACGCCCCTCGACGATGCCCTCGCTGATTACCTTGCGGGTCTTGAGGCAGTCGCGCCTTGGGCCGACTACGTGACGGTCAACATCTCCTCGCCGAATACACAGGGCCTGCGCGATCTTCAACAGCAGGACGCGTTAAATCGACTACTTGAGGGCCTAAAAGACGCGCAACATCGGCTCGCGCAGCAGCATCAAAAGCATGTACCGCTGATGCTAAAAATTGCGCCTGATCTTACGGATGATGAAGTTATCGATATTGCGACACTTTTACGTGCACACAGCATCGAAGGCGTGATCGCAACCAATACAACCCTAGATCGCAGTGCAGTCGATGGCCATCCCCACGCTAAAGAGCAAGGAGGTCTGTCGGGCGCACCGCTGCTTGAACAATCTAATCACGTTATCCGACTGTTGCGCAGCAGCTTACCTTCGGGTGTGGTGATTGTTGGTGTCGGCGGTGTACGCAGTGGCGAGGATGCGAAAAGCAAACTTGCCGCCGGTGCGGACCTGGTGCAGCTCTACACCGGGCTAATTTATCGTGGTCCGGCGCTTGTTGCTGAAGCAGTCCGAGCGACGCGATCCGAGTAAAGCTCCCGGAAAGTCTTCGATGCCGGCGTCGGCAAATCACGAAAATCAGTCCAGCCCTTTGCAAAAGTAAGATGCTGAATGCGGCCAGCCTTGCGGCCAAGGCTGCGCAAAACACGATTCGCAATACCAGTCAGTAGCGCATAGAGGTTAGGCCGCACAGCGACAAACCCCCAGACCGCCATCGCGAACCGCTCCGCATTGGGCCGCAGATGACGATCGAACTGCCGCTCTCGCAGCTTTCGCAGCAGATCGGGCAATGGAATAGCTACGGGACAGACGACGTGGCACTCGCCACACATCGTGGCCGCCTGAGGTAGATCCAATGCATTCTCCAGGCCAACATAGTTGGGCGTGAGCACCGAACCCATCGGCCCTGGATAGACCCAGCCATACGCATGGCCACCAATCTTTTGATACACCGGACAATGATTCATACAGGCGCCGCAACGAATACAACGCAGCATCTCTTGGAATTCGCTGCCCAGCAGACTCGAGCGGCCGCCATCGACCAACACGAAATACATATGCTCAGGACCATCGGGCTCACCCGGCGCGCGGACTCCGGTTAAAAGTGAAATGTAATTTGAGATGGATTGACCGGTGGCGCTGCGGGTCAGTAGACGAACGATCGTGGCAAAGTCTTCAAATGTGGGAAGAATCTTTTCGATGCCAGTCACGACGACGTGCACGCGCGGCATTACCGTACACATGCCCTCGTTGCCCTCATTGGTGACAATGCCCACCGATCCGGTCTCCGCAATGAGAAAATTGCCGCCAGTAACCCCCATGTCCGACTTTAGAAACTTGGGCCGCAAGATCTCGCGAGCCTCGCGCGTCATCTGCGGTATATCCGTTAAGCGGGGACGCTCGTGGACCTTCGCAAACAGATCCGAGATTTCTTCCTTATCCTTGTGAATGACCGGCGCGATGATATGGCTGGGTGCCTCATTGTCATTGATTTGCAAAATGTATTCGCCCAGATCGGTCTCAACGGACTCAATGCCTGCCCGCTCAAGGGCTGAATTGAGCGCCATCTCCTCGGAGACCATGGACTTTGATTTCGTAACGAGCTTGACATCATGCCGCTGAGCGATTTTCACCACCAGTTCCGAGGCCTGGGCGGGCGTTTCAGCGAATAACACAGTGGCGCCACGGGCCTGGGCGTTGCGCTCAAACATTTCCAGCCAGACATCAAGCCGATCCAGAGCCCGATTGCGCCGCTCCACCGCCGCCTGACGGGTCGCATTGAAATCGATCTCCTGGATGACACTGGATCGGGCCGTGACAAACTTATCAGCGAGTTTTTTTAAATTGCGCTGCAGTCGGGTGTCAGCAAGCTTCTCGCCTGCTCGCGCCTGAAAGTGCATCGATTGAACGCGCATATGTCAGTGAACTCCTATCGCCCTAAAGTCATTCAGCCTGAGGCGCGGCCCTGGCCCACATCACCAGCGAGCACCTGCGCGACATGCAGGACCTGGGTACGTTCATCCCCGAGCCGCCGCAGCCGGCCCTCAATGTGGAGCATACAGCCGAGATCCCCCATGACAACTGCCTGTGCCTGCGTTGCCTGAACGTTGTGAATTTTTTCATCAACAATCGCCGCGGAAACATTGCCGTATTTCATCGCAAACGCACCGCCAAATCCGCAGCAGGCCCGACAATCTTTCATTTCACTGAGCTTGAGGCCGGGAATCTTTGCCAAGAGGGCCCGGGGCTGCTCTGCGACGCCCAACTCGCGCAGACCGCTGCAGCTGTCGTGATAAGTCACGGTGCCCTCGAGCTGTCCTGGCACATCTGAGACCTTCATGACCCGCACCAGGAAATCGGTCAGCTCATAGATGCGCGGAGCCAGATCAGCCATGCGCCGTTTCATCTCAGGATCGTTACCAAATAGTTCGAAGTAATGGACCTTGATCATGCCGGCGCAAGAGCCTGAGGGAATCACAACATAATCAAATCCCTGGAGCTGCTCGATGACCCGAACCGCGAGCTGATGGGCAGTGCGGCGATCGCCACCGTTGTAAGCGGGCTGGCCGCAGCAGGTCTGGCCCTCGGGAACAATCACCTCACAGCCCGAAGCCTCCAGCAACTTGAGTGCTGCCAGGCCGATCTCGGGCCGCATCATGTCGACCAGACAAGTGACAAAAAGGGCGATGCGCTTGGGGTTTTCAGTCATCGATGGGGTGGGCCTGGGGACTAGAGACTCTGGATTTCATGCAATAAAATGGGATTTTGCCACTTGGTATGGGCCAGATGCCGGTTTCACCCTCTTCGTCCACGAAAAAACCTCGGCCCCCCGCCCCGACCGGGTCCGACCGTCGGCCTCTGCTTGCCCCGCCGATTGAGGCGCCCCGGCTGGCGATCCAGGTCATCGAACGCATGATGACCCTTCTGGACGCGCTGGCAAAAAAATCCGAGCCAGTATCGTTGAAGGAACTCTCTCAGTCTAGCGGCCTGCACCCATCGACCGCCCATCGCATTCTTAATGATCTTGTGCTGGCACGGATGGTCGATCGGACTGAGCCGGGCAGCTACCAGCTGGGCATGCGGCTTTTGGAGCTTGGCAACCTGGTCAAGGCACGGCTCAACGTGCGCGACGCCGCTGCCGGACCGATGCGGGAGTTGCATCGGCTCACCGGTGAGACCGTCAACCTCTCGGTGCGACAGGGCGATGAAATTGTCTATGTCGAGCGAACTGTCAGCGAGCGCTCCGGCATGCAAGTTGTGCGGGCAATCGGCGGCCGGGCGCCCCTACATCTCACTTCGACTGGAAAGCTCTTTCTCGCCAACGACGACACGCGTGCCGTTCGATCGTATGCAATGCGGACCGGTCTGGCAGGTCACACACCGAATAGCATCACTGCCTTAAATCAGCTTGAGCAAGAGCTCGATGAGGTGCGTCGCCTGGGCTATGCACGGGACAACGAAGAGCTTGAGTTGGGGGTGCGCTGTATCGCAGCTGGTATTCGCGATGACAGTCAATCCCTGGTGGCGGGGTTATCCATCTCCGCACCAGCAGATCGGGCTAATGATGGATGGCTTCAGGCGCTTGCGGATACCGCCCGCGCGATTTCATCGTCGCTGGGCTACGAGCGTGCCGCTGAGGCCTGACGGTCTCGCTCAATTGAGAGCCAGCGGCGAATTCGTTCTGCATCCGCGAGCCGCTTGGCACTGCCTTCCGCATCCAGCATCACGATGATCACCTCGCGTTGATCGAGGCGGGCCTGCATGACCAGGCATTTGCCAGCATCGCGGATAAAACCCGTTTTGGATAAGCCAATATCCCAATTTTCGTCGCGGGTCAGGGCATTGGTGTTTCTGAACTGCTGCTGCCGGCCGCCCACTCGAACCACGGCATCTCGATCGGTCGAATAGTCCCGAATCAGAGGGATATGATGGGCGGCATTGACCAACACCGCCAGATCGCGGGGCGAGGCCACGTTGCCACTGCTTAAACCTGTTGGTTCAACAAAATTTGAGCTGGTCATCCCCAGCGCGCGGGCCTTTTCGTTCATTGCGATCACGAACGCAGGCAGCCCCCCCGGGTAGCTTCTACCGAGAGCATTCGCAGCGCGATTTTCCGACGACATGAGCGCGAGATGGAGGAGCTCAGCACGCGTAAAGCTAGCACCCACCTTGAGCCGCGAGGCCGAATATTTCTCAAGCTGCGTGTCTTCGCGGGCAATCACGATCATCTCATCCAACGGCTGGGCCGCATCAAGGACCACCATCGCCGTCATTACTTTCGTAATCGAAGCGATGGGCAGGGCTGAGTCCGCGTTTTTCTCAAGCAGCACTTCGCCAGAGGCCTGATCCATCACCATCACTGCGCTGGAATTTAACGATAAGTCCGCGAGCTCGGACCGCAGGCCTAACCGTGAACCCATCGAGTTGTAGCCTGGCTCTGCTTTTACTTTGGATGCTCTGACGCCCTGAGTTGGCGCACGGGCAACATTTTTTTTCGGACTGTTGGCATTTCGCGCCGTCTTAGAGTTCTGCGCGGGCTTAGCTGATCGCGCGGCCGTCGCAGAGGCTTGCTTTGCGGCCTGGACGGGCTTTGGATTTGTTGCGGACTTCGCCGCTGCGGAGGATTTCGAGGTGGACTTCTCCGAAGCTGCGCCTGACTGGGCAAAAGCGGACGCAGGCCCGAGCACCCAGCTGACCAACAAACAACTTAATGCGGCTAACGCGCTGCGCAAAACGGACGAATTTCCACGCGAAATTTGTAAACAGTAAGACCTCAATGGACCTCCCTTTTCCATCGAAGACGGCATGCTAACAAAGGAGTTTAGTTTCGCCAAGTAAAAATTCAATTTTTTCAATGGCTTAGAAGAGTTTCTGAAGGTCCGCTCTTATTATCTCCATATTGCAACGCACAATTTACAGTCTGAAAATGGATATCGACGGTGTCTTGGATGTTCCGTCCGTAGCCCCCAGCCATCGCGATCGCCATCGGCACCCCAAGATCGGAAACAAATTCCATCACCTGGCAATCACGCGCCAGAAGGCCGGGCTTGGTCAGTGCCAGTCGGCCAAGGCGATCATCGCAAAATGGGTCTGCGCCTGCCAAATAAATCACCAGATCTGGAATAAATTGATTGCGAATCCGAATTAATGCGGCCTGCAGCAGCTCGAGATAAACCGCGTCATCAGTACCATCGGGCAATTCAATATCCAGATCGGACCGCTCTTTCACGAAGGGATAGTTCTCTGCGCCATGCATGGAGAATGTAAAAATATTCGAATCATCGCGGGTCATCGCGGCCGTACCGTTACCTTGATGCACATCCAGGTCGATAATCAAACACTTTGCGGCAAGCCTATCGCGCTGCATGAGCCGCGCTGCTACGACCGCATCGTTAAAGCAGCAGAAACCCTCGCCACGATCCCGATAAGCATGATGCGTTCCTCCTGCAAGATTGATCCCTACGCCATCCCGAAATGCTGCGCGGCAGGCCATCACAGTGGCGCCCACTGAGCGACGCGATCGCTCCACCATCTCGGGCGACCACGGAAACCCAATCGCCATCATCTCCTTGCGGGACAGATCACCGCAGACAAGCCGCCGAATGTAGTCGGGGCTATGCGCAACGGCCAGGGCCTCATCAGTCAGCGGCTCCGGCTCAAGCAGCCTAACTTCAGGAAGCGCCTGACTGATGCGCTCGCGCAGCAGTCGATACTTTTCCATCGGAAACCGGTGGCCCGCTGGCAGCGGTAATACAAACCGATCGCTATAAAATGCGTCCATAAACCAGCAATTCAAGGAGGATGACCATGGGACTTTATCCCACACCTGAAGATCTAAGCGCCGCCCAGAAGCAGAATATCGAGGCCATGATGAAACTGTCGCAGAAGGCGTTCGAGGGCATTGAAAAAATGGTGGAGCTGCAGCTGAATGCAGCCCGCGCCTCGCTGCAGGAGACCGCTGATAAATTCCAGGCGCTGATGAGTGTTAAAGATGCGCAAGATGTGGTGAGCCTAAATAAAGACATTGCTACGCCAAATGCCGAGAAGGCCCTGGCCTATTCCCGAACCATCTACGACATTGCCGCACAGACCAGCAGTGAATTCCATCGTCTGGTTGATGCTCAGATTGCAGATGCCAACAAAAAACTGATCGATGCCTTAGATGATTTTTCTCGCAATGCGCCGGCAGGATCAGAAAGCGTTGTCGCCATGATGAAGTCCTCGCTCACTGCGGCCAACTCAGCCTACGAGACCGCGAATAAGGCAGCCCGTCAGGTCGTTGAGATGGCCGAGCGCAATATACGGGCGGCTGCTGAGACCGGCTTAAACGCGAGCAAGCGCTAGCCGAGTGCAGCCGCTTAACGCCGGTCCTGACGCTCCTCGGTGATTTGGCCGCCGAGAGCTGTCACGCCGGCGCGAAACTCAAGATAAGCCTGCTCAAATATTTCGGGCGGTGCTGATTCGTCCTGGCGGCCCGAGGCTTTCAGTCCCAGCTCAATATGCCGTGGCAGGCCCGCCTCGCCCGCAGACGGAAGGCTGTAGATTTTGAACTGCGGATATTTTTGCGCGATGGCTTGCATCAAGGGCGTGACCGCTGCCTCGAATAGATCCAACACAATCATCGATCGATCAAACTCGGCGACCGATCGAAATAAATGGGCATAGTAAGTCTGCAGCACCCATTCCAGCATCGGCCAGGCCATGACGGGAAAGCCCGGAACGAAATAATGCTCATGAATCGAGAAGCCCGCGATTTTGTTATACGGATTTGGAATGATCGCGCTGCCTACCGGAAACTCTCCCATACGCAGACGCTCCACCGTCGCCGGCTGTCCGGTTTCTGCAGCCCGCTCGCGAATCAGCCGTTCGGCCTCTGGGTGCAGCACCAACTTGCAACCCAGGGCCTCGGCAGCGGCCTGACGGGTGTGGTCGTCGGGCGTAGATCCAATGCCGCCGCAGCAGAGCACCACATCGCCCGACCGAAATGACTCACGCAAGGCTCGCACGCAGCGTGCGCGGTCATCACCGAGATAATTCACCCAGGACAGCGCCAGGCCGCGGGCAGCCAAAATCTCACGAGTTTTTTCAAAATGCCGATCCTGCCGTTTTCCCGAAAGGATCTCATCACCAAAAATATATAGCCCGAAGGCGCGCTCTGTCATTCAATTCATCCTGCGGGATTGCGAGAGAATAAGGCGCGCATCATATTGCGCAGCCCAACCCACTGCTGACTCAGAAAGCCTTGCCCGTAATCCACGCCCTGTTCTTGGTCACGAATGCCTGTTGCTTCCAGTGGCTCATGACGTGCAAGCCGGTGATCACCACGCCAGTCAGCGGTACGAAACACCATATCCCAGATCGGAAATAGGACTGCAAAATTCACACCTCGCTGAGGGCCCTCGTGGCCAATGCTGACCCCGTGATGCAGGCGATGAAAGGCAGGCGACACTAGGGCCCTCGAAATAAACGCAGGAAATGGAATTCCGCAGTTGGCATGCTGCAGGCTCTGCCAGATGCGGGTGAAGACCACAATGCCGACAAACTGTGCCGGCGCCACGCCAATGAACAAGGCAACAACTGCGAGAATAGCATCACGAATTAGATCATCAAGAAGATGGTTACGGTTATCCGTCCACAGTGTCATGCGGCGCTGAGAGTGATGAATGGCGTGCAGGGCCCACCACCAATTCCAGCGGTGCTGGGCCCGATGAATCCAGTAATCGACAAAATCTAAAATCAGCAGATACACCAACGCCCCGAACAAGGGTATATAAGTCAGCCCCAGTGCCGCATCCACTTCAAGTGTCGGTATCCCCCAGGCGCCCAGACTATCGCGCAGTTTCAGGACTGGGGTTTCGAGTACCGCAAATACAAAAATCGAAAATGCGCCGA
>JBILVT010000069.1:0-9333 GCA_044370275.1 Burkholderiaceae bacterium | reverse complement strand
CTGACTCGAAATCAGGCGTGTCCGTTAGGGCACCGTGGGTTCGAATCCCACCCTCTCCGCCAAGGCAAAACATTTCTATTTTTTTCAATAGAATCAGATAGATAGAAAACTCCCATAAAAGAATTTGTACCACGTTTTTGTACCTTAATTAGACCCCCACTTTATACACTTCGGGGGGGGTAAGCGAAGATGCTGGCCTAATGTGGAACTATCCACCTACATTAAAGACTGTTTTGCCAAATACCGCAGGCTCCTAAGAGCCATACCCATGGGTTGACTGGCTGGACGGCTTGATTTCTACTAGCCCGCAGTAACCAGGGGAGTCTCCCATGCAGAAACAGTTTTTGTTTGCAACAGCTGTCTCAATGCTTCTCACCAACGCGGCGATAGCACAGTCGCCAGCACCAAGCATCCCGATAAAGCCGGCCCAGAGTCCAGTTGTACCAGGGAAGGCGTTATCTGCTGGCGAAGTAGCTTCGCCTCTCGGTGCGATACACCGATCTAACCCTATCGTAGTAACGCCGCCTGAGCCAAATTCGGCAGAGCAAAGTTACTCCAGGGGCAGTGGGTTTGCGTCCCAGTATGGAACTAAGCCTGACCCGAAGGTGACCTCGGCTCCACCAGCAACAGGCAGGGTGGGAACGAACACGCTTGTCGGTGGAGTTGGCGCCGACGCCGCTCCAGGTGACGCAGGAAAAACTGTGTTTAGTGGCGATAAAGCATCCAAAGTCACGCCAGCGCCATCCCCAGCGACCCAGGCTGGCCAGCAGGGGAAGCGTTGATTCGAAGTTTCTGTTTGTTTGGCATGCACTATTTTTTGACTGTTCGCACCCCAAGGGGTGAGATTAAAATCTTAGAACGACCCCACCACTTGTGGCTGGTACATGGCGAACCACCGAATTTGTCGCGTGTTAGGAGGGTGCTAACAGTAATGGCTATCCGCAAATTCAAAATCCTTGGTGGCATCGGCTGCATGTGTTTTGCAATGGCGTTACAGGCCCAGTCTTGGGTCAGAATCGATTACAACACGGGGTCAGACACACCAAATCGGCAAGTGGAGGGTGTTCTAAGATCTGCAGAGCCGAATGCTAGTGGTCACGCATTATTAATTTTGCACCACGGTGGCGGTTTTGGATTCAATACGACGCGGCAGTATGGTGAGTATTTTTCTCGGCGTGGTTTTGTCACGCTTGAGTTGAAGATGTTTCAAGAGCCCTCCGGAGCCCTTCCGGCTCAGGTGCTGCTGGGCCAAGTTGCCGGCGCATTAAAATTCCTATCAAATCTTGATGGTGTAACTAGCGTTTCCGCCATGGGAATGTCGCTCGGAGCTTTTCTCACCTTGAATGCGACAACAAATTGGTTCTACGATCACTATGCTCTGGCCGATCTTCGTTTCAAAAAACTAGTTGCAGTTTATCCGGTATACTGGTTCTATGCTGAGGCCGCAAGGCAGAATATTGCAGGCATTCGACCATTCGCAGGTTTACCCGAGAATTTCTTTCAGCGCTCTGCGGGGATCCCGCTGCTGATTCTCGCCGCTGGCAGGGATAGCTATGATGGTTCGAACCCCGAGATTTGCACCCAGCTGGTAAAAGAAATTCCAGACGAAAAACAGCGTGCGTTAACACGTCTAGAGGTTTTTACTGACGCAACCCATGGTTGGGACCACGGAAAGACATACAGTTTTCCTACGGGTGGCTGTATTGGGCGAACCAATTGCATAAATCAGATTATTTCGAGTCCAGAAGTCACCGAGCGTGGAAAGCAGTCTGCCCTCAATTTCTTACAGAAATAGCGGCCTCTCATGGACTTTTGGATCGAATTAGAAATGTGAGTGATAAAACTCTTTTTGATAATGCGTCAGCGTTATGCGGCGCTGTTTTTTTATATGCTGCCTAGGCCCATGCGCTGGTGCTTGATTTTGTTTTGGGCTTTTCCGGTATTGTGTGTTGCGCAAACCTATCAGGCATTGGCTCTACGCAGCGCAGATGGTACTGAACTCAAGGCCTGGCTAATCAACCCTGAAGGCCTATCGATAGACCAGCGTAGACCAGTGGTGGTGGCGCTACATGGCTGCCGAGGTCTTTATGCCGCAAAAGGCTCAAAAGATGGTCAACTCAATGCGAGACACGATGGCATCGCTCAGCTATTGATTTCACGCGGGTACTCGGTCTTATTTCTTGACAGCTTCAGCACCCGAGGCGAGAGAGGCATCTGCGGACAAAAACTCTCGGATCGAAAGATCAAGCAATCCCATAGACGAGATGATGTAAATGGCACTCTTGCCTGGCTTGCCACCCAGGATTGGGTGGACGCAAACAGAATTGCACTTCTCGGATGGTCTCACGGCGGCAGCGCGGTGTTAGCCTCGACAGATGCCAACCATTTGGGCGTATCTGCTAGATTGGTGCAGCCATCAATAGCAATTGCTTTCTATCCCGGCTGTAAGGCGGCATTAAGTTCCGATTACCGACCTACAGCTCCCCTATTAATGCTGCTGGGTGATTTAGACGACTGGACCCCCGCAGCACCTTGCCTCGAGCTGGCGGCGCGAGTGCAGGCGCGAGCTCTGGTTTATCAGAACAGTCACCACGATTTTGATAACCCGGTAGGTCAAGTCAGGTTTATCGCTAATTTACCCAATGGAGTTCAGCCCGGAAAGGGCGTGCACGCAGGGCGCAATCCTTCAACAGGACCAAAAGCCTGGCAAGAGGTGATTGACACCTTGGCGAGTATCTGGGGAAGATAGCACTAAGAAATTAGGTGAAATTTTACTCGCTGTGAAAACTGTAACGCTGTCATAGCAAGGCCCAAGCAGAGGCCGAAGTAAGTCGAATCTTTGAGTCATTTAGCGATCAGGGCAGCGATCGCCTTGCCCACATCGGCCGTACTGGCGGTGCCGCCGAGATCTCGAGTTCGTGGCGCTCCACTGCCTAGTTCAAGCGCCTTCTCAATCGCTGAGAGAATCGCATCGTGGGCATCCTTGTAACCCAGGAACTCCAGCATCATTGCACCGCTCCAGATCTGGCCGATCGGATTGGCGATTCCCTTGCCTGCAATATCAGGCGCCGAGCCGTGTACCGGCTCGAACAAGGATGGCATGGTGCGGTCAGGATTCAGATTGGCGCTCGGCGCAATGCCAATGGTGCCAGTGCAGGCCGGACCTAGATCCGAGAGGATATCGCCGAACAGATTAGACGCTACCACTACATCGAAGAAGTCTGGCCGCTGTACAAAGTGCGCCGTAAGGATGTCGATATGGAATTTATCGAACTTAACATCTGGGTAGGACTTGGCCATCTCGACCACGCGCTCATCCCAATACGGCATAGTGATTGCGATGCCATTGCTCTTGGTCGCGCTGGTCAGGTGCTGCTTGGGGCGTGACCGCGCAAGCTGGAATGCGAACTTTAGCACTCGGTCCACGCCATGACGCGACATCACAGTTTCCTGCATCACGATCTCGCGTGACGTGCCAGGATACATACGTCCACCGATGCTGGAGTACTCCCCCTCAGTGTTTTCGCGCACAATGTACATATCGATCTCGCCGGGTTCGCGGCGGCTGCCGTCGCGGCGCACGACTGGCGCGTTGATGCCGGGCATGAGGCGCGCCGGGCGTAGGTTTATATATTGGTCGAACTCGCGGCGAAACAGCAATAACGATTGCCAAAGCGATATATGGTCGGCGATCTTATCGGGCCAGCCCACTGCGCCGTAATAGATTGCGTCGTGGCCACCGATCAGATCTTTCCAGTTATCAGGCAGGTAGCTGCCGTGTTTCTCACAGTAGTCCCAGCAGCCGAAGTCAAAGTAATCAAAGTGCAGGCTGATGCCAAATCTAGTGGCCGCAGCCTCTACAGCCCGCACACCTTCAGGCATGACTTCCTTACCGATGCCGTCACCGGCGATGACTGCGATGCGATGGGTCTGACTCATATGAGGCCTCCTCTGGGCGGTTCCTAGCTAAAGGATAAGCGCAGATAATAGAGAAGAATTGAGTAATAGTCCGGCAGGTTATTCGATCCACGAAAATATTAGCGCATACTAAACAGCGGTACTGGTGCCCGGCTGGGCGAGGCATCATCCCGCGCAGCTTGTGAGAACCGAAGCCTAGCGCTCTCAATTGTCATAAATATTTCATTTTGTTGTCACACAATCCACAACTTCTAACAACTCAGTAAAAGAGCCTAGATGAGAGTCGGAATCAATGGAATGGGCCGGATCGGACGGCTAGCACTTCGGGCTGCGATGGGCGGGGCTTACCGGGCTAAGGATGATCCCTACCGCTCAAACCGTCTCGAGGTGGTGCATCTCAACGAGATCAAAGGGGGAGCCGCCGCCACAGCCCACCTCTTGACCTTCGACACTGTACAGGGCCGCTGGGAACGTGATATTGCCGCCAGCGCAGACAATGCGATCCAGATCGATGACCAGATACTTGGGTTTTCCAGCTATGCCGCCCCCGCGGATATCCCCTGGGGCGATTTGGGGGTTGATCTGGTTCTAGAGTGCACAGGGAAATTTCTCACACCTGAGACCCTGGCAGGCCACCTCAATCGAGGCGCTAAGCGCGTGACTGTGGCTGCACCGGTGAAAACGGGTGATGTGCTCAATATCGTATTCGGCATCAATCACGAGCGCTATGACCCAGCAGTGCATCGCATCGTCACTGCTGCATCTTGCACCACCAACTGCCTTGCGCCGGTCGTGAAGGTAGTTCACGAAGCAATCGGCATTCGGCACGGCCAAATCACGACAATTCACGACCCCACCAATACCAATGTCGTGGTGGATGCTCCGCATAAAGACCTGCGCCGGGCGCGCAGTGCAATGGCCAGCCTTGCGCCCACCACAACGGGAAGTGCTACAGCCATCGCCTTGATCTATCCCGAGCTGAAAGGAAAACTCAATGGCCATGCGGTGCGAGCGCCGGTGCTCAACGCATCGCTGACTGACTGTGTATTCGAAGTAGACCGAGAGACCACCGTTGAAGAAGTCAATGACCTATTTGAAAAGGCTGCACGCGGATCCCTTGCCGGAATACTCGGCTATGAGACCCGGCCACTGGTAAGCGCAGACTATGCGCGTGATACCCGAAGTTCGATTGTGGATGCGCTATCCACTATGGTTACAGATAAGACCATGCTGAAGATTTACGCCTGGTACGACAATGAGATGGGATACTCATGCCGTATGGTTGATTTGGCCTGCTATATGCAGCAGGCTGGGCTCTAAAGAGCAGCTAGGAAGTCGCAGATGAATTCCAGCATTCGCAATTATGCAATTGTTACTGCAGCGTATTGGGGCTTTACGCTCACCGATGGCGCCTTGCGGATGCTGGTGCTACTGCATTTTTATAAGTTGGGCTACTCGCCGTTTACGCTGGCATTTCTGTTTCTGCTCTACGAGTTCGCCGGAATTATTGCAAACCTTAGCGGTGGGTGGCTAGCGACCCGGTTTGGGATTGCACGAATGCTCACAGTCGGATTGTCCACCCAGATCACGGGCTTTTTGCTGCTCTCTGCGCTATCGCCGGATTGGGCCGCCGCGCTTTCTGTGGCTTGGGTAGTTCTTGCCCAGGGCGTGTGTGGCGTAGCCAAGGATTTAACCAAGACCGCAAGCAAATCAGCCATCAAGATCACCGCATCCGATATTCCCGGTCAGTTGTTTAAGTGGGTGGCCTGGTTTACCGGCAGCAAGAACGCCATGAAGGGCGTGGGCTTTTTTCTTGGAGGGCTGCTGCTGGATACGCTTGGTTTTCGTGAGTCGCTTTGGGCGATGGCCGCGGCCTTGGGGGTGATTCTGGTATTGGCGGTCTTATCGCTGCCGCCGATGATGGGCAAAAGCAAAGCCTCCACATCGGCTAGAGAGTTCTTTGCAAAAAATAAGGGCATTAATCTGCTTGCGGCGGCACGTGTTGGGCTGTTTGGTGCGCGTGATGTTTGGTTTGTAGTGGGTGTGCCAGTGTTTCTGTACTCAACTGGCTGGACTTTCACTATGGTTGGCACCTTCCTTGCGCTCTGGACAATCGCTTACGGAATGGTCCAGGCGGCAGCGCCCAGTATGATTCGAAGAAGTGAGGATGGCTTATCAAGCGAGGTACCCGCAGCGCGGCTTTGGTCATGGCTACTGGCTGTGGTGCCCTGTGTGCTAGCAGCGTTAGCCTTCATCAATGTGGCGCATCTCGAGTGGGTAGTTGTGGCAGGCCTGGTGGTCTTTGGAGTGGCGTTCGCGGTCAACTCATCGGTCCACTCGTATCTGATATTGGCCTATGCGGGCTCAGAGAAAGCGGCTGAGGATGTTGGCTTTTATTACGCAGCCAATGCAGCGGGCCGTTTTATTGGAACCCTCTTGTCTGGACTCCTCTATGAGTTGGGCGGGATTACGCTGGCACTGTCAGGGTCCGCGGCGATGTTGATGCTCTGTTGGCTGGTGACACTTAAATTGCCGACCGAGAGGTCTCTCTCTTTGCGCCCGGCTTAGCCTGTGTCCGCTGAGCGGGGATCGAGGGTTTGAGCGAAGTGGCTAGGGCCGCAATAACCACACCCATTGAGAACCCCACGGTAAACGTAACAATAAGTAACGTGACGGCGTATCCGGGATTAAAGGCCTGCACCTGCAGTGGCGAATTCAGCATGTGGATTTTAAAAATAAAGTCCATCAGCGGCTGACCCCAGCCTAGCGCAACCGCAATGATCCAGCACAGATGAACAAATGCCAGGGACAGCCCGCCCGTCATCCCGTTTTTCAGATACTTGGTCATGCGCTCTCGGTCTCTTTAAATCCAAAGC
Organism: Burkholderiaceae bacterium; assembly: GCA_044370275.1. Classification (GTDB taxonomy): domain Bacteria; phylum Pseudomonadota; class Gammaproteobacteria; order Burkholderiales; family Burkholderiaceae_A; genus Lacustribacter. The sequence goes on along the minus strand of JBILVT010000069.1, from coordinate 2,539 downwards.
GCTAGGTTAGCGGCGTAGCTTGCCCGGGGGCTACATCGTATGTTTAATATTGACAGCAGTGGCGAAGTTTTTTAAGTTGCCTGGAAATCAGGCGCTAGCCCTGCAATTCCTGAGAGAGGTGACAACTCATGGGCATATGGATTGAATTAGGCGTTTTCTTGCTGGTCGTGATTTTCGCGATTCATCAATTCAACGATTTAAAGAAAGAAAAACTCAAGCGCGAGCAGTCAGACAAAAGCAAATCATCGGACAATCCGCCCTCCTGAGCGCTTGACTAATCCAGCCCCTCAACAATTAGAAACGTACGGTCTGCCGCTTTTCGGCTAACTGGCAGTAAATCCTGATACTCATCTGATGCATAAAAGTCCTCAGCCTGCTTTACGCTTTCAAAACGTAGCAAAACAATTCGTGTTGGCGACCAGAGCTTAGTTTCCTTCACGACCAGCCTGCCCCCGCGGGCGAGATACTGGCCACCAAACCTCTCAACCAAGGGCTTGGCGCGAAGCTTATAGTGCTCCATCTCAGCCTCGTCTTTTATTTGGGTATCCACTACAACATAAGCAGCCATCTGAACTCTCCTCGCGGCGTTTAGGAAATCAGATTACATTGTAGGCGCTTCGCAACTGAAGCGCGATGTCAGCGCCAGGCGTAGACATCAGGCTGTTCAACCATCTGCAGGGTTGACAGCGTTGAGCGAACCCCGTTTATTAAGCAGGGTCGCTAAAGTCATGTACGAAATGGGAAACTTCAATGAAACTGATTCGCCAGTTAATTCTTGTTTTTCTTGCAGCTTGCTTGGTGTTCGGTTGCGGTGAAAAAGACGAGGAAAAAGCCTCGCAGAACCGGCCGGCGATACCCGGATATTAAAGACAGCCGTGATGCAAAGTGCTTTTGCCCCTTCGAGCGTTTTACGAATGCTGCTGCTGTCGTCGCAGGCGTGGGTAACGGATCATGGTCAAGCTCAATCCGTGGGGACCGGATGCTGAACGTCTTGACGAGGTCCAGGGCTTGCCTGTCTGTTCGGGCGTGTTGATGAAGTCGGAGTGCCGGGTGGGAGCCTGGTCGGCTAACGAAAAAGATGAGCCTACACATATCGCTTCAACGTTGAGCACTTTAATGACGCCTCCGCTGATGCGAGATCCAGCAAAGAGGAGTTCTAAACCCCGGACAGGCGGGCACGGCAACTGGGTCTGGGTTGGGTGCTAGATCCACAGAAAAATCGCAGAGCGTCAGCGGTGATCACGAAATTTCTCAGCATGAAAACAGCGCGTGATCACGGCCGGGGAACCCGGTTTCACTAATTACCGATTGAAACCGGGATTTTGGGAAGGTTCTACGAAGTCTCGGGGGCCGGATCAATGAGTAGACTCAATCGACCTTCGCGCCCGAGGCCTTCACAACCTCAGCCCACTTTTTGTGCTCAGACTCAATGAGTGCCGCGAACTGTGCAGGTGTGTTGCCGCTGGGAATAGCGCCGAGTGTTGCTAGCCGCTCTTTCATCGCGGGTGTAGCCAGCGATTTTGCGACCTCTTGCTGAATCCTACTCACAATATCCGCCGATGTACCCGCTGGAGCCAGTAAACCGAACCAGCTGCTCGCCTCAAAGCCCCTGAGATTTGCCGCTTCCTCCACTGTGGGGATATCGGGTAGGGCCGCAGAGCGCTGGCTGCTGGTGACTGCCAGCGCCTTTAGCTTTCCGGATTTGATGAGCTGCATGGCTGAGGGTAGGTTGTCGAACATGACGTGCATGTTGCCGCCCGCTAGATCAAGAAGGGCTGGGCTAGACCCCCGATAAGGGAAGTGGGTCATGAAGGTGCCGGTCATGCTCTTAAAAAGCTCTCCGGCAAGGTGAATCGAGGTGCCGTTTCCGCTGGAGGCCATATTCAGCTTTCCCGGATTGGATTTGGCGTAGCGAATAAAGTCGTTGACTGAGTTAATTCGATTGGCAGTAGCAAAGTCGGCATTGACGACCATAACGTTAGGCACGCCGGCCACGAGCGTTATCGGCACAAAATCTTTAAAGGGGTCATAGGGAAGCTTCGCATAAAGCGCCCGATTGATGCCGTGCGTGCCAACTGTTCCCATCAAAATGGTGTAGCCATCCCCGGGAGATTTCGCGACCTGCTCGGCACCAAGATTCCCGCCTGCACCACCTTTGTTCTCAATGACGAACTGCTGGCCGAATACTTTCGCTAGGTCGGGGGCGATTGCGCGGGCGAGAATATCAGTGGTTCCCCCAGGAGGGAAAGGCACCACGATTTTTACGGGCCGATTGGGCCAGGACTGAGCCTGAACTGATGCGAGGTTTGCGGAAATGATGAAAGCGGCCAGTGTGGCGCCGCAAGAGCGGGCAAAACGGGCGGTGCTCAGCATTGTTGTCTCCTTAACGAAAATCTTATGAGGCAATCATGCCAGCCGGGGCGGCCTGTGTAATTCAAAAAGGCAGTATTTTTAGGGTTTTTACTCAGGTATCGTTGGCTGCCGAATCATGACAGCGATCAGTGTGATGACCGTGAGTGGCGCTATGAAGCTGATCACG
>JBILVT010000068.1:0-9382 GCA_044370275.1 Burkholderiaceae bacterium | reverse complement strand
CCATTCATGACGGGTTTTCTAAATTCATCTGACCAGACGTTCTGGGGCCGCCCGGCTTATATGCTGCAGATGCCCGATGGCGCGATGCTGGTGTCTGATGAACAGCTCGGTGCGATTTATCGCATTAGCTACAGTAGATAGACAATGTCCGTACTAAAGCCTTTTGTTGCACTTATGCTGGGCCTTGTGTGGCCTGGCATGAGTGCGCAGGCATCGGGGCCGGGCCAGCCGGCAAGGCTGGTCCAGTGCGCAGACTGTCACTCACCCGATAGTCCGCGGCTTTCTGTCGACTATCCCCTTCTGGCTGGGCAGCCCAAAACGTTTCTTGAAAATCAGATGATTATGATTCGGGAGGGCCTGCGGGAGATTCCGATGAAGAAAGGAATCTTTGATAATGTGTCCGACCAAGAAATTATTTTAATCGCGCAGCATTTCTCTAAGCAGACAATTGGCGCCTCTCGGACCCCCAAAGACATCGCGCTCTACACAAGGGGGGAGAAAATTGCAAAGGAGTTACTCTGTGGTACCTGCCATCTGCCCAATTATGTAGGCCGCGATCAAATGCCACGGCTTGCCGGGCAGCACGAAAGTTATCTTTTAAATACGATGAGAAAATTCAGAAACAACCAGGCGATTGGCCGGGATACGATTATGGCGGCCTCCTTATACGGTGTGCATGAAGATGACCTTCGGGCAATGGCCCACTATTTCTCGCAACTTGATCGTTAGGCTTGGATTTCCGCCAAATTTTCCCTTCCGATTTGCCTCAATTGCGCCGACGCTGGTGGCTGCTTGTCGCTTGTGCTACCGGGCCGGTTGTTCTGGCGGCATGGGTCGTTGACTCCGCTCAATTCGTCGTGGTGCTGCCGGCAATTGCAGTCCTTTCGCTGATGCTGCTTGGGCTTGGTGTGGATGCTTGGCTATCACGGCGCACACAAATCACGCAAGACAATGCACTAGCACTTTTTTCTGGCGGGCCGGCACGCGCAGACCACCTGCTTGATCCAGTCTCTGGTGCACTGAATCGGGCTGCGCTCGAGGACCTGCTTAAAGGGCTCTCCACACGGAGCGATCAGTCAAAAGCAGCAGTCTCTATGATCATGATTGACATTGATGGATTTAAGGCAATCAATGATCGCCATGGTCATCCCGCCGGGGACGCAGTGCTGCGGGCCTGTGCTGCACGCTGGCGGGCGATGCTTCGCAAGTCGGATTGGCTGTGTCGCTACGGCGGAGATGAGTTTTGTGTGCTGTTGCCTGACACCTTACTTCATCAGGCCGAAATCGTTGCTAATAAACTGATGCAAGCCGCTCGAGATCCGATTCTAGTTACTAATCACTCGCATTGTAGCGTCGAGGTTCAATTAACGGTAAGCATGGGAGTCTCTGCCACTGAGTTGTATAAACCAGCTCATAGCACCACACTTCTGATCGCAGCCGATCGTATGCTCTACCAATCAAAGGCTGCGGGCGGTAATAAAATCGCCAGCGCCCTCGCTCAAGAGGAGATCCATGGCCAATAAACTTGGTGCGATCTCTCGATGGCTCTCTCAGTACCATGTGATAACGCGCTATCGTTCGCGCTGGATTCTTGCGGTTGTGTTTCTTCTTTTAGCCGCCGCTGCCACACTCACTGTGCCGCTTGCATTTCGGGATGTTGTCGATACGGGGCTTACGAGCGACGCGATTAATCAGAAATTTCTCAATTTGCTATTGCTTGCCGTTTTCCTTGCGGCGGTGACTGCGAGCCGTTTCTATTTGATGTCATGGCTGGGCGAGCGAGTCGTTGCCGATATTCGTGAGCAGGTCTATGACAATATGCTTAAGCAAAGCCCCGCTTATTTTGAGACTCTGCAAACTGGCGAGGTACTCTCAAGGCTAACCAGCGACACCACACTAATTCAGGCTTTGGTGGGCACCAGCATTTCAGTGGCGCTGCGCAGTGGGGTGATGTTCTTGGGCGGCTTGGTCATGATGCTTGCGACCAGCGCTTGGCTGGCGGGCACGATGTTGGTATTGCTTTTATTAGTGGTCCTTCCGCTTTGGGCCTTAGGCCGACATGTTAGAAAGATGTCACGCACGAGCCAAGATAAGGTCGCCGATACGAGCGCAATGGCTGGTGAGGTGCTCAATGCTATGCCGACAGTACAGGCGTTTGCGCGCGAGTCGCACGAGCGCGAACGGTTTTCAAAAGCCGTGAGGGCAGCCTTTGATGAAGCAAAGCGCCGAATTCGATTCCGATCGTTACTCACGGCGGTTACGATCACCATGGCGTTCTCGGTGATTGTGTTTGTGCTTTGGATTGGAGCCCGCCAGGTCTCGGTGGGTCAGATGTCCTTAGGTGAGCTCACCCAGTTTGTGATGTATGCAGCACTCGTTGCAGGATCAATCGGCGCGCTCTCTGAAGTCTGGGGTGATCTGCAGCGGGCGGCAGGTGCAACAGAGCGCCTAGTAGAGCTGATGCAGGCCCAGCCGCAAATTAAAGACCCCTCTCAGCTGTCGGTAGTGCCGCTTTCGGCTGACTTACAGCGGGGCGATGCAATTTGGTTTGATCAGGTCTGCTTTTCTTATCCATCCCGTCCGGGCACACTAGCGCTCGATCATCTGAACTTTTCGGTGTCACGGGGTGCCCGCGTCGCGCTCGTCGGGCCGTCGGGTGCGGGAAAGAGCACGGTGTTTGCGCTACTGCTGCGCTTTTATGATTTTGCTGGTGGTGACATTGTGCTTTTTTCCAAGGACCTTCGGGATTGGCCGATCTCTGCGCTGCGAGAACAGATGGCAATCGTGCCGCAAGAGCCTGTTATTTTTGCGGCCAGCGCAATGGAAAATATCCGATACGGTCGGCTGCAGGCTACCGATGCCGAGGTAATGGCTGCAGCCAAAAGTGCCCACGCCCACGATTTCATTACCGCATTACCGGATGGGTACGCTAGCTTTTTGGGAGAACGGGGTGTGCGGCTCTCGGGGGGCCAACGGCAGCGGATTTCAATCGCACGCGCAATTCTTAAAAATCCACCGATTCTGCTGCTGGATGAGGCAACCTCTTCCTTGGATGCTGAGTCTGAGCAAGAGGTCCAGCGGGCTTTGGATGAAATTTTGCCGGGTCGTACGTCGCTCACCATTGCCCATCGGCTCTCCACAGTGCAGCGTGCTGATCAGATCCTGGTTTTGGATCAAGGCCGTCTCGTCGAGCACGGCAGCCACGAGTCGCTGTTGGCGCAAAATGGCTTGTACGCCCGGCTGGCAAAATTGCAGTTTCTATGAGCACTTTGCTTAAGCAGCCCCAACTCCGAGTTGATCAGGTGACCAAGCGCTATGGCGAGCAGCGCGTCGTCGATGGGCTTTCGTTTGAGCTCTACCCTGGTGAGTGTCTGGGCGTGATTGGCCCCAATGGTGCGGGTAAGACCACTACATTTCGGATGTGTCTGGGATTAAGTCAGCCCGATCAGGGGGCGATTGAGTTCTTCGGGCTGCCGATGCCGCAACAGGCCTTAGCGATTAAGGCGCAGGTGGGCGTAGTGAGCCAATTTGATGCTTTGGACCCTGACTTTAATTGCGCCGAAAATCTTTTGGTCTATGGCCGTTATTTTGGCCTGCGCGATACGCTGATTCGCAGCCGAATTCCGACACTGCTGGAGTTTGCAGCGCTGTCTCACAAGGCCCAGGCGCGGCCGGGTGAGCTCTCCGGCGGTATGAAGCGGCGACTCTCGCTTGCTCGCGCCTTGATTAATGATCCGCAGCTGCTGATGTTAGATGAGCCCACCACTGGCTTAGATCCGCAGGCTCGGCATTTGATGTGGGAGCGGCTGCTGCAGCTATTGGGTCAAGGAAAATCAATTCTTCTCACCACACATTTTATGGACGAGGCCGAGCGGCTTTGTGATCGCCTACTGGTTATTGATCATGGCCAAAAAATCGCAGAAGGCCGGCCTCGCGAGCTCATTCAAAAGCATCTTGAGCCGGATGTGGTGGAGGTGTATGGAAGCGATCCTCATGCACTTGCCCAGGGACCACTGGCCGCCCATGCCCAACGCGTCGAGGTAAGCGGTGAGACCGTGTTTTTTTATACCCAAAATGCACATGCCTTGCTGGCAGCACTGGAGTCGCGGCTAGATCTGCGCACCCTGCATCGACCCGCTAATCTCGAAGATTTATTTCTAAAGTTGACGGGCCGCCAGATTCGGGAGGGCGCCTGATGCGTTGGTGGCCGGTTTTTCGCCGCAATCTTCTGGTCTGGCGCAAGCTCATGATCCCGAGCTTGATTGCCAATATCGCCGAGCCGCTGATGTGGCTGGTGGCATTTGGCTATGGCATGGGGGCCCTGGTGGGCGAGGTCTCACATCAGGGACAGGCGATTCCGTATTTAGTGTTTTTAGCAAGCGGCTCAATTTGCATGAGTGCGATGAACGCTGCCACCTTTGAAGCGCTTTATTCCGCGTTCTCACGCATGCATGTGCAAAAGACTTGGGATGGCATTATGAATGCGCCAATCCGGCTCGATGATGTGCTGCTGGCGGAGATGCTCTGGGCTGCTTTTAAGTCACTCTTTTCGGTAGCAGCAATTCTATTGGTGATGCTGGCCCTTGGCATTAGCCATTCACTCAAGCTGCTCTGGGTGCTGCCGATCCTTTTTTGTGTCGGGGTGATGTTTAGCTGCATTGGCCTGATTTTTACGGCGTTGGCAAAAGGCTATGATTTTTTTACCTACTACTTCACACTATTTCTGACGCCGATGATGTTTTTAAGTGGTGTGTTTTTCCCGCGTGAGCAGCTGCCGCAGTGGGTACGTGCGGTCTCGGAGTGGCTGCCGTTAACTCAGGCCGTGCATCTGATTCGCCCCTTATTTTTAGACCGCTGGCCGGATCAGGTGCTGATGCCGGTAGTGGTGATCGCGGGCTATTCCATTGTTGCCTGGGCGATTGCGCTGGCGCTGACCCGCAAGCGATTTAGAAGCTAGTTTACGGTCACGGCAGCTTAACCACGAATGCGCCAGCCAATCGCAATCAGCCGCAAGGTAATCAGCGTTAAAACTAAGGCGCAGGTCCCGGATACCGCAAGACTCATCCAGGGCGATACATCGGCCACGCCGAAAACACCGTAGCGAAACCCATCGATCAGATAGAAAAACGGATTGGCATGACTGATCGTCTGCCAAACTGATGGCAGCTGCTTCACTGAATAAAAAACACCTGCCAGCATGGTGAGTGGGTTAATCAGAAAATTCTGAAAGACCGAGACATGGTCCCATTTTTCAGCCCATAGCCCAGCAATAAAGCCAAGGGTTGCCAACACAATGCAGGCTAAAACAGCAAACATCACTACCCAGCCGATTGAATACAAAGCGCCCGGCACAAACAGCACGGCAACAAGCCACACGCCCAGGCCGCAGGCCAGACCCCGCGCAACCGCCCCGCCGATATAGCCGACAAACCATTCCCAGGGTTTCATCGGTGAGAGCAGCACGAACACGAGATTGCCGGTCATCTTGCTCTGCGTGATGCTCGATGAGGTGTTCGCAAAAGCATTTTGCTGCAGGGTCATCATGACCAGACCCGGCACTAGAAAGGCGGTGTAGCTGACCTGGGGATAGGGCTCAACACGGCCCTCGAGCAGATAAGAGAAGATCAGTAAAAATAATAGACTCGAGATCACCGGCGCGAGAATGGTCTGCAGATAGACCTTTACAAAACGCATGGTTTCTTTGTGCAGCAGCGCCCAGGCCCCAGAGCTATTGGCGGGTATGGCCGACAAACTGGCGTGTGTTGTAGCGGGGATGCTGGACATGGGGTTGCTAGCCGTGGGCGTTGACAGCATTGATGTCATCGCGTGTGCTGCAGGCAATCGCAGCAGCCCGGCCCTGCCAGTCATCACCAGCGCTCGCATAAAGAATTGCGCGTGATGAATTGATCAGCATGCCACCTTCGGCATTGCGGCCTGCCTTGACTGTTGCTACAAGATCGCCGCCTTGAGCGCCGATGCCTGGAATGAGTAGCGGCAGATCAGGCGCGGCCTGACGAACCGCCTCGACCTCACGCGGGTAGGTAGCGCCCACGACCAATCCAACTTGCCGATGATGATTCCAGCGTTGGGCGGCCTGCTGCGCTACTTCAATATAAAGTGGCTTCTGGGGCGAGGGCCACATTTGGAAATCATCGCCGCCGGGGTTAGAAGTGCGACACAGCACAAAGATGCCCCGGTTTTCATAATTCAGATAAGGCGCAAGGCTGTCGGTACCCATATAAGGGCTGACGGTGACAGCATCGGCGAGGTAGCGATTAAAAGCTTCTTTTGCATAGTGCTCTGCAGTCGACCCAATATCTCCACGCTTGGCATCCAAAATCCAGACATGATGCGGATGGCGATCACGGCAGGCTTGGGCAAGCCGCTCTAAGACCGATTCGGCCCGGCTGGAGGCAAAGTAGGCAATCTGAGGCTTAAAGGCGCAGGCGTAGGCAGCGGTTGCCTCCATGATGCCCAAGCAAAACGCTTCAATGGCCGCCAGCGGATTATGGGCAGCGAGTGCCTGAAGCGGCTGGGGAAACTTGGTGAGGTCCGGATCCAGGCCCACACACAGCATGGATTGCTGATGTTGCCAGGCATGCTTGAGTCGGCCCGAGAAATTCATAGGTCCGATCATAAATAAAAAAGCCCCGCGTTGCCGCGGGGCTCAAGACAAAGGAGACATTCAATGCAACCGAGAACACTTTCCCATGTGGGCAGCGCTCCCGGCGCAATCCGAATGTGGGAATTACATTCCCATATCGCCCATTCCACCCATACCGCCCATGCCGCCAGGCATGCCGCCGCCAGCCTTCTCCTCGGCGGGAGCCTCAGCGACCATGCAGTCGGTGGTCAGCATCAATGATGCAACCGACGCTGCATTTTGAAGCGCAGTCCGGGTGACCTTGGTGGGATCGACCACACCCATCGCGAGCATGTCGCCATATTCACCGGAGGCAGCGTTGTAGCCGTGGCTGCCTTTGCCCTCGAGCACCTTACTTACGACCACGCTGGCCTCTTCGCCGCAGTTCGCCACGATCTGGCGCAGCGGCTCTTCCACTGCACGCATCACGATCTTAATACCGGCTTCCTGGTCAGCGTTTAAGCCCTTGACTGCAACTGAGGCGCGAGCACGCAGCAGCGCGACACCGCCGCCGGCCACGATGCCCTCTTCCACGGCAGCGCGTGTCGCGTGGAGTGCGTCTTCCACACGGGCTTTCTTTTCTTTCATCTCGACTTCAGTCGCGGCACCGACACGAATCACGGCAACACCGCCAGCGAGTTTTGCAACACGCTCTTGGAGTTTTTCGCGGTCGTAGTCGCTGGTGGCTTCTTCGATCTGAACACGGATTTGCTTGACGCGGGCCTCGATGTTTTTAGCATCGCCTGCGCCATCAATGATCGTGGTGTTTTCTTTGCCGATTTCGACACGCTTGGCGCGACCTAGATCATTTAAGGTCGCTTTTTCCAGCGACATGCCGGTCTCTTCCGAGATGACGACGCCGCCAGTCAGGATGGCCATATCTTCGAGCATCGCTTTGCGGCGATCACCAAAGCCCGGCGCTTTCACGGCAACGGTCTTCAGAATGCCACGCATATTATTTACCACCAGAGTGGCCAGGGCCTCGCCCTCGACTTCTTCTGCGACGATCAAGAGCGGCCGGCCAGCCTTGGCGACTTGCTCCAGCACGGGCAGAAGATCACGAATATTGGAGACCTTCTTGTCATGCAGCAGGATGAAGGGATCATCCAGCACAGCGATCTGCTTTTCAGGGTTGTTGATGAAATAAGGCGAGAGGTAGCCACGGTCAAATTGCATGCCCTCGACAACATCAAGCTCGTTGTTCAGGGACTTGCCGTCTTCGACGGTAATCACGCCTTCCTTGCCCACTTTTTCCATGGCCTGGGAGATGATGTCGCCGATTTCCTGATCGGAGTTGGCGGAGATCGCGCCCACCTGGGCGATTTCTTTGGAAGTGGTGCATGGTTTGCTGATCTTTTTGAGTTCTTCGGTGATCGCGCTAACCGCTTTATCGATGCCGCGCTTGAGATCCATCGGGTTCATGCCGGCGGCAACATACTTCATGCCTTCACGAACGATGGCTTGAGCTAACACGGTGGCAGTAGTGGTGCCATCGCCTGCGGAGTCTGAGGTCTTTGAGGCAACCTCTTTCACCATCTGGGCGCCCATGTTCTCGAACTTGTCTTTCAGTTCGATTTCTTTGGCAACCGAGACGCCGTCTTTGGTGACGGTGGGTGAGCCAAAAGAACGCTCCAGAACGACATTACGGCCTTTGGGGCCGAGGGTAACCTTTACTGCATTTGCGAGAATATTGACCCCGGCCACCATTTTGTGGCGGGCATCATCGCTAAACATTACTTGTTTTGCTGCCATTGTTAATCTCCAATAAAAATTCTTAACGCACTAAATGAACAGGTTGCTTGAGGCGATGCGGTAACGCTTAGGCAATCACGGCCATCACATCGTCTTCGCGCAAGACAAGCAACTCATCGCCGTCGACCTTCACGGTCTGGCCGGAGTACTTGCCGAATAGCACCTTGTCGCCGACTTTCACATCCAGGGCGCGCACTTTGCCGTCTTCCAGGATCTTTCCGTTGCCGACTGCGAGCACTTCACCTTGATCAGGCTTCTCGGCGGCATTGTCAGGAATCACGATGCCTGAGGCGGTTTTACGCTCGTTATCAAGGCGTTTGATCACGAGGCGATCGTGCAGGGGACGCAATTTCATATTTCGAACTCCATTCCAAATGAGACAGTGGTTGAACAAAAAGCTCGAGCGGTGCTGCCTGGCCGGTTCATGAGGAGGGACCGGCAATTCAGGCAACCCGGAAGGGACCGGAGGAGGCTGTTAGCACTCACCGCTCTTGAGTGCTAATAATAGGGGCGAGAGCCGACCTTTTCAAGGGACGGTCTGAGAAATTTAAGGGTTTACCCTGAAATGAACCGAAAAGACCCTGGGGTGCCTTGAGCCGAGGGGCTGGAGCAGTCGGAGATGGGGGCCTGGACTAGCCGCCGAAAAAACGGGTCTTCTGTTCTCGGACGGTCTGACAGTCGATGCAGCGGATTTTTCCGAGTTTCAGTCGGGCTGCAGGGATCTTTTCGCCGCATTCGATGCAGTGCTTGCCATCGAAGTCCGGGCTGGTTTCGGGCACGATCTTGCGACGGGCCTCTTCGAGTGCGTCTTCATTGAACTGGGCTTCGATCGCTGAGGCGCGATCGCTGTCATCGGTCAATTCAAAGTAATTTTCGTTTTTCTCAAGTCCCATAACGGTCGTCCCCCGTTTATTTGTCAGAATATCGCACGAAGTGATCTCAAACGCGCGCTCAATTGTTTTTTTCCTCGCGATGATCGGACCCTGC
>JBILVT010000162.1:0-2566 GCA_044370275.1 Burkholderiaceae bacterium | reverse complement strand
GCAGCGTTGCGATCTGGTCTTTAAGCTGGAGCTTTCGTTTTTTTAGTCGTCGAATCTGTAGCTCATCTCGAGATCCGTCTTGTTGGAGCTGCTCAATCAGGTGGTCGAGCTCACGATGCTCGGCCTCGAGCTCAAGCACCCTGAGTTGCAGAGTGCGAACATCCTGCAGAAATTTCATTGGGACCCGCTCTCTGACTTCTTTTCGGTACGCCGGCTGCGATTGCGCGCACGAATTTCCGCATCAATGTCCCGCAGTGCTTGCAGTTCCGCTTCCCGACGCAGGTCAAACTCCCGCATACGCTTTAGATGCTCAGTCCGGATTTCATCCAGGCAGCGCGAGGAGAAAAATCGCTTTAGGCAGGCCGCCTCGCGGCTCGCTAGATCCCGCTGAAACGCAAGCCGTTCGGACTCAATCTGTTCAATTAATCGCTCATGGGGTGGCCGTTTTTCCCGAAGATCAGCATCGGGATCAGCCGGCAGTCCTGATGGCGGGAGGCCTGCCAATAGGCCAGCCAGGATCAGGGTCCGTGGGAGAATCAGCGACTTCAGCATAGCCTTGGATTATCCCTTGCCCCAACAAAAACAGCTATCCCGCATCGACCTTTTGGAGATTGCCCAACGCTTAGAGCCAATTCTGCTGCAGGCCGGCCGGGCTATCGCAGGAATCTACGAACAGCCCGAACATCGAATTCAGACTAAGCATGACCAGACCCCCGTCACCGAGGCGGACCTCGCGAGCCATCACCTGCTGGTAGCTGCACTCGCAGGCCTCACACCATCCTGGCCGATCGTTTCTGAGGAAGATAGCCAACACCATCGCAGTCAGTCGCAGTTAAACAGTCGTCTTAAGTCAGCCGAGGCTTACTGGCTGATTGATCCGCTGGATGGAACTCGGGAGTTCATCGCCCGAACGGGAGAGTTCAGTATCAATTGTGGCCTCGTCGTAGGCCAAGAGGCTTTCTTTGGCATGCTCTACGCGCCCATTCAGGGCACTATGTATCGCGGCGGACAAACACTTTCTGCCCAACGCAAGTCGCACGCCGAAAAGAATTGGCAGGAGATTCGGTGCCGCGAGATGCCTGCAGCAGGCGGGATTCAGATCTCTAGCCGTCGCAGTGGCCAGTCGCAGCTTCATCAGCCCGGAATGCGCCATGACCATCTGGGCTCCGCCTTAAAATTCGGCCGCATCGCCGAGGCAACGGCAGACCTTTATATCCGTCGCGGTCCGACAATGGAGTGGGACACCTGCGCCGGCCAGGCGATTGTTCAGGCAGCCGGCGGAACAGTTCGTTGCCTTGACGGAAGCCCCCTCCTCTACGGAAAGATGGACTGGCGTAATCCAGGGTTCATAGCCCGTGGACGGCTTGCCGAGAGCCAAGCCGAGTCCTAAGTGCAAAAGAGCTTTAGAAACGGCTTTGCACGTCGCGCTGTGCAGAAGCCAGGTAGTCTTCCGATTGCATCTCGGTAAGCCGACTGGCAGTTCGACTAAACTCGTTGGCCAGGATCCCCTCCACATAAAGCTTCTCGGCCTCCGCCTGCGCCGAGATGATGAGCTTGACTTTGTGGTCGTAGAGCACGTCAACAAGCCAGGTGAAACGTCGTGCCTCGGAGGACATTGCAGCAGTCATCACGGGCACCCCGGAGAGCAGTACGGTATCGAACTGCTGGGTGAGCTCGAGGTAGTCGTTTTGTGACCGAGGCCCGCCACACAGGGTTTCGAAATCAAACCAGATCACACGGCCGCAACGCTTAAGCGCTCGGATCTCACGGCTCTCGATCTGTAAAGTGGGCTCGGTATTGAGCGCTGCGCCCGACAGCTGCTGGCGCTGCCCACTGGCAAGCCGATCGAAAATCACTTGAATTTCGTGCTCTGTTTCGGCGTTTAGCGGTGTGATGTAGGCCCTAAATTGGCCCCGGGCGAGACGCCGATAATCGATTCCGCCATCCACTTTTACGATATCCAGGTGCTCCTTCAGAAGTGCAATGGCTGGCAACATACGGTCGCGATGCAGGCCATCGGGATAAAGATCATCCGGGTGATAGTTCGATGTCATGATAAAACCCACCCGGCTATTGAATAAGGCACTCAGCAGCCGTTCAAGAATCATCGCGTCTGCGATATCCGATACGTGAAATTCATCAAAACAAATCAGCCGATAGCGCCGCGCTACCCGCTGGGCCACCTCATCGAGCGGATTTTCGGTGCCGCGTAGCTCATGCATCTCCCGGTGTGTAGCGCGCATGAACTCATGAAAATGAAGCCGGACTTTCCGCTCAAGCGGCACATGCTGAAAGAAGCAGTCCATGAGCATACTTTTGCCGCGGCCGACACCACCCCAGAGATAAATCCCCCGGGGAAGCGCGGGCTTTGAGATCATTTTTTTTAACGTGCCGCCCCGCTTGGCCTTGTAATCGGCCCACTCGTCGGCGCACTGCTCGAGCCGCTCGGCAGCACGCAATTGCGCAGCATCTGCAATAAAGCCCTGCTCGGCCAGCTGTTGCTGATAGGCCTGAACGATAGAGACCCGAGGCAACATCGAATACTCCCGGGCAGTTACATGTTCAG
>JBILVT010000011.1:0-29583 GCA_044370275.1 Burkholderiaceae bacterium | reverse complement strand
GCCGAATACCGCAACGGCCCAAGAACTCTTTAACGCCTGTGCTGCCCACGGCGGCAAAGCCTGGGATCACTCAGCGATGGTCCGGGCCTTGGAGAAAATGGCCAACTTCGAAATCGGCCAGAAATAAAACAAAGGCCGCTGATCTGCGGCCTTTGTTTTTCCGACGTGGGCTGGTCAGCCTAACAGCCAGCGGGCCATTCCCACGTAAAGCGGGATGCCTACGATAATGTTCAGCGGGAATGTCAATCCCAAGGACATGCCCAGATAAAGAACCGGTGAAGCCTCGGGAATGGCATGCTTGAGCACCGCGGGCACCGCAATATAAGAGGCGCTCGCCGCAAGTACTGCCAGGAGTGCTGCATTACCGGCTGGGATGTTGAAGATTGCGCACAGGCCAATGGCAATTAAGGCATGACATGGCGGCGCAAGCACGCCGTATAGCAGCAGCCGCTTTGGAACATTGCCGAGATCGGCCATGCGACTTGCAGTCGCGATGCCCATATCCAAAAGAAAAAATGCCAACATGCCTTTGAAAAGCTGTCCGGTGAATGGCTCCATGATCTGCTTACCAGCATCTCCGGTCAGCAGCCCAATCAGCATGCTGCCCAAGAGCAGAATCTGTGCGCCCTCGGTGAATGATTCCTTCAGCACCGCCCCCAGACTAGAATTTTCATCAACGCCGTGTCGCGACTTCGGCACCTGCTCCGGCAGTAAGGCATAAGTCTGGCCAAACAAAGGGTCCCCACCAACTGTTGATAGTGAGCGGCGTCGCAGCACGTTGGCCATTAACACCGCAAAAATAATCGCCGGTGATTCCATAAGCGCCATGGCGGCAGCCATATGACCGCCGTACTCCAG
The DNA here is from genome assembly GCA_044370275.1 of Burkholderiaceae bacterium. Classification (GTDB taxonomy): domain Bacteria; phylum Pseudomonadota; class Gammaproteobacteria; order Burkholderiales; family Burkholderiaceae_A; genus Lacustribacter. The sequence goes on along the minus strand of JBILVT010000011.1, from coordinate 28,725 downwards.
GCCCTGCTTTTCCAGAAACTGGGTGGCCGTGATAAAGGTCACTGCACTGACCGAGCCATAAGTTGCGGAAATCGCTGCCGCATCAAAGCCGCCGATAACCCGACGCAAAATGGCATAACAAAGTAGTGGAACAATCACTGCAAGGGCGATGGCAATTCCAAGATCCGACAGCACCTCGAGCGTAAAGCCGCTTTGAGCAAGTGCAAATCCACCCTTCAGTCCTAGGGCCATAAGCAAGTACAAGGACAGAAATCGAGCGATCGGGACCGGGATCTCAAGGCTGGACTTCATCAGTCCAGCCGCAATACCCACGACAAAAAACAGAATGCTCGGATCAAAAAGCGGTGCGAGAGACATGGTCCCCGATTCTAACCAGTGTTGGCGGGCCGCTTATGCCAAATAAAACGGGTAATCGATATAGCCCTTCGGGCCACCTTTGTAAAAAGTTGCGGTATCCGCCTCGTTTAAGGCAACTCCGCGCTGAAGCCGCAGCACCAGATCAGGGTTGGCAATAAACGGCACGCCGAAAGCAACGAGATCAGCGGCCCCGCTTGCCACCGCTTGTTCGGCCATCTGCCGGTCATAGCCATTGTTGGCCATCACCGTCAGGCCACCCGACTCCCGAAAAACCCCTTTAAGCCATTGCAGATCGACCTCGGGTCGCCAATCACGTGGGCCACGGGTCTGGCCCTCAATTAAGTGCAGATAGCCCAGTCGGCGGCTGCCGAGTTCTCCCACCAGGGTGGAGAACACATCCATCGGTGCACTGTCCTCGCAATCGTGGACGGTGGCAGCAGGCGATAAACGTATGCCCACCCGGTGCGGCGGATAGACCTGACATAAAGCATCAATCACTGCAAGCGGAAACCGAATCCGATTCTCCACGCTGCCGCCAAATTCATCGGTGCGACGGTTGGTCTGATCCCGCAGGAATTGATCGATGAGGTAGCCGTTTGCACCGTGCAGCTCAATCATGTCAAAGCCAGCCTGCTGCGCGTTTCTTGCGGCCTGCGCGTAGACGGATACCAGATCAGCGATCTCATCGCCCGTTAAAGCCCGCGGCTCGGAGCAGTCCTCAAGGCCATCGGGCGTAAAGACCTTTGCCTTAGCTGCAATCGCCGATGGCGCCACCGGGGCCGCATGATCAGGCTGAAAGCAACGATGCGAAATACGGCCAACATGCCACAGCTGAATACAGATCTTTCCGCCCGCGGCATGCACAGCATCTGTAACCCGGCGCCATCCGGCGATCTGTCCGGCCGAATAAATTCCTGGCGTTGAGACATAACCCTGACCCTGAGGGCAGACCTGACTGGCCTCAGTAATGATGAGCCCGGCAGATGCCCGCTGCTGATAGTAAGTCACTGCCAAATCAGTCGGCTCAAGCTGCGCATTGGCCCGACTGCGCGTCAGCGGGGCCATCACAATGCGATTGGAGAGCGCAAGATCGCCCAGCTGAAAGGGTTCATAAAGAGATGGCACTTGATGTTCCTTTTTTTGAATTATTCTCGGCCGGATTTTAAAAAGCCTCGCACACGATCGATACCCTCTTGCAAAACATCTAGCGGCTTGGTGTAAGAGACCCGCACATAACGATCCCCGTGATGCTCACCGAAATCGCAGCCAGGCGCCATTAGCACGCCCGCATGATCACAAAGATCAAGGCAGAACTGATAGCTATCATCCGTGAGGCCTGATACATCGCAATAGCCATAAAAAGCACCCTGCGGGGCGGAAGGTAGCGCAAACCCCAGCCTCTTGAGCTCGGTGAGTAAATATTGGCCCTGCTCGGCAAATCGCCTCCGATAGTCTTCCGCCACTGCAAGCGACTCCGGCTCAAACGCTGCCAACGCAGCCCGCTGGGCAAGTGAAGAGGCCGAGATATAAAGATTCTGTGATAGCCGCTCCACTGCGCCACTCATCTGCGGGGGCAGCACGAGCCAGCCTAGGCGCCAGCCGGTCATGGAGAAGGTCTTGGAGAAGCTATTCACAGAGATGATGTCCTCACCCAATGAGACCAATGATTTGGGGGCGCCCTCAAACACCACACGTTGATAGATTTCATCCACCACCAACACACCACCGAGCTGACGCACAGCCTGCGCGAGTGAAGCTGCCGACGCAGGACTTAACATCGTGCCAGTGGGGTTGGCAGGACTTGCCACCAGCAATGCCTTGGTCTTAGGGCCCCAAAACTGTCGGACCTGATCCGCAGTGGGCTGAAAGGCAGTTGTAGCATCCACCGGGATCGTGCGCACTATTCCCCCCATCGCAGTCACGAACTGTCGGTTACAGGGGTAACTGGGATCGGGCATTAACACCTCATCGCCCGGATTGAGAATCGCCGCCATTGTTAAGAGCAGGCCGCCCGAAGCGCCCGCAGTCACAGCAATTCGTTCAGGATCAATCGTAAGGCCATCACGCCGCGCATAATCTGCAGCAATCGCCTGCCGCAGTTCGGGCATGCCGAGTGCATGGGTGTAATGGATATCGCCTTTTGATAATGCCGCCTGGGCCGCACGAATCACGGGTGCGGGCGGCGGAAAATCCGGCTCACCCACAACCATACTGACGGCCGGGCCCGACGCGGCGGCCCGCGCAGCCGCTCGGGCGAGTAACTCCATCACATAGAACGGCCGAGTCTGTTCTGCCCGAGTCGAGAGCAAGGGATTTGATGTCATAGTCACTATTGTCACAGGTTTATAGAGTCCGCCTTGAAATTAAAAAATTCGAGCATTCCAGCGATCTACCTCGCTTCACAGAGTCCGCGCCGTCGGGATCTGCTGCGTTCGGTGGGCCTAGACCCAATCGTAATTGCTCCTGATTTTGGTGATGATCCCGAGCAACTGGAACGGGCCCAGCCCGGCGAGGCGCCGCTGATCTATGTGCAACGCGTCGCCCATGCAAAGCTGGAACAGGCTCTTTTACGGCTGAGCCGTCTGAGCCCACGCCAGCGCCCCCAGCCAGAGGACTTGATCATTGCCGCCGACACCGTGGTGGCACTCGATGGTGAGAGTCTGGGTAAACCAGCAACCCCCAGCGCAGCAAGAAAAATGCTTGCCCGCCTCTCCGACAAAACCCATCAAGTGATTACGGCTGTCAGCATCAGCCGATTTGATGGCCGCAACGCGGGCGATGTAACCGTCAAATCCAAAGTCACCTTCGCACCGCTACCGTCCGCCTGGATTCGGGCCTATGTAGACTCCAAAGAACCGATGGATAAGGCAGGCGGCTATGGCATTCAAGGCGCTGCTGGAAGCCTTATCCCTAAAATCTCCGGAAGCTTCTCCGGGATCATGGGCCTGCCTTTACATGAGACGCTGCTAATGATTCAGCGCCTAAGCCGCAAACGCTAAGAACGAATTCGCGTTAGCCACACCACTGCTCCAAGGACCACGGCTGCACCGATCAACTGCGAGGGCTGCAGTCGCTCGCCAAGAAAAATAGCAGCGAGAGCAATGGTCACCACAGGCTCCAGCGTAGAGAGCGTCGAGGCATCTGCCGCACCAAGGATTCTCATGCCAATAAAAAATCCCACGATCGCAATGACTGTCGAAAAAACTGCAATCGCCACAATCGATCGCCATCCGGCTGCCGACTGTGGAAACGCAGGTTCGCCAATCGCGACCATCACACCGAATACCGCTGCGGCAGACAGCATCACCACAGCAGCAGCGCCGAAGGCCTCTTCATTTTTTAAGATCCGGCTGCCCATCAAGATATAAGCCGAATACAGCAGCGCGGCGATCACTCCAAAGGCAATGCCCACAGTAGACCCGCTCATGCCGCCCCATAGGGTCAGCGCTGTCCCTGCAAGCGCCAGGCAGACAGCAGTGAAACGTTTTACGCCCAGTGGCTCTCGGAATAATAAGGCGCCCAATACCGTGACCAAAAAAGGGTACAGATACAGAAGAAGTCCGACCAAGCCGGCAGACGCATACTGCAGGGCCTTAAAAAACGAGAATGACTGCAGCACATAAATCCCGCCGCCTATCAGTACCAGAGCCCCAATTGCAAAAGGCCGTGGCCAGGGCCGCCGGCCGGCAACCATCAGCAAGGCCATCAGCAGCCCTGCGATTAAGAACCTTAAAAACAAAACTGCAGTGACATCTGCGCCATCGGAATAGGCCTGGCGCGCAAAAATCGGCAACGCACCGAATCCGATCGCAGAGCCAATAACCGCAGCAACTCCCCATGCCCTTCCCTGCACATGCACTCCCGGCTCCGCGCCTCAAAAAATCGAAGAGTCTATCCGCATTAAGTCCCGAGCGCAGTCCAAGCTCCGGTGATCGATTATGCCCGACGACTAAAATCGTCTTGTCCTATTGCACGAATAGAATTTTCCGACTATTTTTAGCGGCGTTGGGCTTTCAAAAGATGCAAAGGGGGGAAGCACAATCAACTGGCAGCCGTACTTGAAAGCGAGCTGGGAACTTGTCATGGAGTCCGAGGGCAAGAGTCAGGTCTTTCTTGACCAGGAACTCGAAGCCTACCTGGTTCACATGATGGCAAGAAACTTTCGCAAAACCCAATTTCCCCCCGATATCGTCTGCCTTGAGTTCTCCAGGGCCAAAACCAAAGATGACTACCGCGATATCGGTGACTGCTGCCTCTTCGTCGATGCCTGGGATGTGAAACGCGCACGACTGGTCGAACGCCAGTACTATGAAAAAATGGGCCAAATCGCCTACGCTCGGGCAGCCATTGCAACCCGACCCGCCGATGAGCTTTTTGATCGCATCGCCCGTCAGTTCGTCCTGCTGAGCCGCGTGCTGCGAGTGCTCAAACCAGGCGTGCCACACTACGCGCTTTAAACACGGCCTGCGGGCTGCGGGAGAAGCACTTATGAAATCCGAATCATTTGAGCGTGGACTCGCCACGCGCCGAGAAGTGCTCGGCAAGCAATACGTTGATGAATCTATTAGCAAAGCCGATGACTTTAATCTCCCCATGCAGGAGCTGGTCACCGAATACTGCTGGGATCGGGTCTGGAATCGGCCGGGCCTGGAGCGCAAGACTCGCAGCATGATTAATATTGCAATGCTGACCGCGTTAAACCGGCCCCACGAGCTGAAACTCCACATCAAGGGCGCGATCCGAAATGGCGTAAGCCGTGATGAGGTTCGAGAAATTCTGCTTCAAACCGCGATTTACTGCGGTGTGCCAGCCGCAATTGATAGCTTCAGAATTGCCCGGGAAGCGCTGGCCGAGTGATTCTGAATTTTCCTAGGCAGCAAACAGCCTGCGCAGCGATCGTGCTTGCGCTAGCGCTTCATCTCTCGATCGGCCAGGCTCAGGCAGATCGGCTGACACAGGATCGGCCCGAAGCAGGCCATGCCGGCACCGCAGCGAGCAGTGCACCTTCGCCGCAGGTCTTTCGGCATCACATTGTTTCTGCTGCGAATCCTCACGCAAGCCAGGCTGGGCTTGAGGTTCTGCGAGCGGGTGGAAGTGCCGTTGATGCGGCCATCACGGTTCAGCTTGTACTCAATCTGGTTGAACCACAATCCAGCGGCATCGGTGGCGGCGCCCTGATGCTGCATTTTAATGGCCGCAGCCTACAGGCCTATGACGGCCGAGAGACCGCACCTCGGGCCGTAGGTCAGAACTTATGGCTTCGCGATGGTAAACCGATTGCTTTTCAAGAGGCGGTCATCGGTGGCCGATCGGTGGGCACACCAGGGGTTTTGCGTCTTTTGGAACTCGCCCACCAGCAACACGGCAGGCTCACCTGGGCAAATCTTTTTGACCCCGCGATTCGTCTTGCCGAAAGTGGTTTTCGAATCAGCCCACGCCTACATAGCCTACTTCAGCGGGATCCCAGGCTGCGTGAGGACCCACGGGCTCGCAAGCTCTTTTATTCCGAAGATGGCAATGCACTTCCAGTCGGTACATTACTGCGTAACCCTGATTTGGCCGCAACATATCGTGAGATCGCGCAACTCGGAGCCGACGCGTTTTATCAAGGTGCAATCGCCAATCAGATCGTTGCTGCGGTTCGGCAGCATCCAACCGCTGCCGGCGCAATGGATCACGAAGACCTCCGCCGCTACCGGGCCGTGGAGCGCGAGGCCCTGTGTTTTTCGCTTGCGGCAGCCATCCGGCCGAAACACGGCGTCGAAATCTGTGGCTTTCCGCCTCCCAGTTCGGGCGCAATCACCATCGGCCAGATTCTGCAGATGGTCGCCTCAACCGCAATCCAGCTGCCGGGCTTAAATACGCTTGATCGCGGGCCTTTATCAACACAGGCCCAATGGATGCATCTTTACATCGAGGCTGCCCGATTGGCATTTGCCGATCGGGCGGTCTTTATCGCAGATCCGGATTTTGTTGCCGCTCCAGCAGGCAGCTGGAATCAGCTGCTCATACCGTCTTATGTTCAAGAGCGGGCTCGACTCATCGGGCCACGGCGCATGGACGCCGCCGTGCCTGGCAATCCAGCACCTGCGAAGCGTTCGCAGGCCACCATGCCTGATCAGCCGGAGGCCGGCACAAGTCATCTCGCAATTGCGGACCGTTTTGGAAATGTTGTGAGCATGACTACCACCATCGAGAGCGCCTTCGGCGCCCGGCTCATGGTGGGCCGCTCAGACGTGGGTGGATTTTTATTGAATAACCAGCTCACCGACTTTAGTTTTCAGCCGCAATCTGCCGAGGGGCTGCCGATTGCCAACCGAGTGGAGGCCAGCAAGCGGCCGCGGTCATCGATGAGCCCGACCATGATTTTTGAAAAAAATCCGGATGGCTCTCGAGGCCCACTGATTGCGGCGCTCGGCAGCCCAGGCGGTGCCTCGATACTGCATTACACCGCAAAAACTATTCTGGGCTTTACGCAATGGGGCCTTGATCTCCAGGCTGCCATTGATCTTCCGAACTTCTCAATCACCGGGCCACAGTCCCTGGTGCAGCTTGAATCAGGGCATCCGCAGGCCGAACGACTGGCAAACGAACTCAAAGCCTATGGCCAGTCATCGGAGTTGGTTGAATTAACCAGCGGCCTTCAAGCTATCGCCCGACTCGCAGGCCAGTGGACCGGCGGGGCGGACCGGCGGCGAGAAGGCGTAAGCCTGGGGGATTGAGATGAAGCCTTACGCTGCCTATCCGGGGCTCATTCTCTTGGTGCCACCCATCATGTGGGCCTGTAACGCCATCCTGGGTCGGATTGCAGCCGACATGATTCCGCCAATGCTGTTTAATTTTATGCGCTGGCTTTTTGTGCTGGTATTTTTGCTGCCGCTGGCTTATTGGATCTTTCGGCCCGGAAGCGGCCTACTGACACACTGGCGCCGATACGCCGGGCTGGGATTTTTATCCGTCTTTGCCTATAACTCGCTTCAGTACCTGGCGCTTCATACATCGACTGCGATCAATGTCACGCTGATTGCGGCCAGTATGCCGATCTGGATGCTGCTTGTGGGTCGGCTTTTTTATCAGACGCGCATCACGGGTTTACATCTTTTAGGCGCGGCCTGCTCGCTTTTTGGTGTCGCGATTGTTTTATCCCAAGGCGATCTGGGTCGGCTTGCTAGCCTGCGGTTTTTGCCAGGCGATCTCTACATCGTGCTGGCTGCGATTGGATGGGCAATTTACAGCTGGCAGTTGAAGTTCACCGTGAAGCCCGAGCGGCTGCGGCGCGACTGGGCCGCGCTGCTCATGGCCCAAGTTGTCTATGGCCTGATTCCCTCGGGGCTATTTGCACTCGGGGAGCTAGGCCTCTCTGCACAGCGCATTCAATGGAGCCTGCCGCTTCTTGGAATTTTAATCTTTGTGGCCATTGGGCCAGCGATACTGGCGTACAAGACGTGGAGCGATGGTGTTCAGCGGGTTGGCCCAACACTCGCAGGATTTTTTGCAAATCTAACGCCTTTGATCACCGCCTTGCTCTCATCTTTGATTCTCGGTGAATATCCGAAGCTCTTTCACGCTGCCTCATTTATCTTTATCGTGCTTGGGATCTGGCTGAGCTCAAGAACGCCTCGCTAGTCACCCTAGGCGTGAGTCCCCTCGGGACTACACAGCCAATGTGGTAACACAGGCCTTGGCTGGCCTTAGGATGCGTCGGTGTTCAATCCGATTGCCTCCCATGCGAGCAGCACTTGCGATGCCTGCTGATCCATCATCTGGATCGCGGCTCGACTCGAAAGTACATGCTGGCATCGCCCGACTCACCGCGTCTATCTCGCCAACGTCAATCGGTCTGGCTTGGATGGACTGGGCCACCCAGCTTGCACTGAGTCCGGGCAAGCGGCTTGATTTGATGATTCTGGGGTGCAATCACTGGCTTTCACTGAACTGCTACTGTCAGTCGGTGGCCGTGGCTCCGTCGACGACCAATATCCAGGAGTGCATCATACCGCCGAGCTTTGATAAACGATTCAAGGCTGACGATTGGCACCGCTGGCCATTTAATATCCTTCATCAGGCGTTTTTGCTCACCGACCAGTGGTGGCACGCTGCCACCACTGGTGTACGGGGGGTGTCCCGGCATCACGAGCATATCGTGTCGTTTATCGCGCGGCAGTGGCTGGATATGCTCTCCCCCGGAAACTATGCGCTGACAAACCCCGTGGTCTTACGTCGGACCTCGGAGACCTGGGGAAGAAATCTGATCTTCGGCGCAATCAATCTGCTCGAGGACATCGAGCGGATCGCAACCAATAAGCCACCCGCTCAGGCTAACCATTATCGGGTTGGCCTGAATTTAGCGAAAACACCCGGTAAGGTCATCTTGCGCAACCAGCTTGCCGAACTCATCCAGTATCAGCCGTCAACCCCAAAGGTAAAACCCGAGCCGATACTGATCATTCCCGCATGGATCATGAAGTACTACATTCTGGATCTGTCGCCGCATAACTCTTTAATCAAACATCTTGTGGATCAGGGCTACACCGTCTTCTGCCTGTCCTGGAAAAATCCTGGGCTGCCGGAGCGTGATCTTGAGCTGGATGATTATCTGCAGCTCGGAGTCTTCCAGGCTTTAGACGTGATTAATAAAATTCTGCCCAATCGAAAAATACATGCGACCGGATATTGCTTAGGCGGTACGCTGCTTGCGATTGCGGCCGCCGCTATGGCCCGCGAGCACGATGATCGGTTAAAAAGCATTACGCTTTTTACAACTCAAACCGATTTCCGGGAATCGGGTGAGCTTGCACTGTTTATCGACGAAAACGAGGTCAGCCTTTTAGAGGCCCAGATGGAAGAAACCGGATATCTCTCTGCCGGACAGATGGCGGGTGCCTTCCAAATGCTGCGCTCTAACGACCTGATGTGGTCTCGGGTAATTCATGAATATCTGATGGGCGAGCGGGCACCCGTCTCAGATCTCATGGCCTGGAACGCTGACACCACCCGTATGCCTGCCCGGATGCATGGCCGCTACCTACGCGAACTCTTTTTGAACAACGCGCTCAGCGAAGGCCGCTACCGAGTTCGCGGCGAGCCGATCACGCTTTTTAATATCCAGCTTCCGATCTTCTGTGTGGCTACCACTGCCGATCACGTTGCTCCATGGCGGTCAGTCTATAAGCTGCACTATCTGACTCCAGCCGAAATCACATTTGTTCTTACTACTGGCGGCCACAACGCAGGCATCGTCAATTCTCCAGAGCGCACCGATCGTAGCTATCAGATGTTGTGCCGCCCAGCGGCGGGCCACTACATTGGCTATCAGCAGTGGCTTAAGCAGGCCCCTCAGCGCGCGGGGTCATGGTGGCCGGCTTGGGTTGACTGGCTAAGTCACCATTCCAGCGTGGCGATCCCCCCTCCTTCGCTCGGACCTCCCGGACAAGATTCGCACCAACTCGCGGATGCTCCCGGCGCCTATGTCTTCGAAAACTAGAAACCACCGATATGAATATCAATCAACAAACAGCGCTCACGCTTTCTAAATCTAATCTCAGTCTCCTGTTGACACTCTGCGAACTCGGCAGAACTCAATCTGCGCAAATGATCAATGAGCTGGAGATTCAACTAGAATCTTGCTACAAAGACTTCGAATCGACTAGCCAGGCGCTTCTGCAGGCCAACGATTGGGCGGCTGTTTCCTCAGCGCTCAGCAATATGCCCCTTCTGGTGATGCGACTTCAGCTGCATCAATTTCAGAAAATACTGGAATCCTCAATCGTCGCTCAGCTGCGCATCAGCGCAGTCTCCCGGGACGCGATGGCGAATTGGCAACGTGAGACAGCACTCGCCTTGCAGGAGAGCGCAGGCGCGATGCCCCTCAGCACTACTTTAAGGGGGTTTTTCGGCAAGGGGCCCGCCGATGCTGCAAACATCGGCTCCGGACCCAGGCCCTTGAGGCAACTTCTACATATACAGACCTAGCGGACCGCAAAACTCCCGGCCAGACGGGGGTGATGAAAAAACCAATGCTTGGCCATCTCCACGCTGAGTGCGTATAGCAGCGTTAGCCCAATAATCATGAGCGTGACCCATCCTGGCAGCGGCTCAAACTCAAACAGTCTCGCCAGCGGACTTACCGGCAGCCATAAAGCGATCACTGCAACGGCCACAGAGGCGAGAATCAAACCCGCAGAAGGCCTGCTCTTCCAGATCGCCGACCGAGAGCGAATTACAAAAAGTACCGCGAGCTCGGTCAGCAGTGACTCGATAAACCATGCTGTGCGGAAAACACCGGGTGCAAGCTCAATGACCCACAGCAGCAGGCCAAATAAAGCCAGGTCAAAGATCACGCTGACGAGTCCGAAAAATATCATCGCATTACGAATCATGGAGAGCTCAAAGCGATGCGGCGCCGAGGCCCATTCCGGGTCTACTGTATCTTTGGAAAGTGCGGCCGACGGAATATCGGATAAAAGGTTATTTAACAAAATCTGCGATGGCAGCAGCGGCAGAAACGGCAGCACCAGCGAGATAAATCCCATGCTCACCATATTGCCGAAATTCGCACTCGTCGTACTCAGAACATATTTCATGGTATTTGCAAACGTTCGGCGGCCCTCATCAATTCCGTTATAAATCAGCCGAAGTTCTTTTTTCATTAAGACGAAGTCCGCAGCCTCCCGGGCAACATCCACCGCGTTGTGCACCGATATCCCGACATCAGCCGTATGCAAAGCAAGTGCATCGTTGACACCATCACCCAGAAATCCGACCACAAGATCGCTGCGCTGCAGTGCCCTTACGATCCGCTCCTTCTGGCTGGGATCGACTTCTGCAAAAACTGATGTGGCTGCAGCCGCATGGGTCAGCGCCTGATCACTCATCGACATCAGCATGCTGCCGGTAATGACTGTATCGGTGTCAAGGCCAATCGCCTTTGCGGTCGCCTGGGCCGCCAGGCGATCATCGCCGGTGATCATCTTCAGCTGCACGCCACGCCGGGCTAAGGCGCCCACCATCTCAGCAGTATCTTGTTTGGGTGGGTCAACAAAGCACAGCAGCCCAACAAAGCACAGGTCCTGCTCATCCCTCATTGATAGCGGCCCCAAGGGCGTCAAAAGCGGGCGATAGGCCACCGCCAGGACCCGAACTCCCTTTTGTGCCCAGGCTTCATGTAGTTTATTTAGGGCAGCATGGTCCGCGGGCGTGAGGGTCCGCCCAGGTTGCTCAATGGCCGTACAACGTGCGAGCACCTGACCAAACGCGCCCTTGGTAATCAGAACGGGGCCTAAGGCGTCATCCGAGATGCTCACGGAGACGCATTTGCGGCTGTAATCAAACGGTATCCGCCAGTACGATTGATCCAGCGGCGGCAAGACACGAAGGGCTCCAGCCTTTCGCATAATCGCATCATCCATCGGATTTTTTGTGCCACCTTGCAAAGCGGCATTCAATGCCGATAGCCGTAAGACCTCTTCCGAAGGCTGGCCCTTCGAATCGAGGGCAAGATCCAAGACAACTTGTCCGGAGGTCAGGGTGCCGGTCTTATCGGTACACATGACTGACATGGCACCTAGACTCTCAATCGCATTAAGCTTTCGAACAATCACCCCCTGATCAGCAAGCCGATGGGCCCCTCGGGCTAACATCACGCTGATAATCGCAGGCAAAAGTTCCGGAGTAAGGCCAACCGCGAGTGCTAGGGCAAACATGAGGCCCTCAACTGCAGGGCGATCACGAATCACGTGAACCGCCAGCACGATCAGCGTTATCAACAGCATGGTCTGCATCAACAACCGACCAAATCCAGAGATGCCGCGCTCGAATTCGTTCGGGCCTGCCTGCTCAGCCAACTGCTCGACGATCCGACCAAATACTGTTTCCTGACCGGTACTTACTGCCAAGACCTGGGCCACTCCACTTTCGACACTAGACCCCATGAAGACCACATTGGAGCGCTGGCCCAAGGCCGCATCAGCGGAGAGACGGCCGGCGCGCTTTGTCACCGCAAAAGCCTCGCCAGTCAGTGCCGACTGATTGACGTAGAACTCTTGATCAGAGATCACCACACCATCTACAGGCACCCGGCTACCGGGTTCAAGCAACACTACATCGCCGGGCACCACCCTGTGGGCCGCGATCCGCCGTGATCGATCATCCCGCAGCACGATGGCCATGATCATGGCGCGCTTTGCCAGTCGCTCAAAAGCACGGCTTGCGATGAACTCTTGCGAAAATCCGAGCGAAGTGCTCATCAGCACAATACCCAAGACCACTATCGCCTCAACCCAGTCGGAGAGCAGCATTGAACACGCTGAAACAAAAAGCAGCACAACAACAAGCGGGTTTTTGAACTGCCGGCCAATCAGTAAAAGCCAATCATGCCGGCCTTGAAAAATCTCGGGTACCAGGGGCCCACTGGCCAATCGGCGTCGCGCCTCACGATCAGTCAGTCCCGTTGGCCCTGAACTTAACTCCCCAAATAAGGTCTGCAGCTCGAGAGCCCAGTAGGCCTCAATGCGATCCACGGCGAGACCTTCTGCCCTTTCATTCACGGCAAATTAGGCAGCAATCCGATTCGTTGCGATCGGCATAAAGCGTTGTTGACGTCGCCCATTTCACGGTGCAAAAACCCCTGAGGCACTAGAGCGCAGGACTCTGAGGCCCACCGACAGCAGGCGGTCAAAGTCCGGCGGGGTAATTGCGGGTTCGGCCTGCCCCAATCGGATTGCACGCCGCGTGTGAACTAAACCGAGCTCTGCCACGATCTAATCGATCGGGTCTTGAAACCTAATCGAGGTACGCCCACATGATGTCGATACGTTTATTCTTGCTGGCTCTCTCGGCTGGACTCACTCTGATGACCGCTTCAGTCCAGGCCCAAGGCCAGAGCCGAATGATGGACCTTGGAAAACGCGAATTTGAAAAGAGCTGTGCCAGCTGCCACGGCATGGACGCCCGAGGCTCGGGTGTAGTCACTCCTTGGCTAAAGAAAAGTCCACCTGATCTCACCTTACTGTCAAAAAATAACGGTGGTATTTTTCCTGCAGACCGAGTCTATAAAAGCATCTCAGGCGAGGACACCCCAGCCCATGGCTCCCGAGAAATGCCAATCTGGGGTCAGGTCTACCGCACAAGCGCTGCTGAGTACTATATGGACCACCCCTATAACGATGAGGCGATCGTACGCGCACGGATTCTGTCGTTATTGGAGTACATCAACCGCATGCAAAAACCCCGCTAGACGAAGCGCCTGCGAGGGTTTTTGATTATTTGCCCGAGGCGCCGTTGCGCCCCTCGAGGCCCTGCACCACTGACTTTGCCCAGGACTCGATCCCTTTGGAGAGCTTCATTAAGAGCTTTTCTGCATGGGCGGTGATTAGAACGATCCTGCGCCGAGAATCATGGGGATCGATATTTACGGTAATGAGTCCGCGCTCCTCTAGTAGCGCAATCGACTTGTGGATGGTTGCTGGCGATGCAATCTCAGACTTCAGAACGATTTCCTGGACATGCAGAGGATCGGCCTTACGATTGCGCACGGAGATCCATTCGAGCAGACGCTGACTGATCACATCGAGCTGACCGTAATCAGTCTCTGACTGAAGCGACTCCAAAACGGTCCGAAGGGAGATCCATGTTTTCATTGCGATGACTGCTACTTTAAGTATATAAATTTTGAATAAAGCGAGCTGGGAGAGTTCCACAACTGGTGGGGAAGTTTTACAACCAGTGTGGAAATACCGGCGGATCATAACAGTTAGCATGACTTAGCTATTCTTCTTAAAAGATCTAACGTAAATTACTAAACGATATCCTTTAATAAAAAAAATAATAAATAAAATTTTATTTATGAATCGAGAGAAAAAAGTCTTCGATTGCTGCGCACACCAGATCAGGCTGGTCCCTATGGGGGGCATGACCACATTCGGGGATCTCCAATAGCCGAGTCTGCGGTAATCGCTGTGCAATGCCATAGAGCTGCGCCATCGTGGCGTACTCGTCCAGCAGCCCCTGCATCGCGAGGACCGGACAAGTAATGGCGCCGATTTCAAGCTCAATCGACCAAGAGCGAAACCGAGGATCCAGCCAAATGCGATTCCAGCCCCAGAAGGCGGAATCCGGATTCCGATGATGTCGCGAGAGTCGCTCACGCAAACGGGTCGTCAGGTAGGCCTCCCGCGCGCGCCTCACCCCATCGATAGTGACGTCCTCCACAAAGATATGGGGTGCCATGAGTACGATCCCTGCGAGTTGCGTTGAATCCATAGCTGCGTGTATCAACGCGATCGAGGCGCCGTCACTATGGCCCAAAAGAAAAATGGATCTGGATGCCGAGACAACACCCAAGGCCTCAAGCACGAGCGGCAAAACCTCCTTGGCCTGACGATGCAAATAATCCGATTGCCAGTGCTCGTCAGCCGAGCGCGGAGTCGACTGTCCGTAACCAGGGCGCGAATACACTAGACCGGCGACGTTCAATTGGCTGCAAAGCCGCTCAGGGAAGTCGCCCCAAGCCGATACCGAACCAAGGCCCTCGTGCAGAAAAACGATTAGGGGATACCGATTATCGCTCTGCAGCTCTGGGCTGCCGACCCACCGAACCTCAATCTGAACCTTCCGACGGTCCCAATCCAGTGCAATCACGCCGTCTTAGATTTATAGCTCAGGTCAAAAAGACTGGTTGCCTCGAGATCTAATACCTCGACAGAACTTTGGTTACGCACCTGCCAGCGCCAACGCAAGACACCAAGCATCGGATTCTTGGAGGATAAGCGCTTCTCCAACACTGTTGCCTTCAGTGTGAGTTCGTCGTTCGACCGCACCGGTGCAAGCCATTTAAGATAGGAAAGGCCGGGGGAACCAAAAGACTCTGAGTCTTTCAGAAAGTGGTCCACACTTAAACGCATTGCCAGGCCGCAAGTTTGCCAGCCACTGGCAATCAGTCCGCCATAGGGGCCTTTTACCGATGCCTCTACATCAGTATGAAACCACTGGGGATCATAACGGTTTGCGAACTCTAAAATCTCCTGCTGGGTGATCCGAACTGGCCCCGCCTCGCCCACCATTCCCTCATGAAAATCTGCAAATTTCAAAGCAGTCTGCCGCTAGGCCAGAAATTGAATTAAAAACAGCGTGAGACCTGGGAAAAACAGCAAAAGCAACGTCCGAAGGGTATCGCTGATTAGGAATGGCATGACGCCCTTATAGCTTTCACTTAAAGGGACATCTTTAGCCATCCCATTCACCACATACACGTTTAACCCCACTGGCGGCGCCAGCATGCCAAATCCTACGGTCATCAACACCATGACTCCGAACCAAATCGCCGTTTGCTCCGGGGTCATGCCGAAATTGAGTTGCATGATAATAGGAAAGAAAATCGGAATAGTGAGCAACAACATCGACAGCTCATCCATTACAGCGCCCAGCACAACGTAGAGCAACAAAATCGCGCCGACTACAACGAGGGGCGCTAAATTCATCGAGACCACCAACTGCGCTAGTTGACTTGGCACCTGGGTCCGTGCCAACGCCGCATTCATAACATCAGCGCCCATAAAGATCATAAAAATCATTGCTGAGCTTAATGCGGTTGCATAGAAACACTCCAAAAAACTCTTTCGATTAAGCTCACCTTTCATTACCGCAGCAATGAATGTGGATGCAGCGCCGACCGCCGCGCCCTCAGTCGGTGTAAAAAAGCCGGCATAAATGCCGCCAAACACTACAATAAAGATGGCAGCAATCGGAAGGATCCCCATCAACGACTCAAGCGTTAACCTTTCTACTTCCTCTTTGTCAGGCGCCTGACCGGGAACAACTCTTACGTAAATTGCGATCGCGATCATATAACCCAGCATCGCGATTACCCCGGGCAGCATGGCAGCCGCGAACATCTTGGCGATGTTTTGCTCAGTCATGATCGCGTAAATTACTAGGGGCACAGATGGTGGAATCAGGATACCCAGAGTCCCGCCTGCAGCAAGCGTGCCGGTTGCGAGCCGACCTGAATAGCCGTGACGCTTCATCTCAGGCAGTGCGACCCCAGTGATCGTGGCTGCGGTGGCTACCGAAGAGCCACAAATTGCCCCAAACGCACCGCAGGCGAGTACGGCACTCATCGCTAAACCGCCCTTAAAGCGGCCCATCACAGCGGCTGCGAACTTAAATAAAGCCTTACTAATTCCACCCTGCGTCGCGAAATGTCCCATCAGAATAAAAAGTGGGATGACTGAGAGGTCATAGTTGACCAGGCGCGCGTAAGCAATGTTATTTAAAAAATTGCTGTACTGAGAAAAGCCGGACTGAATCAGAAAACCGATCGTACCTGCAATGAACATAGCTCCCGCTATCGGTACGCGCACCACCATGAAGGCCAGCATGAGGCCAAAGATTAGCAAAGCTAATTCGATCGGCGACATCAGGCCTCCTGCGCTTCAGGATCGAACTGCCCCAAAGCTTGCGCAAAAGCGATCACCGCGGTCAAGGCAAACGGGATCGTCATGCCCGCCAGCACGATCCAGTCTGGAAAGCCAAGCAGCATTGAAGTCCCCATATTCTCTTCTGCTTTTACCGATGCCACTCCAGTGCGCCACGCGAGCAGTAAAAAAATCACTGTCATGAGGGCATCACCGATGCGGTCCAATCGATGATTAAAGCGAGCACTACGGCCAGCGGTAAAAAAATCGACAATGATATTGCCGCGCTCAATCTGACACAGCGGCATAAAGAATGCCGTCGCGATACCACAGGCGATTGCAGTAAGCTCGAAATCACCGATCAAGGCCTGGTCGAAGAAATTACGGCCAACCACGCTGTAGCAGGTCATCAGCATCAGAGCCACCATGATCACACCGCCGACAACGCTACAGAGGCGGGCGAGACGCTTCAGCGGATGGTTTTGATTCATAAGCCAGCTTGGAGAGATTGGCCAGCAGCGCCACAGATACTGGCAGACCGTAGAGGGGTTTGGATCGACCGCGGCGGCTGAGCGCCGCGGTTTCACTTGGAATTATTTCGTGTACTGCTTGATTAGACCAAGGGCATCTTGCAGCATGGCTTTGCCATTTAAGCCGCGTTTGTTCATATCGGCGACCCAGGCGTCGTCAATCTCACTGGTTGCCTTACGCCAACGCTCTAACTCTGATGCAGGGATTTGACTGATGCTGTAACCCGCCGTTTCTGTAAATACTTTGCGGCTCGGAACATCGTTACCCCACTGTGTTCTACCCAGGAAAGCAGAAAACTCACGGCCCGAATTCTTATCGATCACCGCCTTGAGATCTGCAGGCAGCGAATCGTACTTTGCCTTGTTCATGGGCACCACGAAGACCGTGGTGTAGAGCGCGGGAAACTTAGGATCGGTCTCGGCAGCAAATTTGGTTAGCTCATTGACCTTCAGGCCGGGAGCAACCTCGTAGGGAATCACTGCGCCATCAATCACGCCTTTGCTCAGCGCCTCGGGGATCTGAGGCACAGGCATACCGACTGGCGTAGCGCCCAAAATACCCATCATGCGCGTCACGTTCGCAGTCGGTGCGCGCCATTTCATGCCTTTGAGATCTTCGAGTTTCGTTATCGGCTTATTTTTTGAAAACAGCACGCCGGGGCCATGAACATGCACAGCCAAAAGCTTGACGTCTTTATGCTCATCCATCGCGTGCTTTTGCACGAAATCCCAAGCTGCGCGGCTGGTCGCTTCGGCGTTGGTCATGACAAAAGGCAGCTCGAAGACTTGAGTTCGTGGAAAACGGCCAGCCTGGTACCCGGCAACTGTCCAGACCACATCGGCTACACCATCTTTGGCCTGATCGTAGAGCTGCGGTGGCGTACCACCCAGCTGCATCGCCGGAAAGATCTGGCACTGCAGGCGGTCTTTCGAATCTCTTGCCAGCGCCTTACACCAGTCGCCAAGCATAGTGGTGTGCTGGATGGTCTGCGGGCCCAGGAAATGATGAACCTTAAGGATGATCGGTTGCTGTGCAGTCTGGGCCTGTGCAGACAGGGTCGCGCCAGTCAGGCCAACGGCCAGCGCAAGTGCCGAAACGATAGATTTGCTCTTCACGGTGCTTGTCTCCCAATGTTGCGCCGATAAATCGGCAGTCATTTGTGCCATACAGATTATAGGGAAATCTGGCCAGGAAAGCCTCCTTGGGAAACCCGGATTGCCTACCTAGACTCTGCGCTCAGGCGATCGCACGGATAACCGCGGGTTGAGTGAGCGGAACCTCATCGCAGTTATCGCCCGGGCCGCTTCGATCCACGACCAGAAAATCGGAAGTCTCCTGCAGCGCAAGCAAGGGGTGATGCCAGACCCCCGGTGCGTAGTTCACGCCCTGATCCGCGCGGGCCAGAAAACACCGTAGATCTCTCGCGCCGGGTGCGCTTTTCGGATCCGCCACTACGACCAGATAAGGCCTGCCCGACATCGGCACAAAGGCCTGACTCCCTTTTGGGTGACGTTCCATCATGGAAACGGTAAAAGGAAGCGCGCGGGGCTGACCACGAAAAATGGAGATGATGGCCTTGCCATCCTGCCCGACATGGACATCCGCCAAGTCGTGATAACGCTCCGTATTGCCCGCATTAATCGTGAAGTGCTTTACCGCATCACTTGCCTCGATGACATCACCAAATGGAGCAAAGGCCTCCCGGGTCAGCAATTCACATTTCAACTCAATCATGAAAGGCCCCTATTTCCCGATCCGGCCAAACAAGCGAAGCCGCGAGACGCCGCCGTCAGGAAAAATGTTAAATCGGACGTGGGAGATTTTCCCAAGCTTTGCCACTTCCTTTTCAAAGCTATGTACTGCATCCATCTGCAGTTTTTGACGCGGCAAGAGCTCCTGCCAAAACATGGACTGGGTGGTAATCGACTGATCGGTGCCGCCTTCAACGAAGGCCGCCTGAAGCGAGCAGCCATCGGGGTAGTTCCCTTTAAAAAAAGCGGTATCGACTTCAACTTTTTCAACGATGCCGGGCGCACCGAGCTCGAGCACACACCAGTCATTACCGGGCTCGCGCCGGCGGCGCGTCTCCCATCCATCGCCCATATTCACGCCGCGGCCGGGCAGCAGCAGACTGGCTACCGATGATCCAAAGCTGGCGTCGTTCCATGACACCGGCCGGCCACCATTTTCCATTGCTACGAGATCCACAACATCAGTAGCGGAATGTTTTTCCAGTGCACCGGTGGGCTGGCCATAGACCCGCAGCCGAGCAATGCCGCCATCCGGAAACATATTGACCCGTAAGTGGGTCCAGGCGACCGACGAGTCGATTTGCAGCAGATGATGGCGGCTCGGCCCAAGCTGCGTGGCCGAGAGAATCTCGGTCCAGGTGGCGGATTTTAATTGCTCGATATCGTCAGTCGCTGAGACTGTTGCCTCGATTGAGACCGCAGGCGGATAGTTTCCCGTGAAATGGCTTGTATCGACGTCAAAACCACGAATTACGCCCTTGACCCCAAGACGCACAAACGCCCAATCGTGGCCTGCCACCCGCTTACGCCGCGACTCCCAGCCATCCATCCACTTGCCATTGGTGTCGAACTTTCCAGGGATAAATTGGGCCGGCTCTGGATTGAGCATCCGCCCGACTTCTGCAAAAAAATCATCGCTTGCAAAAAGCGCCTTGGCGCCCAAGCGCGGATTCGCAAGATCGACCGAGCGTTTCGCCCACTCCGGAAGCTCGGCTGCCGGCGCGATGATGGGAGGGCCCGCTACATGACTTGCCATACATTCTCCTGATTAAGTTTCGCTACTTTTAAACGGATGCTCTTTGATCCAATGCTTCGCGATATCCACTCTACGACAAACCCAGACCCGATCATGTTTTTCAATGTGATCTAAAAACCTCTGCAGGGCTTTGAAGCGCGCCGGACGACCCAGCAGGCGGCAATGCATGCCGATACTCATCATCGCGGGATGGTCCTCGCCCTCGGCATACATGACATCAAAGGCATCCCGCAAGTATTCGAAGAATTCATCGCCGTGCGAGAAGCCCTGCGGCAACGCAAACCGCATATCGTTGGTATCGAGGGTGTAGGGCACCACCAGATGGGGAGTGGTCTCGCCATCAGACTTTTTAACTTCCATCCAAAATGGAAGATCGTCGCCGTAGTAATCCGAGTCATAGAGATAGCCGCCTTGCTCGACCAAGAGCCGTCGCGTGTTTGGCGAATCCCTGCCGGTGTACCAGCCCAAGGGCATCTCTCCAATGAGCTGACGAATAATTTCTGTACCCCGCAGCATATGTTCGCGCTCGGTGGCCTCATCCACGCTCTGGTAATGAATCCAGCGCCAGCCATGGCAGGCGATTTCGTGGCCGAGCTCAGAAAATGCCTGGGTCAATTCGGGATGACGTTGCAACGCCATAGCCACACCAAAGATCGTCATCGGCAGGCCGCGGCGCTCGAACTCACGCAAAAAGCGCCAGACCCCAACACGGGATCCATACTCATAGATGCTTTCCATGGACAGGTGGCGATCGGGATAACTGGCCGGGGCAAAAAGTTCCGATAAAAACTGCTCGCTGCCTGCATCCCCGTGGAGTACGGAGTTCTCTCCGCCCTCCTCGTAATTGAGCACAAATTGGACTGCGATACGGGCCTTGCCTGGCCAGCGGGCCGGCGGAGGATTGCGGCCATAGCCAATCAAATCTCTTGGATAGAGGGCCTGCGAGGTGCTTAGCTTACGATTTGACATCATTGAAATAGAGCATCGAGCCGAAAGCGCGCTATTTTATAGATCTGCTCCAGGCAGGCCTGAAATTCAACCTCAAGGCTATGAGCAGTCCGGGCCTGCATCGCCTCCATGATTTGAGTACGCGTTAAGCCCTTGACCGCAATCACAAATGGAAAACCAAACTTAGCCCGATAGCTGGCGTTTAACTCTCGCAGACGTTGTAATTCCTCGCGCGTGCACTCATTTAAACCAGCGCCCCGCTGCTCAGCTGTCGAGGCGGCAGTTAATGCACCCGCCTCGGCCTCTTTGCCAGCAAGCTCGGGGTGGGCCCGAATCAGGCCCAGCTGCTCATCGCGGCTTGCTTGCTTGACTACGACAATCAGTGCCGCGTGCAGGGCATCCAAGCTCTCAAAAGGCTGATGGCTCCAGGCCCGCTCAGCGATCCAGGGCGAGTGCTCGTAGATGCCATCGAGCTGGGCTTGAAAGGCCTGCTTGCCGCGCTGACAAAGCGCGAGAATCTTGCCGTTTTGTTGTGCATCAATTGTGGATTCGGTCATGGTGTAAATCGGAATTAATTTTTTGTAGTCGACCCTTGGGCCGCCCAGGCCGCGATGATTCGGCGCTCCTCATCGCTCATCTGGGTCACATTGGCAAGCGGCATATAGCCGCTTGCTACGGTCTCCGCAATCTTGGCAGCATGCTGCGAAATCTGCTCAGGACTCTGGAGCATCACGCCCTTTGGAGCTTGCGCAAAACCAGTCCAAGAGGGTTTTTCCGCATGACATACCGTGCAGTGTTTCTGAATCACGGTATTAAGCTCAGCAAAAGAGACCTTGCGACCTGTCGCGTCAATCGGTTTTGGCGCCATCACCACCACCAGCGCGGCCAACAGCGCAATGCCTGAAAGCGGGAGCCACCACTTCACCTCGCCGCGATGCCGCAGCACAAAGAATTGCCGAATCAAAACCCCCGCCAACATGATGATGGCCAACACCAGCCAGCCGTGCTTGTGGGCGTAGGTCATCGGGTAGTGATTGCTGATCATGATGAACAGCACCGGCAGCGTGAAATAGGTGTTGTGCACCGAACGCTGTTTGCCAATCATTCCCGGCTCTGAATCCACCGGCTGACCCGCCCGAATCTGCTCCACCATTCGCTTTTGACCCGGAATGATGTGGAAAAAGACATTGGCCGCCATCATGGTGCCCAGCATCGCCCCCACATGAATGTAGGCGCCCCGGGCAGAAAAGATCTGATGCAGCCCATAATTACAGAGCATCACAAACACAAACACCAGGAAGGCCAAAAGCCCATCTCGGCCCACCAAATTTCTGCACAACACATCGTAAACAATCCAGCCCACGCTTAAAAAACCGATCGAGACTGCAACGGCCGCCATTGGACTGAGCGCCATCACGCGGGCATCGACCAGATGAGTAGAGGCTCCAACCCAGTAAATCAGCGCCAATAAGGCCATGCCGGTGATCCAGGTGGAATAGGCCTCCCACTTTGACCAATGCAAGTTATCACTCAGCGGCTCACCTTTGGGCCCGGTCAGAAACTTCTGGCTGCAATAAAAGCCCCCGCCATGCACCGCCCAGAGTTCACCGTGAACGCCACGCTGCGCGTCTTCAACTTTTTTTGGCAGCGTCAGGGAGTTATCCAGCATCACGAAATAAAACGAAGCACCAATCCAAGCGATGCCAACAATCAGGTGGGCCCACCGCAGCAAAAGATTGACCCAGTCAAGTAAATAGGCATCCATAAGTTCTCTTCAGTCTCGCTGTCGGGGGGGTTTAGCTGCCGCGATAGGTGGAGTAACTCCACGGCGAAACCAAAAGCGGCACGTGGTAGTGCTGACTGCCGTCGCTAATGCCGAAACGCAGCACCACATCACCGACAAACGGCGGCTGCGCTAGAGATGAGCCGCGAGCACGGAAATACTCGCCTGCAGCAAACTCCAACTCGTAAATACCTGCAACCAATCCATCGCCTTCCAGCAAGGGCTGATCACAACGGCCATCATGATTGGTCTTGACTGCTTTTAACTCCTTGCGGCCGCCATCAATTCGGAAAAGCCGAACCGAAATCCCGGCACCCGGAACGCCATTCGCAGTATCTAGAACATGGGTTGTTAGCTTGCCCATGGTTACCTCTCCTTGAAACTTGTGATTCTAACGGCCGTCGTCTGCAGACTTTTTTGCAGAGCCCCAGAAAAATCAGGACTGCGATCGGTTAACTTGATACCGCATCCGGGCAGGCCGAGGGCTGGGCCTGCTGAAACGCGGGCAGCTCCATGCAGCGGGCGTTAATCTCCGCTACCCGCTTTAGGTGTGCGATATCTACATTCATCCGATTCGCATTGGCCACCTGCGGCACCAAAAAACAATCGGCCATACCCGGCAAATCGCCGTGACAAAACTGGCCGCTCGCAGCTTCAGCCAGCCGCTTTTCAACGGCGCTCAGCCCAACACTTACCCAGTGGGCATACCAGGTGTCTTTTTGCTCAGCAGGCAGGCCCATCTCACCCGTCAGGTACTTCAGCACCCTCAGGTTATTCAGTGGATGAATATCGCAGGCAATCATCTGGCAAATCGCCCGTACACGGGCCCTGCCCTGCAAATCAGTGGGCATGAGCGCCGGGCTGGGGAAAGCCTCCTCGAGGTATTCAATGATTGCAGTGGACTGCGATAAACGCAGTCCATCATGTTCGAGCAGCGGCACCAGACCCTCCGGGTTCAATACGGTGAACTCCGGCTGGCCTTGTTCGTTTTTCAGCAGATTCACCGTTAAGTGCTCAAACTTTAAGCCCTTTAGCCCCAAAGCAATGCGGACACGATAAGACGCCGATGATCTCCAATAGCTATGTAGTCGCAGCATGGTCTATACCCCCTCGCTTGGTGCTCTGCTTAAATCATTGTTAGTCGAGACCAGAATCTGCATCATCCGCATAAATTCTTTGCGCTCTGCTTTTGACAGCGGCGCAAGTATTTTCTCCTGTGCCAGACTCACCAGCGGCTGCATCTTGGCCACGGCCGACTGCCCTTGCTCTGTAAGTGTTAAGAGCCGAACACGTCGATCCGCCCGAGTGCTGGCACGCTGCACCAGGCCTCGGGACTCCAAGCGTTCCACCACACCGGCCATGGTGGAAGTGTCTAATCCAATCATGCCTGCAAGGCTACGCTGATCCGAGCCCGGCGCCTCCCGAACTGCCTGTAGCACCGCATATTGAATCGGAGTCACGCCGAAGGACTCCACCTCCTGCAAAAACACGGCAACCGCGATTTGCTGCAGCCGTCGAATGTAGTGTCCCGGCATATCGTGTAGGCCCGTCGGCACCCGTTCTTTTGTTCCCGGCATCCTTCGCCCCAAAAAAGTCTTGACGGCCCCTAGTTTATCCCTATACTAATCGTTAGTACACTTACGTTTAAAGATCGACAAAATAACGGAGACAGACAATGACATCCACCACAGGCGGCCCGGTCATCGTGGCCGGCGGCGGAATCGGCGGCCTAGCAGCAGCGCTGGCTTTAGTCCGGCAAGGCTTTGAGGTGCTCGTGCTGGAGCAGGCCCCTGAAATTGGCGAAATCGGCGCTGGCATTCAGCTCGGGCCCAACGCATTTCATGCCTTTGATGCCCTGGGCGTGGGCGATAAAGCCCGGGGCCGCGCGGTCTATACCGAGTGCATGGTCATGCACGATGCTATCGACGAGTCGCTGGTGGGCCGGCTTGAGACTGGCGAGGCCTTTCGTCAGCGCTTTGGCAATCCCTATGCGGTGATTCACCGGGCGGATGTTCATCTTTCTTTATTAGAAGGCGCCCAAGAAACAGGGCGGGTCCAATTTCTAACCAATACTCGGCTTGAACGCATTGAGCAAAACGCAGACAGCGTTACCGCCTATGATCAGCATGGAAAAGCCCATCGGGGCATTGCACTTATTGGTGCCGATGGTGTCAAGTCCGTCGTCCGCGAGGCCTTTGTGAATGATCCACCACGCATCACTGGCCATGTCGTCTATCGGGCTGTTGTGGATAAAGCAGACTTTCCCGCTAGTCTGCAATGGAATGCGGCGAGCCTCTGGGCAGGACCGAAATGCCATCTGGTCCACTATCCCTTGCGCGGGGGTGAGCAGTACAACGTTGTTGTGACGTTTCATAGCCGCCAAGAAGAGCAGTGGGGAGTAACTGAGGGCAGCAAAGAAGAAGTGCAAAGCTACTTTCAGGGCATCAGTCCCCTGCCTCGCCAATTAATTGATCTGCCAAAAAGCTGGAAGCGCTGGGCCACTGCCGACCGCGAACCGATCGGCCAGTGGAGTTTTGGCCGAGTCACACTCTTAGGCGATGCTGCCCATCCCACTACCCAGTACATGGCCCAGGGCGCCTGCATGGCAATGGAGGATGCGGTGACTCTCGGCGAAGCGCTGCGGGTGCACGGTAACGACTGGGCCCAGGCGCTTGATCTTTATCAGCGCGCGCGCGTTGCCCGGACTGCGCGCATTGTGCTGTCCGGCCGCGAGATGGGCCGGATCTATCACGCAATGGGCGTTGAACGTCTAGTCCGAAATAGCCTCTGGAAAGGCCGAACCCAAGAGCGTTTCTACGACGCAGTGGAATGGCTCTATAGCTGGAATGTTAATAATTGCTTATCGGCTGCGCAGTAAAGGAGCACGCCATGCACTCTCTAGGACGTCTTGAAGATCTTCCCCAGGCCTATCGGGATCAACTCACCGAACAAAACCTGGTGCCCTTATGGCCCAATCTGCGCGCTGTCTTGCCACCGAAAATCCCGAGTCGCAAAACAACACCAACGCACTGGTCGTATCAGGCCATGCGGCCGCTACTGCTTCAGGCCGGTGAACTTACACCTATGGAAAAAGCCGAGCGTCGGGTGCTGGTCTTGGCGAATCCCGGCCATGGCCTGGAGAAAATGCAGGCTAGCGCCGCCATGTATTTAGGCATGCAGCTGCTGCTGCCCGGCGAGTGGGCTCCATCACACCGGCACACCCCGAATGCGGTCCGCATGGTGGTCGAGGGCGAGGGCGCGACCACCACTGTGAATGGCGAGAAATGCCCCATGCACCGCGGTGACCTGATTCTCACGCCGACTGGCTTATGGCATGAGCATGGCCACGAAGGGGATGATCCCGTAGTCTGGCTTGATGTGCTGGATCTTCCGCTGGTCTACTACACCGAGACCTCATATGCGATTGAAGGCGAGCGACAAGATGTTTTGCCAGGCCATGGCGAGCGTGCCTATGTCAGTGGCGGTGTGGTGCCCACACCTGCTTTCAACCGGCAGACCAAGACCTATCCCATCATTCGCTACCCCTGGAATGAGGTGCGTCAGTCCCTGCTGGCGCTGGCTGGTGATCAGCCGGAACTCGAGGCAATCCAGGTCACGTATGTGAATCCTGAAACCGGCCAGGATGTGCAAAACAACCTTGGCTTTTATGCCCTGATGCTGCGGCCGCGGCAGACTCTAAAGCTGCCTGCGCGTTCGCCGGCAATCGTATTTCATCAAATCGAGGGCCAGTCCGAGCTCACGATTGAGCAAACACAGTTCCTCTTAAATGAGGCCGACACCGCATGCGCGCCGGGCTATACACCGATCACCATCAAAAACTGCTCGGTCGATAGGCCCGCTTTTTTGTTTATGGCCGATGAATCACCATTGCACCGAAAACTCGGTGTCTACGAGACGCGGTAGTCAATCATCGCTCACGACCGCACTTCATAAGGAAAGACAAAAATGACGACCTATCTCTGGAACCCACCCCCGCCCTTATCCATACCGGTTCGAGGAAAATCGGAACGCTTTCCAATTCATCGCTTGTTTTTTGTTGGCAGAAACTATCACGCCCATGCCGTTGAGATGGGCAAGCCAGTGGATAAATCCGCTGAGCGGCCGTTTTACTTCACTAAGTCGCCCCAGACACTTTTAGAAAGTGGTGCAACTACCACTTATCCGCCAGAGACCAAAAATTTTCATTACGAAATGGAGCTGGTTGTCGCCATCGGTAAAGCGGGTTTTCGTGTGTCGGCCGATCGGGCCCACGAGATCATTTATGGATATGCCGCAGGCTTAGACATGACACGGCGGGATTTGCAGCTGGTGGCCCGCGATAAAGGCCGGCCCTGGGACTTAGGTAAAGACGTGGAGGAGTCTTCTGTCTGCGCCGAGATCGTTCCCATGGCAGGCATTGTGATTGATCAGGGCGAAATCGCGCTTCAGGTCAATGGCCAAACCAAGCAGCAATCTAATGTTGATAAGCTGATTTGGAATATTCGCGAGATCATTGCGGACTTATCGCTTTTTTATCATCTGCAGCCGGGCGATCTGATTTACACCGGCACACCGGAGGGCGTTGGCCCGGTCGTACCGGGCGATGTAATCACTGGCTATATTCATGGGGTGGGCGAGATTTCCCTTCGGATTGGCGCAGCTAACTAACACCCGATGAAAGGCCCCTGGCGCTGCGCCAGGGGCTGCTTCACACTAAACAGCCCGCGCGGTTTTGCTGTCTAGACTCCATCTGCCGGCGCCTGCCGATGCCAATACCAATAGCCCGCCAACAACTGCAATATTTTTAAAGAACATCAGTTGCTGCACAAAGGCCTGCTCGGCAGGTGCGGCCCAAAATGCATGGCCGACCACGCTTGCGAGCAGAGTAAATCCAGCCAAGGCGAATGCGACATAACGTGTCTTAAAACCAAACAACAACGCGATACTGCCAAGCACTTCAATTGCAATCGTGGTAGCAACTGCAACAGAAGCCATTGGAATCCCAAGCGAGCCGAAGTAGCCCACTGTGCCCGCGAAGCCAAAAGCGGCATGCTGCAGACGCTTGAATTCGACAACATCATTATCTGCGCGGGCAATGAAAGCCGTGGACTTGCGCAGCAGCT
Organism: Burkholderiaceae bacterium; assembly: GCA_044370275.1. Lineage (GTDB taxonomy): Bacteria > Pseudomonadota > Gammaproteobacteria > Burkholderiales > Burkholderiaceae_A > Lacustribacter. The sequence goes on along the minus strand of JBILVT010000011.1, from coordinate 784 downwards.
CGGTGATCGCTTAAACGTCTATCCCGTCAAAGGCTATTCCATCACCGTGAATCTCTCAGATACGGCGAGCCAACAGGGTGCGCCCACCGTGAGCCTTCTGGATGATGAGACCAAACTGGTCACCAGCCACCTCGGGCTAGATCGGTTCCGTGTGGCCGGTACCGCTGAATTTAATGGCCGCAATTGGGATATTCGGGCGGACCGCATCAAGCCATTGATTCAATGGGTCAATGACTGCTTCCCGAATGTCAGTATCCGGTCGGTTGTGCCGTGGGCCGGCTTAAGGCCAATGATGCCCAACATGATGCCGAGAGTCGGACAGGGCAAAAAAGCCAATGTGTTTTACAACACTGGCCACGGACATCTTGGCTGGACACTGTCGGCAGGCACCGCAGAGCTAATCGCTGAGGTGATCTCCACCCGCCAGGATCGCACTATCATCGCCGCCTCACCGGCCGGATTTCAGGCAGCAACTCAGCCGGCCTGATAAACCTCAGTCTTGTCTGGAAGGGGTTGGCGTGACAAGCCGCCCTTTCATTCGGCACAGCAGGCGCGCGGGTCTGAGAGCGGCAGGCCTCACTTGCAGTCCAAGGCCTGAAGCTAAGAAAATAAGCGGAGAAGTCTCTAACCCCACCCTCAATCACACCAAAAGGGGAACTCCGTGAAGACCGTAAAAGACTGTATTTCTCAAAAAACACAGCGCACGATCTCTGTCTCATCAGACGATTCGGTTCAGCTTGCGTTGGAGATGATGAAACAGCATCGCGTCAGAGCGGTACTGGTG
>JBILVT010000010.1:0-29709 GCA_044370275.1 Burkholderiaceae bacterium | reverse complement strand
GGTTTAAAACCGTCGGAATTAAGGACTTCTCCAGCAAATATCTCTAGGCGCCCGATTCCCCAAGTCGGTGCATTGCATCGACATCGTGGTGCACGCACTCCCGCTTAAGCGGCATTCAACGGCCAAATCTCGACCCATTCTCGGCCACCAGAGCGGCAGATCCCCGGGCGTTACACCGCCTCCCCGGATGGCACGCTATTTGCATACTTTCTTGTATACAAATAAGGATCCCAATGAACGCCCGCCATCCCCCCGTGTCCGCGGACAACGCCTGGATTGAGCATTTCGATCGGCCGATGATGGAGCAGCCCTCGGGCAGCTTGTCCGGCCTTCGATTTGCAGTAAAGGACAACATCGATGTCGCGGGGGTTCCTACCACTGCGGGCTGCCCCGAATTCGCGTTTACGCCCTCGACGCATGCGACTGTTGTCGCAAAGCTCTTAAGCGCTGGCGCGGTGCTCTGCGGAAAAACAAACCTCGATCAATTCGCCTGTGGACTAAACGGCACACGCTCTCCTTTTGGTCCAGTGCCCAACGCAGTCAACCCTGCTTATGTCAGCGGCGGCTCAAGCTCAGGTTCAGCCTTTGTTGTTGCAAGCGGTCAGGTGGACTTCTCGCTCGGCACTGACACTGCTGGATCAGGCCGCGTTCCCGCAGGCTTAAATCATATTGTGGGCCTCAAACCAACGAAGGGCCTAATCAGCACGCAGGGTGTCTTACCTGCTGCCCGAAGCGCTGATGCAGTTTCAATTTTTTCCCGAGATGTTCGGACTGCTTGGCGGGTCCTGCTCTCGGCGATGGGGCCCGATGCACAGGATCCCTATTCACGAAATCTGCCGCTAAACGCAATACCGCTGCCGAAGCAGTTTCGATTCGGCGTCCCGGATCATCTCGAGTGGTTCGGCGATCAGCAGGCAAAAGCAGAATTCGACAAAGCCATCGCGCATTGCATCCGTCTCGGCGGCACTCCGATCACCATTAATTATCAGCCGCTTGCTGATGCGGCCGCCCTACTTTACGGCAGCGCCTTACTTGCCGAGCGACTTGAGGTGCTTGAGTCATTTTTCAAAGCGCATCCGCAGGCGGTGATTGAGCCTGTCAAAACCCTTCTCACACCCGGCATGGCGGTGTCGGGCACCGATGTCTTTCGGGCCCAGACACAGCTGCGCACATTCGCTCAGCGGGCAGCGATGATGTGGAAATCGATCGACGTCTTGCTCGTACCGACTGCGCCGACAATTTATCGCATCGATGAAATGCTGGAAGATCCAATAGAGCTGAATCGTCGGCTGGGCTATTACACCAACTTTGTAAATCTGCTGGATTACGCGGCAGTCTCGATTCCCTCAAGTATTCGGACCGATCAGCTGCCCTTTGGTATCACCTTCATCGGGCCTGCTGCCAGTGACTGGCAGCTCGCCTCGCTCGCGTTGCGCTATGAGCAGTCCAATCGCGCTAGCCCAGCCGATTCGCCAGAGGGGTCCGGTGCTCTTGCGCTGCCTGCAGGTTCCGATTCAACGAAAGCAGCGGTGGTGAACGTTGCAGTTGTCGGCGCGCATCTGAGCGGCATGCCTCTCAATGGACAGTTGACTGAACGTGGGGCACGGCTGATCCAAACCACAACAACCGCATCGACCTATCGGCTTTATGCACTTGCCAATACACATCCAGCAAAGCCTGGGCTCATCCGCGTTGAAGACTCTGGCAAGCCGATTGAGATCGAGATTTGGCAAATGCCGATGGCCGAATACGGAAGCTTTGTGGCGATGATCCCAAAGCCCCTTGGTATCGGACAGATTGAGACCTGTGACGGCGAACTTGTTCAAGGCTTTCTCTGCGAGCCCTCGGGCCTTCAGGGCGCCCAAGATATCAGCGAGTTTGGCGGCTGGCGGCGCTACACGGCTTCGCTCAACACACAGACCCCGACGGCCTAAACGCTTCGACTTTAATTTACCCCCCACCCACCCCTAGGAGAGCATCATGAAAAACGTCAAGGATTCTTCACCCAGTGGCAACAAGGTCCAACCGATAGCGTTGGACGCGCGGCGCACCGTGCTCAAAGCAGGTGCTGCTGCTGCCGTAACACTGGCAGCGCCGGCGATTGTTAAAGCAAAGGCGGGTCCCAAGATTCGAGTTGGCTATTGGCCAGTCGCATCCGGCATTCCGTTTTTTGCCGCTGTTGAGCGGGGGTTTTTTAAAGAGGCAGGGCTAGATGTTGAAGCCGTCCGATTCGCCAGTCCACAGCAGGTTGCGGAAGCTATGCTCGCCGGTCGGCTTGAAGGCAGCTCTAACGGCACCGCCTCTGCGGCGCTCGGAATCGCCGAACTGGCTCAGCCCGGGCTACTAAAGATTTTCTGCACCAACCCGACGAATGCAAAATTTGTTTTAGACCAATTTATTGTGGCAAAAGATAGCCCCCTGAAGTCGGTGAGTGATCTCTCTGGAAAAAAAGTTGGCTGCGGCCCTGGTGTTCAAAACGTGACCCTGACTCGGGCGGTCTTAGAGCGGGCCGGATCGAAAAATAATCAGATCATTGAATTGCCGATTGCTCAGCACGTTGCCGCGATTGCAGCTGGGCAGGTCGATGCCTGTTACACGCTTGAGCCCACCGGAACAGTCGGGCGCCTAAACGGAACGACCCGTAACCTGGAGGTTGGCGTGATCGCAAAGTATGTCCTCGGCGATCCGATGGCGCCCTGGCATGGCGGATCCGCCAGCCTGACATCGGAATTTATCCAGAAGAATCCGGAGGTCACACGTCGATACATTACCGCTTATCGACGTGGGGTCGACCTTGTGAAGAATAAGCCTGCCGAGGCGCGGCCCTTCCTGAAGGGCTACACCGCAATCGAGGGTGCGCTCACTAACGAGGTGCCGATGGCCGATTACATGTTCTCGACAGACTTTAAGGCCTCGGACATTGCGGCCTTCCAAAAGTTTTTTGATCTGTTCTCAGACCGCGGCATTTTCAGTAAACGCATTCTGATCGACAGCATTCTGTATAAAGGCTAATCATGTCTAACGAAGGCGTCAGCGCTAACGCCCCAACCCCTTGGTCTGATACTCGGGCCGAGGGGACTGCACCGCCACGCAAAACGGCTGATCTTGCAAAATTTCTTCCGATCGTTGGGCCAGTAGTCCTTGTTTTGATTTGGGATATGGTGGTGCGCTTTGGGCTGATCAAAGCGATCCTTTTACCCCCACCGGCCGATACGATTGTGGCCCTCGTCTCCGGCATGCTGGGCGGCCCGCTGCTGTTTGACTTTTGGGTCACGCTGTATCGAACGCTGGTCGCCTTCGGAATTGCAGTGATCTTGGGCATGCCGCTGGGCATCGCGTTGGGCAGTAATGAACGGGCCTACCGCAGCGTTGAATTTGTGATCGATTTTTTCCGATCTACACCAGCCTCGGCTCTCATCCCGCTGTTTTTACTGATTTTCGGCACATCAGATATCAATAAAATAGCCATTGCCTGTTTTGGAGCCTGGCTCTTGGTGGTGTTCAACTGTGCTTATGGTGTGATTAATGCGCGCAAGCAGCGCATTGCAGCTGCCAAGGTGATGGGCGCATCCCGTTGGCAGATTTTTAAAGATGTCCTGATCTGGGAAAGTCTTCAGGCGTCCTTTGTTGGTCTGCGCTCAGCAGTATCGATGGCGCTGGTGATTGTGGTGGTTGCCGAGATGTTCATCGGCTCGGAAAGTGGACTGGGGCATAAAATTATCAATGCCCAGCAAGTCATGAACACCAAGATGATGTACGCCGCAATCATGTCTGCAGGCATTCTGGGCTACGCGCTTAATGTTGCATTTCTTGCAATCGAGAGAAAGATTGTTCACTGGAGCGGAAGATGACCCAGGTAATTAATGCGCCAATGATGATCGATGTCCCGCAGCGGCATTTTCGACCGGGACCGCTCGGTACGCACATTACCATTCGAGGCCTCACAAAATACTTTGCCGGCTGGCCGCTCTACGAGAACTTTGATCTCGATATCCCAAAGGGCAAGATTGTTTCGATCTTTGGGCCGAATGGCTGTGGTAAGTCCACCCTGATTAATATGATTTCTGGACTCATCCCGATCGATTCGGGAGAAATTCTTTTCGATGGCAAGTCTCTCAAAGACACTACCATTGGATATGTGTTTCAAAATTATCGCGAAGCACTGTTTCCGTGGTGGCGAACGATTGACAATATCGCTTACCCACTGAAGCTCATGGGAAAATCCAAAGCTGAGGTTGACCGCCGTGTCGAGGAGCTGGTCGACTCTTTTGATGTGAAGTTTGACCTGAACCGCTACCCATATGAGCTTTCCGGAGGGCAGCAGCAGACCGCTTCAATCATGCGTGCCCTCGCTCCAAATCCAGAGGTTCTCTTTTTGGATGAGCCATTTTCTGCTCTCGACTTTGAGATGACACTTTTCATTCGAGAAAAGCTCCAAGAAGTTTTTATCAAGACCCAGACCACCATGATGCTGGTTTCGCACGACCTCGAAGAGGCCGTCTATCTTGCCGACCAGATTTTGCTGTTGACCAAGCGGCCCACCTCAATCGCCGATATACTCTCTTACGACGATCCTCGGCCTAGGACCACTGCGACGCTATCCGAAGCCAGCTTTATTGAGACAAAAAAGCGAAGCCTAGAAATTTTCCAGCGCGAAGTTCGAAAATGATCTCCCAGTCAGTCTCCGAGAATTCGCGCTCCTTGCTCAGTGAGGACGCCTACCAACAGATCAAGGATGCAATCAGCAATTTTCTGCTTATTCCTGGAGATCGATTTACTGAGTCGCAGCTATCCGAGCAGCTCAATGTCTCTCGTACCCCGATTCGGCAGGCGCTTTTTCGTCTCCAGCAAGAGGGCTTCGTGGAGGTCTTGTTTCGCAACGGCTGGCGGGTATTGCCACTTGATTTTGCACAATTCGATGCCCTTTATGACTTTCGAATTCTGATTGAGACCGATGCGATTCAAAGGCTATGCGATGGCCGCTCGCCAGGCGGCATGCCAAAACTTAACCCGGGGCTTCAGGCCTTGAGTGAAATCTGGCTTGCGCCAAAAGCAAAACGGCTATCCGAGGCCCAGCAGGTGAGCCAGCTCGATGAAGCCTTCCATTGTGCAATTGTCGAGGCTGCAGGAAACTCCGCAATCGCCAGAACCCATCGGGAAATCACCGAGAAAATACGGGTTATTCGGCGCTTAGATTTCACACGCAGCCCAAGAATCGACACGACCTATGATGAGCACGCGAAAATTCTCCGCGCTATCCTGAACCAGCGGGCCGACCAGGCCCGCATGCTGATTAAGGCCCATATTGAAGTCAGTCAGCTTGAAGTCCGCAAGATCACGCTGCATCAGCTCGAATCGGCCCGCAGTCGACCAAAAATATCACGCGAGCTTGCCGAGGGCTAGCCGTAGATGTCCGAGTGTGCGATCGGGATTCTGCAGTTTTTCCAGGCCAAATAGGCCCACCCGCCAGCTTCTGAAGTCGGCCCTTTCATCGCACTGAAGGGGGACTCCAGAGGCCGTCTGCAGGCCAAGCGAGATGAATTTTTTACCGGATTGAATCTCCGGATCGGTGGTGTAGCTGACCACGACACACGGCGCTTGAAAACCCTCAGCAGCAACACTTGGATACCCATAGCCCTCAATGAGCTGGCGGGCACGCATTCCGAGGTCTTCTTGCTGTTGTCGGGTCTGCTCAAAACCACAATTGCGGGTCTCCTGCATGACGTCGCGCAGGCGAGTGAGCGCATCAGTCGGCATGGTGGTGTGATAAACGTGGGATCCCGACTCGTAAGTCTCTACGACCTGAAGCCACTTTTTCAGATCACAGGCGTAGCTCGAGCTTACTGTCTGATCAATCGCCGCTCGGGCGCGCTCACTTAACATCACCATTGCACAGCATGGCGATCCACTCCAGCCCTTTTGCGGCGCTGAAATCAGGACATCGACTCCGGTGCTTCGCATATCGACCCACATTGCGCCAGAGGCAATGCAATCCAGAACAAATAGCCCGCCAGCCTTGTGTGTAGCAGCGGCGACCCGACTTAGATAGTGATCCGAGAGAATCATTCCAGCCGAGGTTTCCACATGGGGAGCAAATACAACTGCAGGACGCTCTCGCAGAATCGTTGCCTCAACCTCTTCAATCGGATGAGGGCTCCAAGGGGCCTGCGCATCGGGGCCTGTCTGCCGGGCCTTCAGTACGGTCAATTGATTGGTTATTGCGCCCATCTCAATAATCTGGCTCCAGCGGTAGCTAAACCAGCCATTGCGCAAAATAACAACGTTCTTTCCGCCTACAAATTGCCGAGCAACAGATTCCATCCCGAACGTACCGCTTCCCGGCACTAGGACCGCCGAGTGCGCGCCATAGACCTCCTTCAGCATGGACGAGATATCACAGACCACGCGCTGAAAGCGCTTAGACATATGATTTAACGCACGATCGGTGTAGACGACTGAGAATTCCAGTAATCCATCGGGATCAACGTTTGGCAGCAGACCCGGCATAGCACTCCCCTTCTTTTGTTCTTCTTTTCCAGCATTTCAACACCAAAGCGCCGCGATTTCAATCTGCCTCGCTTATCTGAGTCAAGCGCTCGGCGTGTAAAATCCCGCCATGCACCTAGAAGCTTTTCTTTTTATGGCTCAGGCAGAGGGTTTTACAAAACCTGTGGAAGTCTGCCGCGATCCGGAAGGATTTCTTGACTTCCACGAACACCCCTTCGAGGCTAAGGCCTTAATCCTTGATGGTGAGATCGAAATCGGGGACGCGCAGTACAGTCGTCGCTACCAAGCCGGTGATGTATTCCATTTGACCAAAAATCAACCCCACTGGGAGCGCTATGGCCCAACGGGAGTGCGCTACCTCTCGGCCCGGAAAGATTAAAGCCTCTTTGATTCGACTCAAGTCATCACGAGAACCGAGTGTCAAGTAGCGGATCTCCAGGCAGTATTCTGGGCGTAACGTTGGCTGCCTTTTGCAGCATGACCGCCATGCGTCTTGCTGACCCCTTGCTGCCCGCGATTTCAGATGAATTCAGCATTCTCACTGGTGAGGCTGCGCAAATCGCCAGTGCTTTTGCAATTGCCTACGGCATTAGTCAATTTATCTTTGGACCGCTTGCCGACCGATTCGGTAAGCTCAGGACCCTAGGCTGGGCGGTGCTCTTATCGGTGCTCGCCAACTGTGCGGTAGGACTTTCTCAAGAATTCAACACGATCGTATTCTGGAGAGCGATTGCCGGAGCAACGACCGCCGGGGTCGTACCGCTGGCGATGGCCTGGATTGGCGAAACCGTCTCATATGCGGATCGACAGACCACCCTTGCTCGGTTTCTCTATGGGGTGCTGGGCGGTGTGATCGGCGGCCAAATTATTGGTGGGGTCTGTGCTGACCTAGGAAACTGGCGGGCAGGATTTTTTCTCACTGCAGCGCTTTACCTTGTTTCTTGGGTACAGCTGCGGGTCAGCGGTCAATTGAGGGCGCCAGTTGAGCAGTGGCATCCTATGCAGCGTGTAGGTGCACTCAGACATTTTCAGAATGTTTTTTCAGCCCCCTGGTCGCGCTTTATTTTACTGGTGGTCGGCATCGAGGGCTGTTTTCTATATGGCGCATTGGTCTTTATCCCGTCTTATCTTCATTTAGAGCGACATTTTTCACTTGCCGAGGCCGGCCTGCTGATGGCGAGCTTCGGTTTTGGTGGACTTCTGTACGCCACTACCGCTGGTCGCTTGTTGAAACGACTCGGAGAGGCCGGTCTTGTGCGCAGTGGCGGATTTTTGCTGGGGGTAGCTTTTCTGATGCTGATGATTTCGGGTTTTTGGATCATTCCCGCTATTGCCGTTTTTGCGATCGGCCTCGGGCTTTATATGTTGCACAATACACTTCAGACCCAGGCCACACAGATGACACCAGCCTCCCGGGGTACGGCAGTCTCACTTTTTGCCTGCTCCTTATTTTTTGGCCAGTCGATTGGAATTGCCGCTGCCGGATGGGCTGTTGATCAGTTCGGATTTACGCCGCTTTTCTGGACAGCATCGATTTCGCTAATATTTTTATCAATCTGGATTGCATCGGCACTGAATCGACATCAAGACTCGTCACAGCCCTAGCAGACTTAATTAACTGAGCAGCTGCTGCTCGAGCTCGCCGAGCACCCGATAACAATCCAACACCTGATGCACGGAAGCATTGGGCTCTCGATCCTCGCGAATGGCAGCGATAAATTCGCGATCCTGCAGTTCGATGCCGTTCATGGAAACATCCACCCTAGAAACATCGATTTTTTCTTCTTTTCCGTTAAAGAGGTCATCGTAACGGGCAATATAGGTTCCCGTGTCGCCGATATATCGGAAAAAGGTGCCCAGCGGGCCTTCATTGTTAAAGGAAAGTGACAGCGTACAGATAGCGCCATTGGCTGCCTGCAGCTGAATCGACATGTCCATGGCGATTTTTAACTCGGGATGAATCGGGCCTTGAATCGCATTAGCCTTGATAATGGGAGATCCTGTCTGATAGGCGAAGAGGTCCACAGTGTGGGCAGCGTGATGCCATAAGAGATGATCGGTCCAGCTTCGCGGCTGACCCAGAGCATTGATGTTGGTACGCCGAAAAAAAAATGTCTGAACATCCATTTGCTGGATGTTGTATTGGCCGCTGGCAATTCTCTGTCGGACCCACTGATGGCTTGGATTAAAGCGCCGAGTATGCCCCACCATCGCGACTCGCCTCTGCTGCTTTTGCAGATGCGCGAGCGCCTGGGCGTCAGCCCATGAATCTGCCATCGGAATTTCTATCTGAACATGCTTACCAGCCCGAAGGCACTGCATTGCTTGATCGGCATGAATCTGAGTCGGCGTGCACAAAATAACTGCATCCACATCGGAGCGTGCGAGTGACTCGGAGAGATTCTGTGTGACGTGTAGTGCGCCATATTTCGCGGCGACCTCCCGCGCCTGATCCAAATTTCGTCCAATCAGGGAGATGATCTTTGCATCAGGAATATTCTTTAAAGCATCCAGGTGCTTTTTCCCAAAGGCACCGGGGCCGGCCAGGGCAATGCCAATAGTTTTGCTCATGCTTTTGCGTTCTCCAAAATGAGATGGCCAACTGCAGTATTCGAGGCAGGCACATGGAAAAATCGATGCCGCACGACCGGTCTTTTTCCGACCGGAATATCGGCCATAGCGCCGCGGGCAATTAGCCACATCACCAACTCAATGCCCTCGGATCCGGCCTCGCGAACATACTCGATGTGCGGCACTTGGGATAGCCCAAACGGGTCCTCGATGAGGCGATCCAAAAATCGGTTATCCCATTCTGCATTGATCAGTCCCGCACGGGCACCCTGAAGTTGATGGCTCATGCCCCCTGTACCCCAGATTTGCACGTTGAGGTCTTCGTCGAACGATTCAATTGCCTTGCGAATGGCCTGGCCCAACATAAAACAACGCCGACCTGAAGGCACGGGGTACTGCACGACGTTCACCGCAAACGGAATAACCCTGCAAGGCCAGACGGCGGGCTGACCAAACATTAATGACAGCGGCACCGTCAGGCCATGATCCACATCCATCTTATTGACGAGGGTGAGATCAAAATCATCCTGTATGACCGACTGCGCAATATGCGAGGCCAGTTCGGGGTGGCCATGCACGACGGGTACAGGCCTCGGACCATAACCTTCATCAGCAGGCGAAAATTCTGCGGCCAGGCCAAGCGCGAAAGTAGGAATCAGCTCCAGAGAAAATGCAGTGGCGTGGTCGTTATAAACCAGAAAAATGACATCGGGCCGCTCTGCCTGAATCCACTGCTTTGAAAAACTGTAGCCCGCGAACACCGGTTTCCAATAGGCTTCATCGGTCTTACCCTGATCAATAGCCGCGCCAATCGCAGGCACATGGGAGGTGTAGACCGAGGCAGTAATTCGCGACATTTAGGCGCCTTTTGGATTCTTCGAGTGACCGCCGCTGCCCTGGGGCTGGCGGTGGGGCTGGGCATCACCATCTTCTCCGAGAGTTCGGTTGCCCTCTGGGGAGCGGCCGCCACGGACCATCATCTCTCGGTACTCCTGCTCGGTCATGCCGGTCATGCTTCCGGCCATCTGCTGGAAACTCAGGCCATCGGTGGCGCCAATCTTCGCCAAGAAATAAATATTGCCGCCGAGACGAATACACCAGTTGAGATCACGAGCCAGTACCGCCTGCCTCTGCTCCTCGGTCATGGGCCATTCATTCAAATAGACCCGCTCGTCTGCCTTAAAGCGGACACGATTCTCAGGCTTCATCAACGACATGCAGAACTGATTCAGCCAGTAGCCCTTTCGCGATTGATCTGCGTCAAATATCGTGGTGCCTGGGATATCCAAATAAGGCTTATTCAGTGCCACGGTCTAGCACTCCTCAGGCCAATAAAGCCGCATCGGATTATCGACGAGCAGTTTTCTCTGTAATTCAACTGTCGGGGCAATCTGGGCAATGAAGTCCACCAGCAGGCCGTCATCTGGCATATGATCTTTCAGGTTCGGGTGAGGCCAATCGGTGCCCCAGAGCACACGATTGGAAAATTCGTTAACGACGCGAAGCGCAAACGGAACAACATCTCGATAGGCGCGGGCCTCGCCGTCTAATGCAGGCGGGCCGGAGACTGAGAGTCGCTCGGGGCAGCTGACTTTGCTCCATATGTTGGGATGCTCGCGCATGAATTTTAAAAATAAGCTGAACTGTGGGCCCTCGACGGGCTGCCGGACGTCGGGCCGACCCATGTGATCTACCACTACTGTCGTTGGCAGCGCCGTAAAAAAATCCCAGAGTTCTGGCAAATCAACTGCTTCAAAATAAATCACGACATGCCAGTTCCAATTGGCGATACGACTTGCAATCTCTAAGAGTTCATCTTTTGGCGTAAAGTCAACAAGCCGCTTTACAAAATTAAAGCGTACCCCCCGTACGCCTGCATCATGCAGCGCCTGAATTTCTGCATCGGTAATACTACGACGGATCGTCGCTACCCCCCGGGCACGGCCTTTGCTATGGGAGAGCGCGTCTACCATTGCACGGTTATCTGCCCCATGACAAGTCGCCTGGACAACGACATTTCGCGCCACTCCCAGATGATCCCGAAGGGCAAAGAGCTGATCTTTAGAAGCGTCACAGGGGGTGTACTTACGCTCGGGTGCATACGGAAATTGGCTTCCAGGCCCGAAGACATGACAGTGCGCATCGACCGTGCCCGCTGGCAGCTGAAACCGCGGTTTTGATGGCCCGGAAAACCAATCCAACCATCCCGCTGTTTTTTCAAAATCACCTGTCGTTGGAGCGCTCATGATTAGCCTAACCGATGTATTTAAGGCCTTTTTTGGCTAACGGCTCCCGCATACTGTACATATCCAGGCCCAATACGCCACTGGCAAGTTTCTCCCGCTTTGCCGCCTCGTTGGCCTCTCGGGCAAGCGCAGCCTTCAGCGTCTCGGCAGCTCTTTCCCTTGGCACACAAACAATGCCATCGTCATCCGCAACGATCACATCACCAGGATGAACGAGCATGCCCGCGCAGACCACCGGGATATTGACCGAGCCAAGGGTTTCTTTTATGCAGCCTTTGCTCGAGATTGCCTTACTCCAAACGGGAAACCCCATTTCATTGAGCGTCTTGATATCCCGCACACCCGCATCTATAACTAAAGCCCGGGCGCCTCGGGCCTTAAAGCTTGTCGCCAGCAAATCACCAAAATAGCCGTCCGTACATTCCGCAGTGATAGCGGCAACCACAATATCGCCAGGCTGAATCTGCTCAGCGACTACGTGCATCATCCAGTTATCTCCCGGATGCAGCAAAACGGTGACTGCACTTCCAGAGACCTGCGTGCCACGCTGAATAGGACGCATGTAAGGCGCAAACAACCCAACCCGGCCCATCGCTTCGTGAACAGTTGCAGACCCCAGCGGCCCGAGCGCATCTGCGATCTGCCGGTCTGTGCGTACAATGTTTCGATACACCACGCCAAGCTCAAACATTCTAGAGTCCTCTCGCGTTAAGGGCCGCATCAAGTCGGGGGTAGACATGTCGGGCATTTGCTTCGAACACCTTATAGCGCTGCTCGGCATTTAAATGGGGGGTAGCCAAAACATAGCGCTTTGTATCGTCGTAATAATGGCCGGTCTCCGGATCAATTCCTCGCACCGCACCGATCATTTCGGAGGCAAAAAGAATGTTATCTACCGGAATGACTTGCGTTAAAAGATTGATCCCCGGCTGATGGTATACGCAGGTATCAAAAAAGATATTTTTTAGTAAATGTTCAGAAAGTAGCGGTTTTTTTAACTCTTGTGCCAGCCCCCGATAGCGGCCCCAATGATACGGCGCCGCTCCACCACCATGTGGGATCACGAATTTTAGTGTCGGAAAATCTTTAAACAGATCGCCCTGGATAAGCTGCATGACAGCAGTTGTATCGGCATTGATGTAATGAGCACCTGTTGTATGAAAGCAGGCGTTGCAGCTTGTGGAGACATGAATCATCGCAGGGATATCCAGCTCGACCATCTTTTCGTAAATGGGATACCAATGACGATCGGTCAGCGGCGGGCTATTCCAGTGGCCACCAGAGGGGTCGGGATTTAAATTAATACCAACCATGCCGAACTCTTTGACACAGCGCTCAATTTCGGGGATGCAGGTCTTCGGATCGACGCCGGGTGACTGCGGCAGCATGGCTGCGCCAATGAAATGGTCCGGAAAGAGCTGAGATACCTGGTAACAGAGTTCGTTACAGATCGCCGCCCATGTGGAGGACACATTGAAATCACCAATATGATGCGCCATGAAGCTAGCCCGCGGACTAAAGATAGTGAGATCCGAGCCGCGCTCGCGCATCTTTGCCAGCTGATTGGTTTCAATTGACTCCCGAAGCGCGTCATCGCTAATGCGAAGCTCAGAAGCCTTGGGCATCGCAGCAGAATCTTTGATTCCTGCGATCTGGCGATTTCTCCAATCCTCCAGCGCTTTCGGCGCCGTGGTGTAGTGGCCGTGGATATCAATAACGATTGGCTGCTGAAGGCTCATGGCGGATCTCAGTGCATCGAAGAAGTAACAGGGCTCATTCCGTGGGCGCAGATTACGCTTGCCGCCTGAACGGAGACAATAAAATCTAGTATCTGCCGCGCCTTTGCGATATGCGTGCCGTCGCTGTGGCCCTGGCCGAGTCCGCCTGCAAAAATAGTCTCGATTGCAGCCGACCCCGGCAGTGGCCCGACGATCACGATACCTGAATATCCGAGAAATTCTGAGTGCTGCTGAAAACCGATTGCCGCCCTGCCCTCAGCGATAAGCTGCGCCACTGGCACGCCTGCCGGCGCCAAGACCAGCCGCGGCTTTAATTCCCCCAGCAGTCCCCAACGCTCAAACAGCGCCACGAGCGCAGCGCCGCTTGGCCCTGTGGAATAGCCAATACTTTCGGCCGCACAGACGGTTGCCCTTAAGGCTGCCTCGGTGTTGATCGTCGGCTTTGGGTTGCCTTTGGACACCGCAAGGACCACCTCACTTCGCATCAGCGGGCGTCGGCTGCCGGGAAGTAGGTGCCCATCTGTTTCGAGACTTGACAGCGCATCATCAGCGAGAAAGACCAAGTCAAACCGCTCGCCTGCACGCACTCTTTTTGCTGCCTCAACACCACCCAGCGATTCGACCACCAGCTGGCAATTCAGGTGCGAAGCGCACTGCTCGGCCAGCTCAGCGAGAATCTGCCGCGTGGCCATAGACGAGATCGCAGTCAGTTTCATCCTGTGACCGCATCACGCTGAGAGAGCTGATTCAGTGCAAACGACTCGTCAGCGGCCTGCTGCGGCGTCAGGCCCAGGCCTTGATCCAGCAGGCGGCGGCCCGCCATATGATCCTGCGGCCGATTAAGGCTATCGATGCCAATCAGCTTGGAGCCCCGAAAATAAAAAATAGAACACCTATAAGTGCTGATATCGCCGCGGGTCACCGATGCGTCGTAGCCCGATGATGTGCCCACCATCTGGAGTTTCACATCATATTGATCCGACCAGAACCAGGGAGCTGCAATAAAAGGCCGGTCTTTATCCATGATGGATGCCGCGCACGCCTTGGCTTGCTCCATCGCGTTTTGTACCGACTCAAGACGCCTTAAACTTCCATTGGCCAGCCGCATCGCCGTGCAATCACCACAGGCAAAAACGAAGGGGTCTGAGGTGCGGCCGCTGGCATCAACGATCACGCCCGACTCGCAGGCGATGCCCGCAGCGGCGGCAAGCTCCTGATTTGGAATGACACCGATACCCACAACCACGAGATCTGCGCGCACCGTACTACCATCGCCAAGTGTTACTCCCGTTACTCTGCCGCTGGCCTCAGTAAAACCAGCCATAGACGACCCCAATCGCAGTGTAACGCCGCGCTCGAGATGTAGCCGAGCGTAAATCTCAGAAACGGAGTCCGACACTGCCCTCGCCATTAAACGATCAGCGGCCTCAATCACGGTGACTGACTTGCCTTTTTTTCTTGCCACAGCTGCAAACTCAAGGCCAATGAAACCCCCGCCTATCACAACGATCTCGTTGGCCTGCTGCATCGCTTCAGCGATGTAGGCGCAGTCATCCAGTGTTCGCAAGGTAAAAACACCTTGTAATCCAGCGCCCGCCAAGGGCCTGGCCCGGGCGCCTGTGGCAAGAACCAGACGGTGATAGACCAAGCGATCGCCTTGATCGAGGTGTACTATTTTTTCTAAACAATCAATTTGTCTCACGCGGCATCCTGTGCGCACGTCAATGGCCTTACGCGCCAAGGCTTCCGGCCCGCGCATGGTGAGCTGCTCTGCCGATGACTCGCCCATTAAATAGGCCTTTGATAAGGGCGGCCGGTGATAGGGAGCATGCGGCTCTTCGCCTAACAATATTAAATCGCCCTGCCAGCCCTCGGCCCTGAGGGCCTCCGCCGCCTGCAGGCCTGCCTGACCAGCGCCAACAATCACAATCGGAAGATTCATCAAGGCGTGGCTAGCGAAAGCAACTGATTTAGATCTGCGACTCAGGCAGCCGGACCACAAGGCCGGCGAGCTGATCTGACATTTTGATTTGACAGGACAGTCGGCTATTAGCGCGAATCTCGGCGACTGCATTTTGCAGCATGTCACGTTCACCCTGCTCTGCAGCCGGCACCTGACCGGCGTGAGATTCAATATAACAATGGCACGTCGCACAGGCGCATGAGCCGCCACACTCAGCTTCAATGCCTTCAACGCCATTACTCGTTGCGGCCTGCATCAGACTCCAGCCGACCGGGACGTCAATCACAACTTCATTTCCGGACGGCTCGATATACGTTACTTTGGGCATTACCGCTCCTTTATCGGGGCTCAGTGAATTTTGACCAGATCGAGCTGCATTGGGCTGCGGAAAGTCGAAGATGGTATCCACGGCAATTGATCCGTAGCCCTTCGGTAGTCCGGAACAACCTTGTGGAACTCTTCCATTGCTGCCTTGACAGCTAATCGCGCAATCATGGTTCCGAGGCAGGCATGTACGCCACCCCCAAAGCCCAAGTGGCCCCGAGGCTTGCGGCTAAGATCATAAAGATCTGCGTTTGGAAACTGCCGTTCGTCGCGATTGCCCGCCCCATAGGCGAGGCAAACAAAGTCGCCTGCTTTCATCTTCTGACCGTGCAACTCGAGATCTTTTTGCAGACAGCGACGGAAACGCTGGGCAGAGGTATTAAATCGCAGAGATTCCTCGATAGCGTCGGGCAGTAATGCCGGGTTGTCCACGCACTGCCGCCTGGCCTCTGGATGGTCGGCCAAGTTATAGACAAACATTGACATAAATCCGGCCAGGGATTCCACTCCCGCCATGATCAGGGTGGTCGTGGTCAGCAAGACTTCGCGCTCATCAAGCCGATCGCCATCAATTTCAGCCATCGAGAATTGCGAAATCAAATCGTCCTGCGGGTTTTTTCTACGATCCGCAATGACTCGTGCGGCGTAATCCTGCATCCACTGATAAGCGGCGAGATGCTCAGGCCCCTTGGTCCGAGTCGTGGGATCGGACTGCACCATCAGCACCGCCTTCTCTCGCGCTGTGGCCTCATCGCCTGTGGGTAGACCCAGCACTGCCCACAAGACCTTCACCGTAAATTGCGAGGAAAATTCAGTAATGAAATCAAACTGATCCTGATCGGCTAAGGGAGCGGCAACGGTGCGCGCAATCTCCCGGATGGGATCCGAAAGGCTCTCCAAGTTACGACGCATAAAGGCATGCTGGATCAGGCCGCGCAGCCGATCGTGACGCGGAGGGTCTGTCGTACCCAGCGTGTTGCCTGCCCGATTGGGCAGTTCGGTCATCAGATTGCCCTTCGCGGAGGAAAAAGTCTGCCAATCGTTCAACGCCGTGACGATATCCGCATACCGGGACAGGATCCACATATTCGCCTCTTTACTCCAGAAGGCTGGATATTCGTCTCGCAGCGTTTTGTAAAACGGAAATGGGTCCGCATCCACCGCTGGCGAGTAGGGGTCGAAGCTAAACATGACAGACTCCTTCAGGAACTCCTTTATTGTACTTTTTCGTCTGTCAAGACCACCCTAGGAAGCACCATCCGAACCGCAATCACCAGGAAAAAACCCCAAAAAGCAATGCCCCAAAGATAGCCGCGCATGCCCTGATCTAACGAAATCGATAAATACAGGCCTGTTGCCACCGCGGCGAATGCCATCAGCATGCCCATCAGCGACGACGCTGTCCCCGCCATTTCTGGAAATCTCCCAGGCGCAGCCGCATTACTGCAGGGCTGATGGAATCCGTGTGCTAGACCATAAAGCATTTGTAAGCATAAAGTCAGCAAGAACGACTTAATCTGCAAAAGACCGAGAGATACTGCGATAACCGCAATCGATAATGATATCCATGAAGCGAGCCGAACAGTACCAAATAGCCCATATCGGGTAATCCATCGGCGGCAGGCGAGTGTCCCCAGTAAGTAACTTAAAGATCCAGCCGCGATCACGGCGCCAAAAGTCGTTGCAGAGACCTCTAGGACCTGTAGGAAAATAAAGGGGCCTCCTGAGAGGATTAAAAATAATCCCCCGTACGTGCTCATTGCTACTAAAGACCAAGACAAAAATTCGGAATGACTCAGTATTTTTCGATAGTTGCGCCACAAGCTCGACCACTGGGTGGCTTCGACGTTACGACGGAGAAGTGTCTCTGGTACAAACCACCAAACCATCAAAAAGCTCGATAACCCTACGCAGGCTATTGCAAACTGATTGGCTCTCCAGCCAAAAAAGTCAGTGAGAAATCCCCCAAAAAGCGGACTTGCTATTGCAAACAAACCGAGGCCGGATAGGCCCCGAGCCAACACTTGCGCGCCATCTCGAACTTCGTAGAGATCTCTCACCATGGCGCGGGCACAAACGACGGAGGCGCCCAGCGCCGCGCCTTGTATTACTCGGGTCAATAGCAGCGCCTCCATTTGTTGGGTGACGCCGCCCCCTACTCCACTCACGACAAATAAAGCCAATCCCCAAAGCAATACAGGCCGCCTTCCAAAACGATCGGACAGAGCGCCCCAGAAAAGCTGTCCAAACCCAAAAGAAATCATGACGCCAAACATCGTCGCCTGAACCAGAATGGCCGACGCGGAGAACTCCTGCCTTATCGCAGGCATTGCAGGAATAAATAAATCCGTTAAGACCGGCTGCAAACCCAACAGAAACGCAAGAAAGATCGCGACCTGAAGTGGGCTTAAAAAATTTTTAGATTTAACGGAAATTCCCCAAAAAAACTCTTAGGCCACAGAACGATTCGCTTGAAATCCAAGTCGATGTGAAACTTGATTCGCAGCAGTCTTTAGAGCTCTTGCGATCGGGCCGTCAATAGAAACCGGAAAATTCTCCGCGGGTCCAAGGGCCGTAACGGCTAACGCCAACAACCCAAACTGATCAAAGACCGCGGCGCTAAGGGCATGGATCCCAGGAATCGGCTGGCCTATGGCTTGCGCCAACCCGTCTTTACGAATTCGTGCAAGCTCAGTCGCTGATACGCCAGCATCAGTCGGTTTTTCATGAGCAGCTCGATCCCCAAGAGCGCTGCCTCTTAGCGCTTCCAATTTTTCCGGCGGCATAAAAGCTGCAAAAATTTTTCCAGTCGCGGTGCGATTGACCGACATTACAGTACCGACCCGCATATTGACGTGAATCGGCTGATGCGACTCAATCATTCGTACAACGGTTGGTCCAAGATTTCCCCAAACCGCAATCACCACGGATTGCTGAATGCGTTCTGATAATTCCTCCATCAGCGGGCCTGCAATTTTCAGCGGATCAAGTTGACGCAGACAACTCAGTCCCAGCTGTAATGCAGCAGGACCGAGCCGATACTGGCCGGAGTCGCGCTCCTGCTCAATGAGTCCCAGCCGGCCAAAACTCACGAGATAGGGATGGGCCTTAGAGGGTGTCATATCGGCAGCCTGTGCGAGCTCTTTTAAGCTCATCGGGCCCGACTGGAGGGCAAGCGCATTAAGCAGTCGGCCGCCAATTTCTATCGACTGAATCGAGCGCTGATTTTCGAGATCACTCACTGCCATGATTAACGCAGCGCCGGTTGGATCCAGCCAATGCACTCTCCCAGCCCGATACGCACGGCTTCAGGGGACTCACAATAGGCTTTTAGGACAACGACATCGCCGTCCTCCAGAAAAGTTCGCGCCTCGCCATTGGGCAGCATGACGGGAGTCTTTCCGCCTGCTGTCAGCTCCAACAAAGAACCCGCCTCAGACGGCTGCGGCCCGGACATCGTGCCACTGCCCAGCAGATCGCCAGCCTGCAGATTGCAGCCATTACTGGTGTGGTGGGTTAACATCTGCGCAAATGTCCAGTAGGCATGCCGAAGATTACTCACCGACAGCTGCTGCGGCGGCTGTCCTGCCGACCGCATCCTCGCGGTCTGAAGCAAAAACTCCAGTGTCATATTGATTCCACCCCGGCTGCGGTCTTCGGGGCTACTGATGTAAGGCAACGGCCGCGGATCATCGGCAGGCCGCTGAGTGGGAACACGAAACGGCGCAAGCGCCTCCATCGTGACAATCCAAGGAGAAATCGTTGATGCAAAGTTTTTCGCGAGAAATGGCCCCAGCGGCTGATATTCCCAGGCCTGGATATCACGGGCCGACCAATCGTTAAGGATGCACAGGCCAAATAAATGATCCTCGGCATGGGTCATCGAAATCGGCTGGCCTAGCCTATTCTCGCTGCCAACGAATGCGCCCACCTCAAGCTCGATATCCAATCGCCGGCATGCACCAAACTCAGGCGGCTGACCATCGGCAGCGGCTTTAATCTGGCCCGTCGGCCGGACAATCTGCTGACCACTAATTCCGATCGATGATCCGCGGCCGTGATAGCCAATCGGCACCCACTTGTAGTTTGGAAGCAGTGGCGCATCCGGCCGAAAAAGTTTTCCGACCGCCGTGGCATGATGGATCGATGCATAAAAGTCTGTGTAATCACCAATTCTGCAAGGCAGCTGCATCTGCACATCGGATTGCGGCACCAAGGCCGCTTTCAATCGTGGAGCTTCGCGCGCATCGACCCCGAGCCATTCGGTCAACCGGCGGCGAAACGATTGCCGCACCGATGGGCCCATCGCCATAAAGGCATTTAAATCACCCTGGCGCAGCGGCAAGGGAATAGCCTCGGCCCCAAGAATCTCTGCCGCGCTTGCGCAGTCCAGAATCTGATCGCCGATCGCGACACCGACCCGAGGCGGCTGCTGAAGCGCGCCGCGCCGAAAAGTGCCATAAGGAAGATTTTCAATCGGAAAATCATCGCCGGGCCGATTGGCGCTCTCAACCCAGCTGCCCTGGGTTATTTTTCCCACGATTCGGTGCCCCAATTATTGAAGAGAGCCATCATGCATCCAGCTTGCATGGCCCGGTGCCCGCTTAGTCTGACTCCACTCATTGAGCATGTCCCATTTCACGCGGTCTAACTCCTGCATCATTTTTGGCGTACCAGTATTGACCGCCAGCTCGAGCCGATGGCCATTCGGATCAAAGAAATAGATCGACTTAAAAATCGTGTGATTGGTGGGACCCACGACCTCAATGCCATCGCGCTCAAGCCGCGCCTTCACCGCCAGTAGGGTCTCCAGCGACTCGACCTCAAGCGCCAGATGCTGCACCCAACTGGGCGTATTGAGATCACGTGACATTTCGGGGCTATTGGGAAGCTCGAAAAACGCAAGGATGTTGCCGCCGCCGGCATCTAAAAATACATGCATATACGGGTCGGGGGCCTTGGTAGAAGGCACCTCGTTTTCAGCAATCGCCAACACAAATTCCATTTCCAGGTATTTTTGATACCACTCAACGGTCTGCTTGGCGTCTTTGCAGCGGTAAGCGACATGGTGAATTTTCGACAGCTTCATCAGAGTCCTCCGAGATGTTTACCGCAACGTGACCGATTCGCGGGCTAGCTGAAAAGCTTGACGCAAGACACGTAAATCGCCGATGTGATTTGATAAAAACAAGACTAGCTTGGCATTTAACTCATGGCTCTGTGCCTCAGACAGCCCCTCGTGGGCTGCGATCAAGGCCTCATAGAAATCATCTCCGGGGCTGAATTCACGAAAGACAGGCCGATCAAACTCCTTAAAATTCGGTTCAGTAATCAGTGGCATAAGGTGTTCCTTATCGTTCAGTTACAGGTGGCCTGGGCCAGCGCGGCAACGAGCCCTGCGCGGGATGGAGTCCGCCAGCGGGAGGCCACATGCTGATCCGGCCGCACGAGATATGCCGTGCCGTGGAGAGCGTCATAACGCTCTTTAAAACGACCCTTGTGATCAATGAGCAACTGCGCATCCGTACCGGAGACCGCCGCGAGCCCGGCATCGGCAGCGACCACAATCAAGCGAACGCCTAGGCCCCGGACACGGCACGCTTGTAACTCACGAATCAACTCGGCGGCGATTGGCTGATGCTCCGCATAGATCAGCAATACAAATGCATTACCGATATTGCGCAGCAGCCAGCCTTGCTTGCCCTCCGAAACAATCGGCGCATCCTCCATGGGTGCGCCAGGAATCATTTTTCCGGAGAACTGCTCCTGATCCGGCGTATTCAAGCTGGAGTGATACAGAAATGAAGGTAATGAAAGCCGGCCAGAATTCACCAGTGATCGCGCAAACCGATGCTGTCGCGCAAGATCGAGAACTGAATTTCGAAATAACCGGCTGACTGCAGATTTCGGCGTAATAAAATCCGTCGAGCGGGTTGAATTCATGATGTTTTCATCGGCCGCATAGGACCGCTCTTCGTGGTAGGTGTCCAGCAGCCGCTCCGGGGCGGTTCCATCAATCACCAGCGCGAGCTTCCAGGCCAGATTATCGGCATCCTGCAGGCCTGAGTTCGCGCCACGGGCCCCAAAAGGCGAAACCTGGTGGGCGGCATCCCCCACGAAAAACACCCGCTGATGCCGAAAATTTTTCATGCGACGGCATTGGAAGGTATAAACACTGACCCACTCGAGATCAAACGTGTGTTGCTCGCCCAGCATTGCTTGAATACGCGGAATTACTTTCTCGGGCTTTTTCTCCTCCTCGGGGTCCGCATCCCAGCCCAGCTGAAAGTCAATACGCCAAACATTGTCGGCCTCGCGATGCAGCAGCACAGACTGATTCGGGTGAAAGGGGGGATCAAACCAGAACCAACGCTCAGCAGGAAAATCCGCCTTCATCACCACGTCTGCAATCAGAAAACGGTCCTGAAACACCCTGCCCTCGATATCCAGCCCAAGGAGTCGGCGAATGCCGGAGCGGGCACCATCACCCACGATGAGCCACTCAACATCGAGCTGGTAGCTGCCATCAACAGTTTCCACGGTAATCGTCGAGCCGGTCTGGTGCGCATCCACAGCAACGACTTTGTTTTTCCAGCGAATCTCGAGGTTAGAAAGTTCGTTGGCGCGCTTAACTAAAAACTCCTCTAAGTAATACTGCTGCAGATTGATCATGCCGGGCCGCTCATGATCGGGCTCGGGCGAAAGATTAAAGGAATAGACCTCATCGCTGCCGTTAAAGGTGCGGCCCACATTCCACGAGACGCCCTTCTCCATGACCGGCTGTCCGGCGCCAAGCCGATCCAGAATCTCCAACGAGCGCTTGGCGTAACATAAGCCGCGCGATCCGACCGATACCGTACTGTCATCATCGAGCAATAGCACCGAATGGCCGAGCTGAGCCAGATCGATGGCTGCAGCCAATCCAACCGGACCCGCTCCCACCACCACAATTTGGCGTGCGGCGTGGCCGCCGATCTCGGCAGGCCGGCGATAGTCGAACTGCGGATAACGGTAGGTCGATAGCATCAGGCCGGGCCCTTTAGCTCTGAAGGGCCTGCCACATCTCCTGATCCCGCTGGGCCGTCCATATGCGAGGGTGCGAGATTCCACTCGCCTCATCAAATGCGCGGGTCACATCAAACGGCAGGCAATGCTCATAAATAAAAACTTGGGAAAACTTTGGATCCATCTTGGCGCGCACATGGGCCATGGTGGCCTTAAGATCTTTGCCTGCACGGACCGCCTCTTGGGCAGACTCATAAAGTGTTGCGACAAAATCACGTGTGTATGCGATTCCGGCCTGCACTTCTTTGGGGCTCACCAATGCGGGACCCCGGCCGGGCACAAGCTTATCGGCCTGCATCTGGGCAAGCCGATCCAGTGTTGATGGCCACTGCGCGAGATGGGCATCACCCGCATAACAGGCAGCGTCGTACTCCACCAAGTCGCCTGAAAACAAAACTTTTTCATTGGGCAGCCAGGCAATCGTGTCGCCTTTGGTGTGGCCTGCTCCGAGCTGCTTGATCTGCACCTCCAGCTTACCCATCCAGATCGACATCTCGCCTTTAAACGTGAGTGTTGGCCAGGTCAGTCCGGGAACAGACTCAACGGCCTGAAAAAGCCGCGGAAAGCGGCCGATTTCAGAATCCATATCCTGTTGGCCGCGCTCGATGATTAAGTCATAGGTATCCCGGCTCGCAATAATTTGCTCAAGCCCCTCGCTGCGGTAGCCCGATGCGCCAAGTACACGCACAGCGTGATAGTGGGTCAGCAACACATACTTAATCGGCTTATCGGTGATGCTGCGCACGCGCTCAATCACACTCTGGGCCATGACAGGGGTGGCAGTCGCGTCAATGATCATCACGGCGTCATCGCCGATGATGATTCCAGTGTTCGGGTCCCCTTCAGCGGTGTACGCCCAGGCGTGCTCCGAGAGCTGTTCAAAACTTACTTTTTTTTCTTCGAGATCAGCCTGCGAGGCAAATGCTTTTGTTGTCACAACGGTCTCCTGGAGCGCGAATGTAATTCAGTTTAGACAAATTCATTCGATATTGTCAAACTAAGGCTGGGGCCAGGAGGCCGCAAACGAGGGACAGGCAGGCAATGGTCGACAGCCATGCCCGAAGCCGGGGATACCAGGGTGGCAGGCTGGCCCGGTTGGCAAGATCCGCATCCTGCCAATAGGCCAGGGCAAAGCCCACGATCAGCAGGCTCAGCGACAACCCAGAGTCCATTGCAATCGCAAGAAAGCCCATCAAGGCCGGGATCACGCTCTAAATATAGCAACGGTTTTTTCGGGTCCGATCCAGGCCAGGCAGCGTCATCGCAAAGCCCCAGTGCAAAGCCCCGACAAAACTCAGAATCACAGCGCCGTAGGCAATGAGCAGGCCACGGGCGAACGCCATCGCATCGGCAGGGCCAAACATCACGAGACCCGCAAGACCAACAAATGGGATGAGGCCGCCATAGCCGAGGGCCGCTACCAATGCGGGGGGCCGCATCAAAGACGATGAGGCAGCAGTCGGGACATTCATTTTGTGAAGGCTACAAGCCGTCGGGTTTTTTAAAAAATGTTGTCCGATCAATCGAATCAATCGCCATCGGAAATCTTCGGCCATCACGCTCGACCTCAATCGGTATCCGCGTGCCCGCCCCACCCAAAGCCCAGGCGCTTCGATACAAATCAGCCAGCGTTCGGACCTCTTTGCCAGCCACGGCGGTAATGAAATCTCCGGCCCGAAGGCCAGCCTGATGAGCAGGCCCATCTTTACTTACCCGCAGAATGGCGACATAGCCGCTGCTGTCATCGGGCGTAATTCCCATCCATGGATGAATGCCCGAGGAGCGAACCCCGTTCGTCAGAAGATCTCGCTGAATTGGTTTTAATAAATCAATCGGCACGAATAAATTTCCGGGCGAAAACATGCCCTGGGCCATTGCATCACGGACATACAGTGAGCCAAGACCCACCAGCTCGCCACGCTCATTTAAAAGCGCTGCGCCAGCCCAGGCTGCATTGGGCGGAAATGTGTAAAGCGCCGACTCCAGCAGATATTCCCAGCTGCCAGCAAACGAACGACGTGACACCAGCTGAGTCGCGGAGCCCGGGCCCAGGCCCTCAAAAGGAAGCACGATCATCAACTCTTGATCGACAAGTTTTCCAGATGATCCGATCACTAGGGGCTTTAGCTTGATGGGCAGCAGGGGTCGTAAGACTGCAAAGCCGGTCGCATGGTCATAGCCAATCACGCGCGCAGGATAGGTCGCACCCGAGGATACGATGACATCGACCTCTTCGGACTCGATGACGAGATAGCCGATGGTCAGGATATGGCCCTGCCCGTCAATGACAACACCCGAACCGAGACGCTCACGGCCAAGCGTTGCGTTGGAGCGGGCATCTTCCACCGCCCGGCTGCGCACCGCGACCACCGACTCCCGAAGGGCAGAAAGCGCATCTGTAGAGGCAGTCTGACCAATCGCCGGGGCAATAACAACGCCTTGCAGCCCCAGGAGGACCAGAAGCATCTGAATGAATCGTCGGCGCATGTTGTCTATTGTTCTCCGGCTAGAGTTTTTTGGTCAAGGGAAGATGACCATATTGCATCAATTTCCGCCATGCCCGGTGGAAAGCCAGCAGTCCTATAATTCCGCGCATGGCGCACCTCCTAATCACTGGCCACAGCCGAGGGCTCGGCGCGGCGCTCACGCATCAGTTGCTTAACGAAGGCCATTGCGTGCTTGGAATCTCGCGGCATCCGATTCGGGATCTGCATCAATTCAAATCCTCAGCATTTCAAGAGCTATGCGCTGATCTCGGCCAAAATGCCGGTATCGCCTCGACTCTTGAATCCAAACTTTTCGAAGATTTTTTTAATAATGTCGAACAGGCGATTCTGATCAACAACGCTGGCCTGCTCGGTCCGATTGGTAGGGCTGGCCAGATAAATGGTGCCGACATTATTCAATCTATCGCCGTCAACGTGGCAGCTCCGCTTGCGCTAACGAACCGTTTTCTTGCAATCACCGGCCGGTGCAAGGATCGCCGAATCGCTCACCTCTCAAGCGGCGCAGCCAGAACTCCATATCCAGGCTGGAATATCTACTGTGCCTCAAAGGCGGCCCTTGATCATCACGCGCGCTGCATTAGCCTTGAGGGGCCAGAATACTGCCGAATCGAAAGTATTGCTCCGGGCGTCATCGATACCCAAATGCAGGCTGAAATTCGGGCCTGCTCCCTTGAGCAATTCCCGATGCGGCAAAAATTCGATCAGCTCAAGGAATCGGGCAGCCTTGCACCGTCAGAAAGCGTCGCGCGCAAGTTGATCCAACATCTCTTTAGCCAATCATTTGGAATGAGTCCCTGCACTGATCTGCGAGAGATATAAGACAGCTCAGCCAGAGATCAAAAGCTCCTTGGCGTGGGTGATTCCCTTATAGGCCAGCACTGCATCAGACATCGAGGCCAGAGATTGCATCAGTCGATCACGACGGCCCGCGATCGCGAGTGTTTCGTGAAGTGGCTCAACAAATACCCGAATAAGAAAAAGGCTGCCCTGCTCAAAAAGCGGTATCGTGATTTGCCGCTCACAACGAAACCAGAGCTGCTCCGCTCTAGAAATATTCACAAAAGAATTCTCACCTGGATCGCGTGAAAGCGCGTCACTTCCTGAGAGTGTCCAGACATAACGTACAAAGGGGCCTTTGCTCTGCATAGCCTCGGAAAGCGCGCGGGCCGAGCGCTGAAGCGCCTGATTCTCAGCAACGGGCGTATGAATCTCAAACATCGATTGGCCCAGCTTTTCCTCGGGCCGCCATCCGCTGGGAAAGGCCACCGATAACGCACTGGCCCGTAACAGCCCATCCCCACCCGGCTGCATCACGACAAAGTCCTCCTGTAGGCTCAGGGTCAGGGCCTGAAAGAACTCGTAAGCCGACTGGGGCTTAAATCCGCCAAGCCAGGCCAAGCCACCCTGAGCATCAATGGGGCCGGATGGGCTGGCCAAGGCCTCAATCACCGCCTGCTGTAAGGCCGCCCAGTCACTCTCGGTGCGACCCTCAGCGAAAATCGGACAGCGGCCCTGGGCCATCAGCTGACGCTTTTTCCCTGTCCAGCGCGGCCAGTCGCGGTCCTCCAGCCAGAGTGGCTCGCCACCCAGCTTGGTCAAGTCAGGCTTGACCTGAAACGATTCCTCAACCGGAAAAGGCGCGGGCAGACGCTGCGGCCAGGATGCGAAACCGGCGGGCATGGCCTGCTCAGGAAGTCGATTAAGGAGGGTTGGGGGCGCAATCACAAGCGGCTTCATCCTGCTCTTAACGGGGCTGGGGACCTAGGGCAAACACGGGGTCTGCCAGAATGTAAAAAGATGTTCGTACTTTTAAGCGAAAATTACCCTGTTTTATTCCCAAAGAAAGCCCACTTCCATGATTAAGTCGATTCGCCTACTGACAGGCCTGATGTTCGCATTCCTTCTGGTTCAGGCTGGCCTTGCCTTGGCAGATACTCCCCACGGAGATGATAAGTACCGGCCCAATGTCGGCCAAGAAGGTAAGGATGTGATTTGGGTTCCGACCAATGATGAACTGGTCGCGAAAATGTTGGATACCGCCAAAGTCACCGCCGCCGACATCGTTTATGACCTCGGCGCGGGCGACGGCCGAATCGCAATTGCAGCCGCAAAGCGCGGTGCACGCTCTGTGGGTATTGAATTTAATCCCGATATGGCTGCCTTAGGCCGACGCAACGCGCAACGCTCTGGTGTTGGCGATAAGGTGAAAATCATTAATGGCGACATCTTTAAAGAAAATTTTTCTGAAGCCACGGTGATCACGATGTACCTGCTGCCCGATCTGAATATGCGGCTGCGACCAACGATTCTGAAAATGCGGCCGGGAACCCGCGTGGTCTCGCATGCATTTGACATGGGTGACTGGGAGCCTGATCAGCGTATTGAGACCAGCCGGGCCAATGGCTATTACTGGGTCGTGCCGGCTGATGTTGCTGGCGAGTGGTCGCTGGAGGGCTTAGACGGCGGACCAAAAGGAACCCTGCAGCTCACTCAACGCTTTCAGCGTGTTGGGGGCAATCTGACGATCGGCAAAAATGTGCAGCCTATTCTTGGTGCCCAGCTTGAAGGCAATCGGCTCTCATTTCGCTACCTCTCCGCCAGTGGCTCGCTTCAGACCGTGAAAGCCGTCATCAAAGGCAATGTGCTGGAGGCCGATCAACAAGGTGGCACCTCTTACTCCCAGGTTAAGGGCAGCCGCCGCTAAGAAATCCTGAGCATGACTGAAGAAAAAGCGCCGCAGCGCCTGCTGCGGCCTCTGGGGGCGGTTGCGATCATCGTTGGCATCGTCATCGGTGCCGGCATTTTCAAAACCCCATCAATGGTCGCCTCAGTCACCGGTGATATCGGCTGGCTGGTATTGATGTGGTGTGCTGGCGCTGTGATCTCGCTGGCGGGCGCACTTTGTTACGCCGAGCTCTCAACGGCCTACCCCCACGCCGGAGGCGACTATCACTTCTTAAGCCGGGCCTATGGCAAAAATGTCTCGTTCCTCTATGCCTGGGCCAAGGCCATGGTGATTAATACCGGCTCAATCGCGCTACTCGCATTTGTCTTTGGCGATTACATGAGCAAGGTCATTCCGCTGGGCAGCGGCTCATCGGTCATCTGGGCGGCGGGCATCATCATTGTGCTGACCGCCATCAATATTCTGGGGCTGCATGTCTCCTCCAATCTCCAATCCGCCCTAACCGGCTTAGAAGTGCTGGGATTGATCTTGATTGTGATTGCAGGCTTCTCGGTGGCAGGACCGTCGACACCTCAGCCCGAGGCTTTCTCCTCTACGCCGCCCGTGGGCTTGCTCGGCCTTGCGCTGGTTTTTGTATTGCTGACTTTCGGGGGCTGGAATGAGGCGGCTTACATTTCGGCAGAAGTAAAAGGTGGCGAGAAAACCATCGTGCCGGTCATCATCATTAGCCTTTTTGCAATCACGGTGATTTATTTGCTGGTCAACCTGGCGCTCTTATCCGGCCTGGGCATTAAGGGCTTGGCCGATAGCAAGGCACCGGGGGCCGACCTGCTCAGTAGCGCCTTTGGTCCGATCGGTGAAAAGGCCATGGGAATCTTTGTCGCGATCGCTACACTGACCAGCATCAATGCAACGCTGATCGTCGGCGCGCGGGCCAATTACGCCTTAGGCCGGGACTGGCCCACCCTACGCTTTCTCGGTTACTGGCAACCCTATCGCGGCTCACCGACTGCCGCTTACATATCGCAGGGGGTGATCAGCCTCGCGCTGGTGGCCTTTGGCGCCTTACAGACGAGCGGCTTTGAGGCAATGGTTGAATTTACTGCCCCCGTCTTTTGGAGCTTTCTGTTTCTGGTAGGGGTTTCAGTTTTTGTAATGCGTGTGCGGGATCGCGGAGGCCATCGGCCGTTTCGCGTGCCGCTTTATCCAATTACGCCGCTGGTCTTTACCGCAAGCTGCGGCTACCTTGCATATTCGAGTGTGATGTACGCCCAAAGCAAGGGCGCCCTGCATGTATCACTCGGTGTAATGGGCTTTGGCCTTGGGGCGCTCATCATCATGATGCTTGGCGCCCGCAAGGCCAATTCGACAGGCTCCTAGTCGACTTTCGCTCCAGAATCCTTCACCACTTTTGTCCACTTGGTGATTTCCGCACTGACTAACTTGCCGAATTCCTCGGGCGATTGGCCTCCAGCCTCTGCGCCAAGTGCCCGCCAGGCATCTTGAAGTTCCTTAGTCTGAAGGGCCTTGGCGACCTCTTGCTGCATGCGGACAACGATATCGCGCGGTGTCCCCGCCGGCGCCCAGAGCGCATACCAGGTCTTACCATCGAATCCCTTGAGTCCAAGTTCGGCAAGCGAAGGAATATTGGGCAGAGCGAATGAGCGCTTCTCAGTCGTGACCGCAATCGGCGTTAGTTTTCCGGAGTTGATCTGAGGCACAGAGGTTCCGAGACCATCAAACATCATATCAATCTGACCCGCGAGAAGATCAGCCATTGCCGGACCAGCGCCGCGGTAGGGGATGTGCGTAATGAAGGTGCCGGTTGCGCCTTTAAACATTTCGCCAATTAAGTGGTGGGTGGTGCCACTGCCCGCAGATCCGAAATTCAGTTTTCCAGGCCGGGCCTTCACAAAGGCGAGAAACTCTTGATAGTTCTTCACGGGAACGCGCGATGGATTAACCACAATCACATTGGGCACCGCTGATACCAGCGTAACTGGAACCAGATCTTTTTGCAGGTCATAGCCCAGCTTGGGATAAAGCGAGACTGCAATGGTGTGATGAACTGCGCCCACTAAAAATGTGTAGCCATCCGGGG
>JBILVT010000067.1:0-9485 GCA_044370275.1 Burkholderiaceae bacterium | reverse complement strand
TGATTAGAAACAGCGAGTACAAACGGCGGCAGGCGGCGCCCGGTGTTCGTATTACCCGGCGGGCATTCGGCAGGGATTGGCGTTATCCCGTGACCAATCGCTTTCAGGAAGTACCAACTCCATCAGTAGCCTTAGATAAAGGTGAGATAACGTGAAACTGATTACTGCAATTGTGAAGCCCTTCAAGCTTGATCAGGTCCGCGAGGCCCTTGCAGAGATGGGTGTCAGTGGCCTGACGGTGACCGATGTCAAAGGCTTTGGCCGCCAGAAAGGCCACACCGAGGTCTATCGGGGCGCTGAGTATGTTGTGGATTTTCTGCCCAAGACCAAGATTGAGGCGGTCGTATCCGATGAGCTCTGCGATCGTGCAATCGATGCGATTGTTACGGCCGCCCGTACTGGCCGCATCGGAGATGGAAAAATTTTCGTGCGCTCGATTGAGCAGGTGATTCGAATCAGGACCGGCGAGACGGGTGATGCGGCTGTCTAAGTAACACCCGAACGGCGCCGCTGCCGCCATCGTTGGCCGGCGCCTGGCAGTAGGCTAAGACCTCATCGCGCTGCTGAAGCCAGGCCAGCACTTTCCCCTTTAATACCGGCTGACGGTTGGCGGACCCCAGTCCCTTTCCATGAATAATCCTTACGCAGCGAATGGCACGCTGGCCGCAGCGACGAAGAAATTCCGCAAACGCTGCGCGGGCCTCATCACTACGCAGGCCGTGCAGATCTAGGCTGTCTTGAATGACCCAATGGCCGCGGCGCAGTTTTCTTAGCGTGTCACTCGAAATTCCGGTCCGCGCAAATGAGAGTGCCTCGTCGCTATCCAAAAGGCTCTCGGGTGTCATATCCGATAGCCGCGAGTCATGTAGGGCCTGGGCCTCATCTTCAAGGTGCTTCACGGGTATCGGCCGCGGCTTGGGCCTGGCCGAAACCGATGGCGGCTGCGCCGTTGGCGGAAGCGGCGTAGCATCTGCGACTGCTGCTAAAAAGAGTTCTTTTTCGGAGTTCACGATTCCGAGAGCGCTTCGAGATAGCGCTGTGCATCGAGTGCGGCCATGCATCCGGTGCCAGCACTGGTCACCGCCTGGCGATAGACATGATCCTGCACATCGCCGGCGGCAAACACACCTGAAATATTGGTTGCAGTGGCATTGCCTTCCAGCCCGCTGCGCGTTTTGATATAGCCGTTATTCATCTCGAGCTGGCCGCTAAAGAGATCGGTGTTGGGCTTATGTCCGATTGCAATAAAAACACCCTGTAGCGCGAGCTCTTGTGTAGCGCCGGTGCGGGTATGACGAATTCGTACCCCCGTCACACCGCTTTGATCACCTTGCACTTCATCTAAAACATGATCCCACTGCACGCGGATATTGCCGCCCTGGGTCTTGGCCATGAGGCGATCGACCAGAATCGGCTCAGCGCGAAATTTATCGCGACGGTGAATCACGGTGACATGCCGAGCGATGTTGGAGAGATACAGCGCCTCTTCCACTGCGGCATTGCCTCCGCCGACAACACAAACATCCTGGTTTTTGTAAAAAAATCCATCGCATGTCGCGCAGCCTGATACACCTTTGCCCATAAAGTTCTGCTCTGATTCAAGTCCCAGGTACTGGGCCGAGGCGCCTGTTGCGATGATTAGCGCATCGCAGCTATAGCTGCCGGCATCGCCGGCTAAGAGCATTGGCTTGGTGTTCAGAGTCGCGGTATGGATGTGATCAAAGACGATTCGCGTATCGAAGGCTTCCGCATGCTCAAGAAATCGTTGCATTAACTCTGGCCCCTGCACGCCTTTTGGATCAGCCGGCCAGTTCTCGACATCGGTCGTGGTCATGAGCTGACCGCCTTGGGCCAGGCCGGTAATGAGGACGGGGGCTAGATTTGCGCGGGCGGCGTATACGGCTGCGGTGTAGCCTGCCGGACCCGATCCCAGGATGATCAGTCGATGATGTTCGGGAGTGCTGGTGGCCATGTGATGGATTGCCTTTCAAGGGAATTCGTGGGGAGCGCGCCGCCGCCAGCATTTCGGGGCAGGCGCGAATCGCTACAAAACGGCACAATTATAGAAATCATGGCAAGCCGTATCACCCGATCCGCTGCCCGCGCCAGTTCCAGGCGGGCCGACCGCAGAGCCCAGGCTGCGGAGGGGGGCGGCACCGCCACGGAAATCTCAGGCCTAGGGGCCGAGCTGCGTTGGCTGGGCTACGGGCTGTTCTCCATCTGGATCTTTTTATCGCTGCTGTCCTGGTCACCTGAAGATGCAGGATGGTTTCAGCAGGGCTCGCGTCAGGTGCCCACCAATTGGTTGGGCCGATTCGGGGCCTGGACCGCAGATTCATTGCTTTTTGGTTTCGGATTCTCTGCCGGCTGGTTTGTGGTGCTGTCTGCAGCCCTTGCTTACGCGAGCTGGCGCTTAGCCCGTCAGCTGCGTGAAGTTCAGCGTCTTGGTGTGACAGGGGGTGCCGAGGTCAGCAGCCCATTTGTGCCGATGGGGGCGATTCGCTGGATTGGTTTTGCAATGCTTTTAGCGGGCAGTTGCACGCTCGAGGCACAACGCATCAACTGGGGTGCAAGCCCAATTTCATTTATGCCGGGCGGCGTGCTGGGCAGCGTGGTGGGCAGTTTTGGCGATTGGGCTCTAGGCGCAATTGGCCTAACACTGCTTTCGCTGGCCATGATTGTTGCGGGCCTCGCATTGTTTTTCCGCTTCTCATGGCTGGATGTCACCGAGTGGGTCGGGCAGAAAGCCGAAGCACTCTTTGGTCTTGCCCGTAATCAGCTTGCGGAGCGTCAGGATCGGCGGCTCGGGGAGTCGGCCGCCATTGAGCGGGCCGATGCACTGGAAGAGAAACGTCGCCAGCGCGAAGTGGATCAGGCCCTGGAAATCAAGCCCGTGGCAACACCTGAGCCCTCGAAGAAAGCCATCGAAGCCCGTCAGCGGGAAAAGCAGCGCTCTTTATTTTCTGAGGTGGCACCGGTGGGCGGACTACCGGCGATCTCACTACTGGATGAGGTCGCTGCACAGGCCGACACCATCTCGCCCGAGGCCCTTGAATTTACATCGCGTGTGATTGAGAGCCGGCTTGCCGATTTCGGCGTACAGGTGAAGGTGGTGACGGCGCAGCCTGGCCCGGTGATTACCCGTTATGAGATCGATCCTGCGCTGGGTGTGAAGGGCTCGCAGATTGTGAATCTTGCAAAAGACTTGGCCCGCGCACTCTCGCTGGTGTCGATTCGCGTAGTGGAGACCATTCCCGGCAAAAGCTTGATGGGATTAGAGCTGCCGAATCCTCGGCGTCAGGTGGTCAGGCTTTCGGAGATTATTGGCTCCACCACTTTTCAGGAATCCCACGGCGTGCTGCCACTGGCCCTGGGTAAGGACATTGCGGGCGCGCCGGTGGTGGTGGATTTAGCCCGTATGCCCCATCTGCTGGTGGCCGGCACCACTGGCTCGGGCAAGTCGGTGGGTGTGAATGCCATGCTTCTGTCGCTTTTGTATCGCTCCACGCCGGCGCAGGTGCGCCTGATCATGATTGATCCCAAGATGTTGGAGCTCTCCATCTATGAAGGCATTCCGCATCTGCTCACCCCGGTGGTCACGGATATGAAGCTTGCGGCCAATGCGCTGCACTGGTGTGTGGGCGAAATGGAGCGGCGCTATCGCATCATGAGTAAGCTCAACACCCGTAACCTTGCAGGCTTTAATCAGAAGGTGGAAGAGGCCATCAAAAAAGGCCAGCCCATTACGGATCCTCTGGCCAACCCCGAAGACCCGGATGCACCCACGCTCGTACCACTGCCGCAGATTGTGGTGGTCATTGATGAGCTTGCCGATCTGATGATGGTGGCGGGCAAGAAGATTGAAGAGCTAATTGCCCGGCTCGCCCAGAAAGCGAGGGCAGCAGGCATTCATTTAATTCTTGCGACCCAGCGGCCATCGGTCGATGTGATTACTGGATTGATCAAAGCCAATATTCCGGCCCGTATCTCGTTTCAGGTTTCCAGCAAAGTGGATTCCCGCACGGTATTGGATCAGATGGGCGCTGAGGCGCTACTCGGCCAGGGTGACATGCTTTATCTCGCTGCCGGCACCGGACTTCCGATTCGCGTTCATGGGGCCTTTGTTGCTGATGATGAAGTGATTCGGGTAGTGAACTCAGTCAAGCAGTCAGGCGAGGCCCAATACGACGAGCGCATTTTAGAAGGCGCAGATGCTGTCGCAGGCGGCGGCATGTTTACTGCCGGTCTTTCTGCTGAGGGCGGCGATGGCGAGTCGGATCCTTTATACGACGAGGCGGTATCGGTCGTGCTTAAACACCGTCGCGCCTCGATTTCTCTGGTGCAGCGGCATTTGCGTATCGGCTATAACCGCGCTGCACGGCTACTGGAGACCATGGAGCGTGCGGGCGTGGTATCGCCCATGCAAAGCAATGGCAATCGGGATATCTTGGTGCCGCAGTCGCAATGAGAAAGGCGTGGGCCATCCTGGCGATGGCATCGAGTCTGTGGATTTCTATCCCGGTTTGGGCCGATCCGATTGAGCGCATGATCGAGAGCCTGGCGACCACTCAGAGTCTGTCAGCGGAATTTCGCCAGGTCACCTCATCGAAAAGCGCCCGTGTGCGTACTGCCTCAGGCGTTTTTTATGTCTCGAAGCCCGGGCTGCTGCGATGGGAGGTCCGTCAGCCCTATCCGCAGCTACAGATTCTGAATAGCCGCGAGTTCTGGCTGGTGGATGCTGATCTGGCGCAGGCATCAGTGCGATCGGTCGAGGCCGCCAATCTATCTGGCATCGCGGCGCTACTACTGAATACCAATGTGCTCACGCGAGAGCAACTGCTTGCGCGCTATCAGTTCTCCGTGGCGGGCGAGCGTGATGGTGTCACTTGGATCAGCGTTGTGCCGCGGCAGGCCGAGCCCGGCATTAACCGGCTCATGATCGGACTGGATAGTGACTCTATGGTGAGCCGATTCGAAATCCATGACAGCCTGGGCCAAGTGACACGGATTGAGCTGACCAAGATTTTCAAAAATATCGCAATCGATGCCGCGCTTTTTCAGTACACACCGCCGCGCGGCATGAGCGTGCTGCGGCAGTGAATATGCAGCCGCTGGCCGAGCGCATGCGCCCGCAGGGCCTTGATGGCCTGGTGGGCCAGCCGCATTTATTGGGCCCGGGTGCGCCGCTGCGCGTAGCGATTGAATCAGGCCAGCTGCACTCGATGATTCTTTGGGGTCCACCTGGCGTTGGCAAGACCACGATTGCGCGGCTTTTGGCTGCTGCTTGCGATGCCGAGTGTTTATCGATTTCTGCTGTTTTAGGCGGCGTGAAAGAAATTCGTGATGCAGTGGCTGCTGCTGAACTGCTGCGCAGTCAGGGGCGGGCTTGTGTGGTGTTTGTTGATGAGGTCCATCGTTTTAATAAAGCCCAGCAGGATGCATTTTTGCCCCATGTTGAAAGCGGGCTCTTCGTTTTTATCGGCGCCACCACTGAAAACCCGGGCTTTGAGGTCAATAGCGCGCTGCTCTCACGTGCGGCGGTGTATGTCTTAAAACCGCTCACCGAGGCTGCCTTACGCGAAATCACGGCCCGCGCCCTCGCGCTTCATGCGCTTGCCGCCGACACCATCACGGAGCCGGCCTTACTGCGGCTCATCAACAGCGCCGATGGCGATGCCCGCAGGCTTTTGGGCGGGCTTGATCTGCTGATCGCCCAGGCCCAGAAAAATTCAACAGTAATCGATGAGCCTATGGTCGATCGTCTGCTGCCGCAGATCATGCGTCAATTTGACAAGGGCGGGGATGCCTTTTATGACCAGATCTCTGCACTCCATAAGTCGGTGCGGGGCAGCGATCCGGATGCAGCGCTGTATTGGTTTTGCCGAATGCTCGATGGTGGATGTGATCCGCGTTACATCGGTAGGCGCATGATTCGCATGGCTGTCGAAGACATTGGCCTTGCTGATCCTCGGGCGCTCACCATGACACTAGAGTCGGTCCAGGCCTATGAGCGTCTGGGATCCCCTGAGGGCGAATTGGCCCTTGCCCAGGCCCTGGTGCTTCTGGCCTGCGCCGCAAAGTCCAACGCAGTCTATCGGGCTTATCAGGCAGCCAACGCTTTTGTAAAACAGCAGGGCTCGCATCCCGTACCCGATCATCTGCGTAACGCGCCCACGCGGCTTGCGAAATCGCTTGGCCACGGCGAGGGCTATCGCTACAGCCACGATGAGCCGCAGGCCTACTCGGCTGGCCAGCGTTACTTTCCGGATGCAATCGGCGCACCACCAGAGTTTTATGCGCCGGTGGATCGGGGCTTAGAAAGTAAAATCGCCGAAAAGCTCGCTCAACTGAGAAAGCGGTCCACCCATTAAGAGGGCGTTTTTATGATTGATCCCCAACTCTTGCGCAAAGATCTAGCGGGCGCGGCCGCAGTGTTGGCCCGCCGCGGTTATGTGCTGGATACCGCAACCTTCTCCGCGCTGGAAGCCGAACGCAAGAGTGTTCAAGTCCAAACCGAGAGCCTGCAGTCTCAGCGCAATCAACTCTCCAAGCAGATTGGTGCTGCCAAAGGCAAAGGTGAAAATGCCGAAGGCCTGATGGCCCAGGTCAATGAAATCGCTCAGCAGCTTGATGCAGGCGCAACGCGGCTCGAGGCCCTGCAGGCCCAGCTCAATGATTGGCTTTTGACCATTCCGAATATGCCGCATGCCTCGGTGCCGGACGGCCGGGACGCCGAAGCCAACCAAGAGGTTCGCCGTTGGGGGACGCCAGGGACGTATAGCTTTGATGTGAAAGACCATGTCGATGTGGGCGAGCCCCTGGGCTTGGATTTTTCAACCGCAACCAAAATCACGGGGAGTCGTTTCGCGTTAATGCGTGGCGATATCGCCCGCCTGCATCGGGCATTAGCCCAGCTCATGCTGGACACCCATACCCGCCAACACGGCTATCAGGAGTGCTACACACCTTATATCGTCAATGCCGAGAGCATGCGAGGCACCGGACAGCTGCCAAAGTTTGCGGATGATTTATTTGCAGCTAAAAAAGGGGGTGCCGAGGGTGAGGGCGAGACGCTTTATTTAATTCCGACCTCAGAGGTCTCGCTGACCAACATCGTGCGGGATGTGATTCTCGAGCCCGAGCAGCTGCCGATTCGGCTGACGGCCCATACCCCATGCTTTCGATCCGAGGCCGGCAGTTACGGCCGTGATACTCGCGGCATGATTCGTCAGCATCAGTTCGATAAAGTCGAAATGGTGCAGATTACCGATCCCGAGCACAGCTATGCCGCCTTAGAGGAAATGGTGGGCCATGCCGAGACCATCCTGAGGCTGCTAAAGCTTCCGTATCGGGTGATGGCCCTGTGCACGGGCGATATGGGATTTGGCGCTGCAAAGACCTATGACCTTGAAGTTTGGCTGCCGTCCCAGAAGGCCTATCGCGAAATTTCTTCGGTCAGTAACTGCGAGGCCTTTCAGGCCCGACGGATGCAGGCCCGGATGCGTAAGGCTGCGGAAGGCGGCAAGAACCGAACGGAGCTTGTTCACACCCTGAATGGTTCGGGCGTCGCGGTGGGCCGGGCGCTGGTCGCGGTGCTTGAAAATCATCAGCAGGCCGATGGCAGCGTGGTGCTGCCCGAGGCCCTTGCGCCCTACATGGCAGACCAGCTGGTGCTCCGACCTGCCGGCCGGGTGAAGATTTGATACAAAGAATTTGTTCATAAACGATTTTTTGTCACAAAAGAAAGCCCGCCATGGCCCAGCCCAGCGTCTATGAAATTGACGGCTTAACACCAGTCGTGGATCCGTCTGCCTACGTGCATCCCTCGGCCGTATTGATTGGCGATGTCATCATCGGTCCGAACTGTTATGTGGGGCCTGCAGCATGCTTGCGCGGTGATTTTGGTCGGCTCATTCTGGAGCGGGGTGCCAACATTCAAGACACCTGTGTCATGCATGGCTTTCCAGGCTCCGATACGGTGGTGGAAGAAGAGGGCCACATTGGCCATGGCGCGGTGCTGCACGGCTGCCGCGTGGGCCGAAATGCCTTAGTCGGAATGAATGCGGTGGTGATGGATAACGCGGTGATTGGCGAGTCTGCCTTTGTTGCCGCAGGTGCTTTTGTGAAGGCTGGGGCGCAGATTCCGCCACGTATGCTGGCGGTGGGCTCACCGGCAAAGATTCTCCGCGAATTAACCGATGATGAAATCGCCTGGAAGGTCGATGGCACGCGGCTTTATCAGGCTCTTGCTGTGCGCAGCCTGACCAGCCTTCGGCAAACAACTGCACTGACTTCCCCGGAACCAAACCGCAAGCGGCTCGAGATTCAAGGTGCCGTGCCGCTTATAGATTTAAAAAATCGCTCCTAACGGCTAGGCGGTCTCAGCCAGCAGATCTTCG
The DNA here is from genome assembly GCA_044370275.1 of Burkholderiaceae bacterium. Classification (GTDB taxonomy): domain Bacteria; phylum Pseudomonadota; class Gammaproteobacteria; order Burkholderiales; family Burkholderiaceae_A; genus Lacustribacter. The sequence goes on along the minus strand of JBILVT010000067.1, from coordinate 1,086 downwards.
TTTTTAAAGCGCTGTGATAAGGCAGGCAGTGCAGCGGGCGTACTGCTATCTGCAAGCTGCATGCAGTCATCAAGGAAGGCCTCTGAGGCAGGCAAAAGCCGCAGATAGAGTTCGCGACAAAGCAGCCTTGCCCGCTGTCCGGGCCAGTTCTGCGGCGCCAATACGGCCGGTAATTCAGGGTCGCGCAACAGTAGGCGGCGATAGTCATGAATCAGCAAAATCCGCAGCAGCAGCGCTTGCTCGGGGCTTGCGGTGGTTTTTCGATCGGCCCGCAGAGACTCCAGAATCGGCTCGTAGATCTTGCAAAACCCGAGATAAGCCTTGCCGAGTTGCTCCAAATTCCAGGCACGACTCACCATGTCTTGATCGGAGGCGCAGGGCCCAAAGCGCGATTCGGCTGCCACCATTGGCATTAATTTTTTTAACGCGCTCGAGAGTCCCTCCACCATCAAGGCATCAAAGGCCGCTGACAGATCGGCGCTCGGGTGCACATAGCAGCCTGATCCCATCATGCCAAAGCCCTGCCAGAAGAGGGCCTTGCGTACGCGGTCCCGCTCGCGGGCCTGCATCTCGCCGACTGTGAGAATCAGACGCCAACGTCGATCCCAGAGCGGCGCATTAGCGGCATAAATATGGCGTGAGGCTTCTTCAAACCGGCGCAGTCCTGCGGCAGTCAGTGTGTAGTTGGCACGCCGGCCCACCGCCACCGAATCGAGCCATTGGTCTTCGGCAAGCCGCGACACGGTTGTGCGGATGAGCCGCTCATTGATATTGAGCGGCGATAGAAGTTGAATCAGGCTGCCGAGCCAGATGCTCCCGCCCCGCGGCATCACGACATCGCCAAACACGGTAATGATGAGTGAGCCGGCCTGCATGCGTTGCTGGCGGCGAAAGGCATTCAGACGCGCTTCAATGCGGGAGGGTTTTGCCATGTCGTGTTGTTGTAAGCGGATCCCTTGGGCTGGCCCCATTTGATGGCAGAAAATTTACCATAGGCCTAAAAAAATTGATACAAATTATTGACTTTTTAGGTTTCTATTTGTATCGTTTCGATCAAATCAAAAACCGGCCGAGCCGACGAAGCCT
>JBILVT010000161.1:0-2609 GCA_044370275.1 Burkholderiaceae bacterium | reverse complement strand
ATGTGATGGCATTGTTGCTGCGGGCCAGTCCACGCTGGCGTTAATGCGTGAGGGCCAGACCCAGGTGGTGATGAATAGCCACCACGCCCCAACAGCCGCCTTTATCAGTCGGCCTGACTGGGAGTTTCCTGCGCAGCAGTGCGAGTCCTCAATTCAGCGGACAGTCGGCCAAGAGCGATGCGCGATTGTCGATGCCCAGAGCTTGGCCGAGCAGCTTTTGGGAGACGCGATCTTTGCCAATCCATTACTGCTTGGCGTTGCTTGGCAGCGCGGCCTGATTCCGCTCACACGACAGTCGATTTTTCTAGCGATGGAGCTTAACGCCGTTGCGGTGGAAAAAAATAAACAAGCCTTTGACTGGGGCCGCCGGGCGGCTCTAGATCCCGAGTTATTGCGCCGTGCCCCGGATGCACAGCCCATTCGCTTTTTACCCAGGCCCAGCCTGGAGAGCCGAATCGAAAAACGTAAAGCGTTTCTTTCATCCTATCAGAATGCGCAGTATGCCGAGACTTATGCGGAGTTTGTGGCCCGTGTGCAGTCGGCAGAGCAGGCCCTCGGCCAGGGCCTGCGGCTTACCGAGGCGGTAATGCGAGGCCTCTTCAAGCTGATGGCTTATAAAGACGAATACGAAGTTGCCCGTCTGCATACCGATCGCGAATTCTTAGATCAGATTGCGCGTGATTTCGAGCCGGGTTATCGGATTGCGCATTATTTGGCACCCCCGCTTTTATCGCGGCGTAACCTGCGCGGCGAACTGATTAAGCGGCGCTTTGGTCCCTGGGTCAGGCCCCTGATGAGCATGCTGGCGGCGTTACGGTTTTTGCGCGGCTCACCGCTCGATGTGTTTGGCTATACTGAAGAGCGCCGAGCCGAGCGGGTACTCATTGCTCAATACCGCGACTGCATTGAATCTTTACTGTCTGATCTATCAGCTGAAAATCTAGAGCTTGCGATTCAGATTGCTGCGATCCCAGACAGCATTCGCGGCTATGGGCACGTGAAGGAGCGCCACCTTCAGACGGCGCGCGGTCAGTGGACGAGCCTGATGCAGCAGTGGGAAGGTCTGCCCAAACGTTAGGGGGTTTTATTCGGGAAGAATCTTCCCGGGATTCAGTAGGCCCTGAGGATCTAAGGCCTGTTTAATGGTCCGCATCACGGCGACGGCATCCTCGCCATGCTCCTTCACCATGAATTTGCGCTTACCCAAGCCGATGCCATGTTCTCCGGTGCAGGTGCCCTCCATCGCCAGGGCCCGCTCCACCACGCGCTCATTGATCCACTCTGCCTGCTCAATTTCTTGCGCATTATCGGGATCAATCAGCACCACAAGGTGAAAGTTGCCGTCACCCACATGACCAAAAAGCATCACAGGAATGGAGACCTGCGCTAAATCGGCATTCGTTGCATGGATACATTCCGAGAGTCGAGAAATGGGCACGCAGACATCGGTTGGAAAGGCCCGACTGCCGGGTTTCATCTGCAGGCACGCGAAATAGGCATCGTGCCGGGCCTGCCAGAGGCGAGTCCGATCTTCTGAACGGGTCGCCCATTCGAATTGTTCGCCACCGAATTCATGTGCGATCTCTTGGACCCGCTCGGCCTGTTCCTGTGCCGAGGCCGCGGTGCCATGAAATTCAAAAAACAGCGTCGGCCGCTCCGGCAATTGGGTCTTACTGAATCGGTTAATCGCAGTCAGGGTGAGGGCATCCAGTAATTCAATTCGGGCCACTGGAATTCCCATTTGAATGGTCTGGATGACGGTGTTGACAGCGTCATCAACGGTCTTAAATGGGCAGACGGCCGCCGAGATTGCCTCGGGTAGCGGATAAAGCCTTACGGTTAATTCGGTGATGATACCCAGCGTGCCCTCGGAACCTACCAGCAGCCGAGTCAGGTCATAGCCAGCGGAGGACTTCCTCGCGCGGCTACCTGTGCGGATAATTTTTCCATCGGCCAGAACTACGGTCATGGTCATCACGTTCTCGCGCATGGTGCCGTAGCGGACTGCGTTGGTGCCCGAGGCGCGGGTTGCTGCCATTCCGCCGAGCGATGCATCTGCGCCTGGATCAATCGGAAAGAAAAGCCCGGTGCCCTTTAACGCCTCGTTGAGTTGTTTGCGCGTCACGCCGGCCTGAACGGTTGCATCCAGGTCATCGGCATGAATAGCCAGCACCTGATTCATTGCCGAGAGATCAATGCTGATGCCGCCCTCGACTGCAAGGAGATGGCCCTCGACCGAGCTGCCCGCACCATAGGCAATCACGGGCACATGGTGCTCGCGGCAAAGCTTAACCACCGCGGCAACATCCTCGGTACTTTGCGCAAATACGACCGCATCGGGGGGCTCTGGGATATGGACTGACTCATCTCGGCCGTGCTGCAGTCGAACCGACTCACCCTGTGAGAAGCGGTCACCAAAGCGGTCGCGCAAAGCGGTGTAAAGCAGATCAGGGATCGGGTCGCGATGCATGGTTGGGGTTTCTTGGGGCTTACATTTTCCCTGGCCGATGGCGGGTCCGCAAGCCCGTTACGGGCTATCCCGGGTAAACTTAGACGCCGTGAATGCCCCCGTCAGACTCGCCTACAGCATTGATCGTTTAAGCAAAGCC
>JBILVT010000066.1:0-9541 GCA_044370275.1 Burkholderiaceae bacterium | reverse complement strand
GATTCGAAAGCCGCCATTGGCAAAAACGGCATAGCCGCCCGCCATCTGCATTAGGCTAACCGAGCCTGCGCCGAGCGCCATGGTGAGGTAGGGCGGATTCTTCTCGGGCTCAAATCCGAAACGTGTAATGAAGTCCTGCGCATATCGAGGGCCGATCGAATGCAGCACACGAATCGAGACCATATTCTTCGATTTAGCCAAGCCGGTTCGCATACTCATCGGACCATCAAATTTTCCATCGTAATTTTTTGGTTCCCAGGCCTGGCCACCCGTCTGGCCTGGGTCGAACTGCACTGGCGCATCATTAATGATGGTAGCGGGAGAAAAGCCGCGATTTAAAGCGGCTGCATAGATAAAAGGCTTAAAGGCAGACCCTGGCTGCCGCCAGGCCTGCGTGACGCGATTAAATTTGTTGCGATTAAAGTCAAAGCCCCCCACCAGCGCTCGGACCGCGCCGGTCTGGGGATTCAGCGCCACAAAGCCAGATTCGACTTCAGGCATTTGTGTAATTTCAAAGTTGTTATCGGCCAGTCGCACGATGCGAACGACCGCACCACGACGCAGTCGCTTTGCCGGCGGCGCTACTGAGGACAGGCCGGGGCTTGCGAACTTTAATCCATCACCCGAGATCTCGATCCGTTGGCCACGGGCCCGACGCACCACGACCTTCGTATCGCTGACATCAATCACAATTGCCGTGAGCAGTTCATCGCTGTCGGGCCGATCATTTAAGGCATCTTCGATCGCATCCTCTTGGGCGTCGCGGGCGCTTGGCAGCGTGATGAATGCTTCCGGCCCACGCCAGCCTTGACGGCGGTCGTATTCCATTAGGCCATTGCGGACCGCTTTGTGGGCGGCCCGCTGCTCTTCCGCTGTGATCGTGGTGTAGACCGTCAGGCCTCGGGTGTAAGCCTCTTCTTTGTATTGATCGAAGACCAGTTGGCGGACCATCTCAGCGATGTAGGGGGCCCGCACTGGAAAATCATCGATTCGGCCAATAACGGTGATCTTTTCTTTTTTAGCAGCCTCGGCTTGCCTTGGGCTAATGAGGCCAAGTTTTTCCATTCGGCCGAGTACATAATGCTGCCGCAATGTTGCCCGCCGCATATTAGCGGCCGGGTTAAATGCCGAAGGTGCCTTGGGCAGGCCCGCCAGCATCGCCGCCTCGGCCAGTGTGATTTGTGAGATCTCTTTGCCGAAATAGGTCTGTGAGGCCGCGGCAAATCCGTAGGCCCGTTTGCCGAGATAAATCTGATTGAGATAGAGCTCGAGAATCTGATTCTTGGTGAGCTTGCGTTCGATCTCAGAGGCGAGCAGCACCTCATAGATTTTTCTTGTGAATGTTTTTTCTGATGATAGAAAAAAGTTTCGTGCGACCTGCATGGTGATAGTGCTGGCCCCCTGGGACTTGCTGCCCGAGAACACGTTGGCGACCATGGCCCGGGCAATCCCAAGAAAATCAATTCCGCGGTGCTGAAAAAAGGAGTCGTCTTCGGCCGCGAGAATGGCCTGCACCAGGACCTTAGGCACATCCGGCAGCCGGACCAGGCTGCGACGCTCTTCGCCAAACTCTCCAATCAGCACACCATCGGCCGTCAGGACACGCAGCGGCATCTTCGGCTGGTAATCCGCAACGGCATTAATTGGCGGCAGTCGGGGGGTCGCCAGGGCGATCACCAGTAGGCCGATGGCCACAGCCGCCACCAATGCCGCAACAAGAATTCCAAGCCAACGCAGGACGACACCCATAAGTGGAAGTGTATCGCCTGCTAGACTGCATTCCATGCGAAACATCGTGTTTATTGGCCTGATGGGCGCTGGAAAAACCACTGTGGGTAAGCGGCTGGCCAAGCGTCATGGGCTGCCGTTTTTGGATACGGATCAGGAAATTGAGCGGCGCTGTGGCGCGAGTGTCGCGACTATTTTTGATCTGGAGGGCGAGGCCGGCTTTCGCCGGCGTGAGGCGAAAATGATTGCCGAGGCGATGGCCCTTCAGGACACGGTGGTGACTACGGGCGGCGGCGCGGTTTTATCGGAGGAAAATCGCAAGGCCCTCGGCCAAGGATTTGTGGTCTATCTGGATGCACAGCCGCAGCATCTATGGATGCGCCTTAAGCTCGACACCAGCCGGCCGCTTTTAAAACAATCCCCCGATCCGCGGGCTACGCTGGAGACACTTTATCGCGATCGCGATCCTCTTTATCGCTCGATTGCGAATCTGATTGTTCCCACAACCCGCGCCTCGGTCACCGTCGTCATGCGTGCGATTGAGCAGGGGCTCAGTGACGCAGGATATTTCTATCATGAAAACGCTTAGGGTGTCACTTGGTGATCGGAGTTATCCGATCTGGATTGGATCAGGCGTGAATCGTCTGCAGTCGTGTTGGCAGGAGGCGCTAGCGCCAGGCCGTGTTGCACTGGTCACCAATGATCGTGTTGGGCCCCTGTATGCCGAGGCACTCGCGCAGCAGCTGCGTGAGTGGAAATTTTCAGTCGTGGTGATTCAGCTGCCGGATGGTGAGCAGACCAAAAACTGGCAGCATCTGAATCTGATTTTTGATCAGCTGATGGAGCATCGATTTGAGCGTGGCGAGACTCTCGTTGCGCTCGGCGGTGGCGTAGTCGGTGACATGGCAGGTTTTGCGGCAGCCTGTTATCAGCGCGGCATGCGATTTGTTCAGGTACCAACGACGTTGCTCGCGCAGGTGGATTCATCGGTTGGCGGGAAGACTGCAATCAATCACCCACTGGGCAAAAATATGATCGGCGCTTTTTATCAGCCAGCCGCAGTGCTGATTGATACCGACACACTGGCCACCTTAGCGCCCCGTGAGTTCAGCGCGGGCCTTGCAGAGGTCATTAAGTACGGCTGTATTTTGGATGCTGAATTTTTCTCTTGGCTTGAGCAATCTATTGATGCTTTGCTTGCGCGAGATTCGGCTGCATTGACCACTGCCATCACGCGTTCCTGCGAACTGAAGGCCCAGGTGGTGGCGGCCGATGAGCGTGAGTCGGGCGTGCGGGCGATTTTGAATTTCGGCCATACCTTTGGCCATGCGATGGAGGCGGGCCTGGGCTTCGGGTCCTGGCTGCATGGTGAGGCGGTCGGCTGCGGCATGGTCTTAGCGGCCGATCTGTCGTGTCGACTCGGCGGCATTACCGCAGAACAGCAGCAGCGTATTGTGCGGCTGGTGGCCCGGGCAGGGCTTCCAGTTGTTCCGCCGAAATGGCCTGCGGCCCGCTATCTTGAACTGATGTCGCATGACAAAAAAGCCCAGTCCGGCCGAATTCGCTATGTGGTGCTTCGCAGCATGGGCGTCGCAGAGACTTCGGCGGTCGAATCCGAACTGATCACCGAGGTGATAGAAAAAGCGATTGCATCAGGGTCAGACTCAGGCGCATGATGTAGACGATTAGTGCCCAAGAGGAAGCCATGGCGCGACAGGCCCGTGATGCACGTCCCGGAAGAACCTATCACTTGGTTCAGCGTGGGCATGATCGTGCCGAGATTTTTCGGGATGATCAGGATCGCAAGTCTTATCTTGAATCGTTTCTTCAGGCCTCGGTAAGTTTTGGCCTACGCGTGCACGCATTTTGTTTGTTAAGAAGCGAGGCCCACTGGCTGGTCACGCCGCAGCGCGCGGATGCCATGGCCGATGTCGTTCAGCAGGTGGGCCGAAGCTATGTGCGACGATTTAATTCTCGGTGGTCACGGCAAGGCACGCTCTGGGAGGGCCGTTATCGGGCTTATTGGATCGATGAGCCGGCCTTCGGGCTATTAGTGCAGCGGGCAATCGAATGTCTTCCTGCGCGTGAAGGCCTGTGCAGTCGGCCCGCCGACTGGTCCTGGTCAAGCCTGGCCAGTCATCTCGGTCAGGTGCCTGAGCCACGACTGACAGCACTTCCGACTTATTGGTCGATGGGCAATACGCCCTTTGAGCGGGAGGCCAAGTACTCCGGGGTCTTTGAGCAGGTCTTGGCCGAAGATATTTGGGAAAACATCCGTCGTGGGTTAGCCAGCGGCCGACCTTGGGCCACCGAACAGCTGATGGCCAGTCTTCCTGCAGACGAGAGGGCCCGATGGGTCCGAAGGCCAAGGGGCAGGCCGTCCAAGGGAAATGGGGAATATTAATCCTTTTATATGTCCCTTAATTTTATTGAAGATTGATAGACGCCTTGTGAAATAGTATTCTGACCCCAATTTAAATTCAGTTTTTACAGGGCTTCAAGAGCGATTTTTTCTTGATGTGATGGTGGGCTCGGGGCTATAGTTGTCGGCCCGAAAACTTATTGCCACGCATCATGATCTCCGCCCAAGGCCTCTACGACCCCCGAAACGAACACGACTCCTGCGGCGTTGGCTTTGTCGCCCATATTAAAGGCAGCAAATCCCACGAGATCGTCAGTCAGGGGCTGCTCATCCTTCGTAATCTTGATCATCGGGGTGCTGTTGGCGCCGATGCGCTGATGGGCGATGGCGCGGGAATTCTGATTCAGATCCCCGATGCCTACTTTCGAGAGGAAATGGCCAAGCAGGGCGTGGCCCTGCCGCCACCGGGCGAGTACGGCATTGGTCAGGTGTTTTTGCCAAAAGAGAGCGCCTCTCGGCTGGCCTGCGAACAGGAATTAGAGCGCGCCGTTCGTGCCGAAGGCCAGGTGGTCTTGGGCTGGCGTGATGTGCCCACCAATCGTGACATGCCGATGTCACCCCGCGTGCGCGACAAAGAGCCCGTGATGCGGCAGATCTTTATCGGGCGTGGTGCCGACGTGATCGTGCAAGACGCTCTGGAGCGAAAGCTTTATGTCATTCGCAAAACTGCATCGAGTGCGATACAGCGGCTTCGGCTCACCCACAGTCAAGAGTATTACGTGCCCAGCATGTCCAGCCGTACAATCGTCTACAAGGGACTGCTGCTTGCCGATCAGGTTGGCGAATATTATTTGGATCTCCAGGATCCGCGTTGCACTTCGGCCCTGGCCCTGGTCCATCAGCGCTTCTCGACCAATACCTTCCCGCAGTGGTCGCTGGCCCATCCGTATCGCATGGTGGCGCATAACGGTGAGATCAACACAGTCAAGGGAAATTACAACTGGATGCGGGCCCGCGAGGGCGTGATGAGCTCGCCGGTGCTTGGCGCGGATCTGCAAAAGCTTTATCCAATTAGTTTTGCAGGCCAATCCGATACTGCGACCTTCGATAACTGTCTTGAACTGCTGGTTGCGGCAGGTTATCCGATGGCCCAGGCGGCCATGATGATGATTCCCGAGCCCTGGGAGCAGCACGCCACGATGGATGAAACGCGTCGAGCATTTTATGAGTACCACGCTGCGATGCTGGAGCCCTGGGATGGCCCTGCCTCTATTGTGTTTACCGATGGACGGCAGATTGGCGCGACCTTGGACCGCAACGGATTGCGCCCCTCACGTTACTGCATCACCGATGACGACCTGGTGATCATGGCCTCTGAGTCGGGGGTCTTGCCGGTACCCGAATCGAAGATTGTCCGCAAGTGGCGGCTGCAGCCAGGAAAGATGTTTTTGATTGATCTTGAGCAGGGCCGAATGATTAACGATGAGGAGCTCAAGTCCTCGTTGAGTAAGGCCAAGCCGTATAAACAATGGATTGAGAATCTTCGTATTCGGCTGGATTCACTGGGCCAGTCCGATCGCTCCCCGGCGATTGCGCAAAGCGCCGTCAGTCTGTTGGATCGGCAGCAGGCCTTTGGCTATAGCCAAGAGGACCTGAAGTTTCTTATGGCACCGATGGCGGCCAATGGCGAAGAGGCAGTCGGATCGATGGGCAACGATACGCCGTTGGCCGTCTTGTCCGATAAAAATAAGCCCCTCTATAACTACTTCAAACAGCTCTTTGCGCAGGTGACCAATCCGCCGATTGATCCGATTCGCGAGGCGATTGTCATGTCGTTGGTCTCGTTTATCGGGCCCCGGCCGAATCTGTTGGATATCAACCAGGTCAATCCGCCAATGCGGCTGGAGGTCAGTCAGCCGATTCTTGATTTTGCAGACATGCAACGGCTGCGCGAGATCGGGCAGCATACCCAGGGCAAGTTCAAGAGCTATGTATTGGATATCACCTATCCCCTGCAGTGGGGCCGTGAGGGCGTAGAGGCCAAGCTTGCATCATTGTGCGCCGAAGCGATCGATGCGATTCAGTCCGGTAAAAACATTCTGATTGTCAGCGATCGCAATATTGGGCCCCAGTCGGTCGCAGTGCCTGCATTGCTTGCGCTCTCAGCAATACACCAGCATCTGGTTCGCGAGGGCAAGCGCACGCTGGCCGGCCTGGTCGTGGAGACGGGCTCAGCCCGCGAGGTCCATCACTTCGCAGTACTCGCGGGCTATGGGGCAGAGGCCGTGCATCCTTATCTCGCTATGGAAACACTGGCAGCGCTGCATCAGGATTTTCCGGCAGAACTCTCCGCAGAGAAGGCGATCGCCAACTATGTAAAGGCCATCGGCAAGGGCCTTTCGAAAATTATGTCCAAGATGGGCATCAGCACCTATATGTCGTACTGTGGCGCGGCGATCTTCGAGGCCATTGGAATTAATCGCGACACAATTGATCAGTATTTCACGGGCACGCCGAGCCAAGTCGGGGGCATTGGTGTCTTTGAAATCGCCGAGGAGGCCATTCGAACCCATCAGCTGGCCTTTGGCAACGATCCCGTCTTAGCCGAAATGCTCGAGGCCGGCGGTGAGTATGCCTGGCGTGTCCGCGGTGAGTCGCATATGTGGACCCCCGATGCAATTGCGAAGCTGCAGCACTCAACACGGGCCAATAACTGGAACTCGTACAAAGAATACGCGCAGATCATCAATGATCAGAGTCGTCGCCATATGACCTTACGCGGACTTTTTGAATTTCGAGTGGACCCTGCCAAGGCCATTTCGCTCGAAGAGGTAGAGCCCGCTAAAGAGATTGTGAAACGTTTTGCAACCGGGGCGATGTCTTTGGGCTCCATTTCGACAGAGGCCCATACAACGCTGGCCATCGCGATGAATCGGATTGGTGGCAAGAGCAACACCGGCGAGGGCGGCGAAGATCAAAACCGTTATCGCAATGAGTTAAAGGGTATTCCGATTGCCAAAGGCACCCGTGTATCGGAGATTATTGGCAAAGATGTGATTGAGGTGGACTACGAGCTCTCGGAAAACGATTCCCTACGCTCCAAGATCAAGCAGGTGGCTTCGGGTCGTTTTGGCGTCACAGCAGAGTACTTGGTCTCGGCCGATCAGATTCAGATCAAGATGGCCCAGGGCGCCAAGCCCGGCGAAGGCGGCCAGCTGCCTGGCGGCAAGGTCTCGCAATATATCGGCAAGCTGCGGCACTCGGTTCCCGGTGTTGGGCTGATTTCGCCGCCGCCGCATCACGATATCTATTCGATCGAGGATCTGGCACAGCTCATTCACGATCTGAAGAACGTGGCGCCTCATGCCTCCATTTCAGTGAAGCTGGTCTCCGAGGTTGGCGTGGGCACGGTGGCCGCTGGTGTTGCGAAAGCAAAGAGTGATCATGTTGTGATTGCTGGCCATGATGGGGGTACCGGTGCATCGCCCTGGTCGTCGATCAAGCATGCGGGCACTCCTTGGGAGATCGGTCTGGCGGAGACGCAGCAGACCCTGGTCTTAAACGGACTTCGCAGTCGGATTCGTGTGCAGGCCGATGGCCAAATGAAAACCGGTCGCGATGTTGTGATTGGCGCCCTACTCGGTGCTGATGAGTTTGGGTTCGCGACCGCGCCGCTGGTGGTCGAGGGCTGCATCATGATGCGTAAATGCCATTTGAATACCTGCCCGGTGGGCGTTGCTACCCAGGATCCGGTACTGCGTAAGAAATTCACTGGCCGGCCCGAGCATGTTGTGAATTATTTTTTCTTCATTGCTGAGGAGGTTCGGCAGATCATGGCCCAGCTCGGCATTGCGCGATTCGACGATCTGATTGGACGCGCTGACCTTCTCGATACGCGCAAAGGACTCGCGCACTGGAAGGCCCGGGGCCTGGATTTTTCCCGCCTCTTCTATCGGCCGACAGATTCCCACGGACCGGCCTATCACACGGAGACGCAGGACCACGGACTGAAGAAGTCCTTAGATAACGTCCTGATTGAAAAATCTCGGCCGGCGATCGAGCGTGGCGAGCGGGTTCATTTCATGGAAGTGGCCCGAAACGTCAATCGGACTGTTGGCGCAATGCTATCGGGTGCACTGACGCGTCATCATCCCGACGGGCTTCCCGATGACACGATTCGCATTCAGCTTGAGGGCACGGGCGGCCAGTCGTTTGGAGCGTTTCTCGCAAAGGGCATCACCCTGTATTTGATTGGTGATGCCAACGACTACACGGGAAAAGGACTCTCGGGTGGCCGCGTAGTCGTGCGTCCGAGCATTGATTTTCGCGGCGTGGCTCATGAAAACATCATCGTAGGCAATACGGTCCTTTATGGGGCCACTGCAGGCGAGGCTTTTTTCAGCGGTGTTGCAGGCGAGCGATTTGGGGTTCGGTTATCGGGCGCGATCGCTGTCGTTGAGGGCACGGGGGATCACGGCTGCGAGTACATGACGGGCGGCAAGGTGGTGGTTCTGGGCAAGACCGGAAGAAATTTTGCTGCCGGTATGTCAGGCGGCTTTGCGTATGTATTTGATGAAGACGGCGGCTTTGCGAGCCGCTGCAACTCTGCGATGGTGGCCTTGGAAAAATTACCGGCCGAAGATGATGCGGATCTAAAGAAACTCATTGAGGATCATCACCGTTGGACCGGCAGCCGCCGGGCCCGCGAGATTTTGGACCAGTGGGCATCGGCTCGGGAAAAATTTATTAAAGTCTTTCCGCACGAATACCGTCGCGCTCTCGCTGAGATGCAGCAAAAGAAGGCAGCGCAAATAGATAAGGTGGCAGCATAAATGGGCAAGATCACAGGCTTCATGGAGTTTGAGCGGCAAGAGGAAGGCTACTTACCGGTCGAGCAGCGTCTAAAGAATTACAAAGAGTTTGTGATCGGCTTAGACGACGCGCAGGCGAAGGTGCAGGCGGCACGTTGTATGGATTGCGGCACCCCTTTTTGTAATAACGGCTGTCCAGTCAATAACATCATTCCGGATTTCAATGATCTGGTTTTTCGGCAGGATTGGAAGCATGCCCTGGAGACGCTGCATTCGACCAATAACTTTCCTGAGTTCACAGGCCGCATTTGCCCCGCGCCCTGCGAGGCTGCCTGCACTCTGAATGTCAACGATGATCCCGTTGGCATTAAGTCGATCGAGCACGCCATCATTGATCGTGGCTGGGCCGAGGGCTGGGTCGTGCCACAGCCAGCCGCCCGGAAAACCGGTAAGACCGTGGCCGTCGTTGGCTCCGGCCCAGCGGGCCTAGCGGCGGCACAGCAGCTTGCGCGGGCGGGCCATGCAGTGACCGTCTTTGAAAAAAATGACCGCATCGGCGGACTGCTGCGCTATGGCATTCCCGATTTCAAGATGGAGAAGATTCATATTGATCGTCGGGTCGAGCAGATGCAGGCCGAGG
>JBILVT010000160.1:0-2664 GCA_044370275.1 Burkholderiaceae bacterium | reverse complement strand
GTGTTGCCCGCGAAGTTTTGGCCGATGTCGGCGATCAAGTCAGCGATATTGATTGGCTCATCCCGCACCAGGCCAATGTCCGTATTCTGTCGGCCACTGCAAAGCGGCTTGGAATCGATGAATCGAAAGTCATCGTCACGGTGGATCAGCATGCCAATACCTCGGCCGCTTCAGTGCCGCTTGCGCTTGATGTGGCGGTCCGTGATGGGCGGATTCAACCTGGGCAGCGGCTCATGCTGCAAGGTGTCGGCGGCGGCTTTACCTGGGGCGCGGTGTATCTTCGCTATTGAAATGAACACGCTCGCTTTTATTTTTCCTGGCCAAGGATCTCAGACAGTCGGCATGCTGCAAGGCTTTTCTGAAAACGCGGCAGTCGGTGCCACCATTGCTGAGGCCTCCGAGGCGCTTGGTCAAGACTTAGGTCAGCTCATTGCGCAGGGCCCCGCAGAGGCCTTAAGCCTGACGGTAAATACACAGCCGGTGATGCTGGCAGCTTCGATGGCGTTTTATCGGGCATGGTTGGCAGCGGGCGGTCCTCAGCCGGGCTGGGCCGCAGGCCACAGCCTGGGCGAATATTCTGCGCTGACTGCAGCCGGTGTCTTTAGCCTTGCTGATGCAACGCGGCTTGTGCGCTTTCGTGCTCAAGAAATGCAGTCTGCAGTGCCTGTCGGCGTGGGTGGTATGGCCGCAGTGCTTGGCATGGAATCACAGGCGGTGATCGCTGCTTGTGCAGATGCCGCCCAAGGTCAAATCGTCGAGGCAGTCAATTTCAATGCACCTGATCAGACTGTGATTGCAGGCCATCAAGAGGCGGTTGATCGGGCCTGCGCTTTAGTCAAAGAGCGCGGCGCGAAACGTGCGTTGCCGCTGGCGGTATCCGCACCGTTTCATTCAAGCTTACTTGCGCCTGCTGCCGAAGCGCTGCGTGAGAGACTGGCGCAGACGGCAGTCAATACGCCATTGATTCAGGTCGTAAACAATGTGGATGTTGCCATCGAGCGTGATGCTGATCGTATCCGCGATGCCCTATCGCGGCAGGCGATGCGCTCCGTGCGCTGGGTGGAGGTGATCGAGAAACTCTCCGCCAACGGGGTGACCACTATGATTGAGTGCGGACCCGGCAAGGTACTCACGGGCCTGGTGAAACGGATCGCGCCACAGGTCACAACACTTGCGATCAATGATCAGTCCAGTCTTCAGGCTGCGTTAAGCACAGCGTCTGTCTAAAAGGAGCACTGCCCGAATGAGTCAAACTTCAAAGGTCGCCTTAGTGACAGGGGCAACGCGCGGCATCGGCCAGGCCATTGCGCTGGCCTTGGGCCAGGCTGGCCACACCGTGATTGGCACGGCAACGACCGATGAAGGCGCCCAGAGTATTTCGCAGGCGCTCTCTGCCCATGGACTCAAAGGCTGCGGCATGGTGTTGCAGGTCAATGATGCTGCCGCATGCGATGGTCTCCTTGATCAGATTGGCCAGCAGTTCGGGCCGATTGGCATCTTGGTCAATAACGCTGGCATTACCCGCGACAATCTCTCCATGCGGATGCGAGATGAAGAATGGGATGCCGTGATTCAGACCAATCTCACAGCAGTCTTTCGGCTTTCGCGTGGCGTACTGCGGGCCATGATGAAGTCCCGCTGGGGACGGATCATCAACATCACCTCCGTAGTCGGAATTTCAGGAAACCCAGGCCAGATGAATTACGCCGCTGCCAAGGCCGGCGTGGCGGGTATGTCCCGGGCCTTGGCCCGCGAGGTCGCCAGTCGCGGCATCACGGTGAACTGCGTTGCGCCCGGTTTTATTGACACCGACATGACCAAATCCCTGTCCGAGGATCAGATCAAGTCCCTGACCAGTCAGATTCCCGCCCAACGTCTCGGAACTCCTGCGGATGTGGCCTCATCTGTCGTCTTTTTGGCCTCAGATGGGGCAGCCTACATTACCGGGGTTACCCTGTCCGTCAACGGCGGCATGGTGATGTCCTGATACAATCCCCCGCGGTTTACCCCAAAGGAAAGAGCTTCATGGAAGACATTGAAAAGCGCGTGATTGGCATCGTCTCTGAGCAGCTTGGCGTCAAGATTGAAGACGTCAGGAAAGAGTCCAAATTTGTCGATGACCTCGGCGCTGACTCCCTGGATACCGTCGAACTCGTGATGGCCTTGGAAGATGCATTTGGCTGCGAGATTCCCGACGAAGAAGCTGAAAAGATCACGACCGTTCAGCAGGCGATCGACTACGTCACGTCCCACCTGAAGAAGTAAGCGGACTTTCTGCCGATGAGCGGTCCTTCACCATCGGGTGCCGCGGGTCGGCGCCGCGTTGTCGTTACAGGTTTAGGTTGCGTTTCTCCTCTGGGAAACGAGATTGCTTCGTCCTGGGCAGCGCTTGTTGCCGGCAAGTCCGGTATCGCGACCGTTACCAAGTTTGACCACAGCGGCCTTCCGGTGCATTTCGCTGGCGAGGTCAAGGGCTTTGCTGTTGAGAACTATCTGCCCGCCAAAGAGGCCCGGCATATGGATACGTTTATCCATTACGGAATTGCCGCGGGCATTCAGGCACTAAAAGACTCTGGCATCGCGGTCACCGATGCCAACGCCGAACGTATTGGGGCCTTTGTGGGCTCAGGAATCGGCGGTCTGCCACTAATTGAAGAGACCCAT
>JBILVT010000159.1:0-2667 GCA_044370275.1 Burkholderiaceae bacterium | reverse complement strand
GCCGATCAGGCCGATAAACGGAAAGCAGTCGGGGGTTTGCCGGCGGCGCAGCAATGCCGCACGGATGACCTCGAAGTCTTCGGCATGGGTGAAACTCATCACCAGGAGCGACGACTCTGCAGAGACCTCGCCGATGCTTGCTGCGACATCATCAGTGGGGCTAATTGTTAGCCGAGCATGCGCCAGCTGCGGAAACACACCCTCTCGGCTGTCGATCCAAGTCAACGCAAAGGGCAGTGGCAGTAGAGCACGAACGATTGCCTGACCGACATGGCCCCCACCGATTAATGCAACCGACGTGCATTCGCCTGCGGGATCACCGAGCCGCTCAGCTAGCCAATGGGCGCTTTGAACAGAATGCGGCAGCACAGTAAACCGAAGCCGCATCGCGCCACCACAGCACTGGCCCAGTGATGCGCCCAGCTTGAATTCACGCTCAAGAGGGTGCAGCGTCTGATCCGGCGCCATGACCGAGTCACGCAGCAACGATCGGGCTATTTGAATCGACTCATACTCGAGATGGCCGCCGCCAATGGTGTTCAGCGCAAGCTCAGGTGTGACGAGCATCCAGGTGCCGCCCGCACGCGGCGTTGAGCCTCGGGCCTGGATCACCTCGATCACCACGACAGGCGACTGGCCGATGATGCCAAGACACTCGGAGAGATGAAGCTCTGCGCTCCAGTTTGAATCAAGGCCGAGTTGCATGCTGGGATTCAGTCTGATGTTTTAAGGAAAAAAACACGCGCTCAGGTGTTGCAGGCGCATCAAGAACGACAGGCGCATTGCCAGTCTGACCGATCGCATCACGAATCGCTTCCCAGACACTGATGGCCAACATCAGGGGTGGCTCTCCGACCGCTTTGGAGCGATGGATTGTTTCTTCGGCATTCGGTCTTGGCCAGAACCAGACGGTGAGTGATTTTGGTGTGTCTCCTGCTGCAGGAATTTTGTAGGTGCTGGGTGCATGCGTAGTGAGTCGGCCCTGTGCATTCCAGACCAGTTCCTCGGTGGTAAGCCAGCCCATGCCTTGAATAAATCCGCCCTCGATCTGGCCAATATCAATTGCTGGATTAATGCTATTGCCAACATCGTGAAGAATATCAACCCGATGGACTACGGTTTCGCCCGTGAGGGTGTCGACCTCAACCTCGCTGCAGGCGGCTCCGAGCGAGAAATAAAAAAACGGCCGGCCGCTTAAAGTTTGACGGTCGTAATGAATCTTTGGTGTCTTGTAAAAACCATCACTCCAGAGCTGAACCCGGGCCGAGTAGGCCTTTCGCACCAGCTCATCAAACGCCATCTTTGGTCCCCGGCTCGACCCATCTTGCACGCAATCCGCAGAGAACATGACCTCTTCGGATTTACTGTGATGCAGTTCAGCGTAAAGCGCTGCAAGCCGATTTCGGATTTCGAGTGCCGCCAGATGAGCGGCCATCGCATTTAGGTCAGTGCCGCTGGAGGCGGCCGTAGCCGACGCATTGGGAATTTTGGAGGTATCGCTTGCACTGATGCTGACCCGGGATGGTGAGACCCCGAGTGTCTGTGCCACCACCTGGCAGACCTTGGTGTGCAGCCCCTGGCCCATTTCGGTGCCGCCATGGTTAACAAGCACGCTGCCATCAGTGTAGATATGAACCAAGGCACCTGCCTGATTAAATTGTGTCGCGGTAAAGGAGATGCCAAATTTCACTGGCGTGATGGCCATGCCCCGCTTAAAGCGAGACGCTTTAAGATTTGCAGCGTTGATCTCTTGCCGACGCTTGCGATACTCGGCACGTTTTTCCAGATCCGCCAGAATCTCATCAATGGGCGCATCTTCCACCCGCATGCCGTAGTGGGTCTCATCACGGCCCGGACTGCCATAGAGATTACGGATGCGAACATCCAGCGCATCTTGGTGCAGGTGGCGGGCAATATCGCCAAGGATGGTCTCAATCGCCATCATGCCCTGCGGGCCGCCGAAGCCGCGAAAGGCCGTCTGACTCTGCCGGTGGGTCTTGCAGCGGTAAGAATGAATCTCCACATCAGATAAAAAATAGGCGTTATCAGCATGGAAGATCGCGCGATCTGCCACTGGCCCACTTAAATCCGCGCTGAATCCGCAGTCCACCGCCATGGTGATCTCTAGGCCCTGAATCAGGCCTTCTGCATCAAAACCCACCCGATACTGGTAATGAAAAGGATGGCGCTTGCCTGTGATCATGAAGTCATCATCACGATCGAGCCGTACCTTCACCGGCGCACCGCAGAGCATCGCTGCAATGGCTGCCCAGACTGCCGGCTGGCCCGCCTGGGTTTCTTTGCCGCCAAATCCACCGCCCATGCGTCGGCACTCGATGCGAACCGCATGATTTTCGATTCCTAAAGCGTGGGCGACCCAGTGCTGCACTTCGCCTGGGTGTTGCGTACTGGAGTAAACGAGCCACTGGCCCTGCTCTTGCGGGCAGGCATAGGCGACCTGCCCTTCGAGATAAAAATGCTCCTGGCCACCGACACTGAACTGACCCTCGAGCTGATGCGGGGCATGTTTTATTTTTTCTTTTGGCTTGCCTCGCCTGACATGAACGGGCGGCAGCACGAAATGTTGCGCGCTCACCGCCTGCCAAACATCGAGGACTGGCGGCTTGTCTTTAATCACAACCTTGACTGCCTTAGCTGCCCGCCTTG
>JBILVT010000158.1:0-2678 GCA_044370275.1 Burkholderiaceae bacterium | reverse complement strand
TTCGACCATCATGGAAAAGCGCTCAATCACCGGACGGCTGCGGCCCTCGAAAGTCTTTGAGATGCTCTGCACATGGACAGCCTGTCGGTAGAGCTGCTTAGTCTGCTCAAAACGAATGTAGGGATTCTGTCGGGAAGAAGGCCGCACCTCGACAGCATCACCTTGAATTTTTTCGATCAGCTTGCGGCGCGATGTCGCCTGCTTAGCCTTTGATTTGTTGGCAGCGAATCGTCGCACAAACTCTTGCAACTCAGAGACCCGCTCCTTGCTTTTGGCATTCGCCGCCATCAGCCGGGCCCTGGCCTCGGAGGCCGCCAGCATGAAGTCATCATAGTTGCCGGGATAAATCCGTAACTCCCCGTAATCCAAGTCGGCCATGTGGGTGCAGACCGAATTCAAAAAATGCCGGTCATGCGAAATGATGATCATGGTGCTGTTGCGCTCATTGAGCACATCTTCAAGCCACTGGATCGAATGAATATCCAGATTGTTCGTGGGCTCATCCAACAGCAGCACATCCGGATCTGAAAAAAGGGCCTGAGCCAACAACACCCGTAGCTTCCAGCCGGGGGCGATCTCGCGCATCGGGCCCTGGTGCTGCTCAAGCGGAATTCCCACACCCAGCAGCAACTCGCCTGCCCGGGCCTCAGCCGTGTAGCCGTCGTATTCGGCGAACTTACCCTCGAGTTCTGCCGCCTTCATGTAGTCGTCTTCGGTGGCCTCGGGGTTGGCATAGATCGCATCCCGCTCAGACTGTGCAGCCCACATTTCCTCGTGGCCCATCATGACTACATCCAGCACACGCACATCCTCAAACGCGAACTGATCCTGCCGAAGCTTACCGAGGCGAACATGAGGATCTCGAACGACGACGCCATTGCTCGGCTCAAGATCGCCGCCCAGAATCTTCATGAGCGTGGATTTACCACAGCCATTGGCGCCGATTAGACCGTAACGGTTGCCGTTATCGAACTTTGCGTTGACATTTTCAAATAAGGGCTTCGCGCCGAACTGAATCGTAATATTGGCTGCAGATAACATCGTGTTTAAGCTTTCATGCGTGTTGGACCCAGTAGCGGGCATTACGGAACAGCATCATCCAGGGCGAATCGTCGCCGGTCGTGCGGAGTGCCTCGGGGATCCAGGACATCTGCACCTGACGAAATACGCGCTCGGGGTGCGGCATCATCACGGTAATGCGGCCATCTTCATTCGTTACCGCAGTCAGACCACCTGGAGAGCCGTTTGGATTGTACGGGTAATGCTCAGTGACAAGCCCTTTGGGATCGACATAACGCATGACCGCATCCGCCGGCGGATGCGCTGTATCGAACGCGGCACGGCCCTCGCCGTGCGAGACCACCACCGGCAAAACAGAGCCCTCCATGCCGGCGGTCAGCACTGAGGCAGAGGCCTGAATCTCCACCAAAGAAAAGCGTGCCTCGAATTGCTCCGAGCGATTTTTCACGAATCGTGGCCAGTTGGCAGCGCCCGGAATGATCTCGGACAGCCCGCTCATCATCTGACAGCCATTGCATACGCCAAGCGCGAAACGCGTTGGATCATGAAAAAACTTTTCAAACTGCTCTCTGAGTGAGTCGTGAAAGAGAATGGATCGCGCCCAGCCCTGTCCGGCGCCCAGCACATCGCCAAACGAGAAGCCCCCACAGGCAGCCAGTCCCGCGAACTGATCCAGCTGAATTCGGCCTGACATCAGATCGCTCATGTGCACATCCCAAGACTCGAATCCCGCCCGATCAAAAGCGGCCGCCATCTCCACCTGGCCGTTGACGCCCTGCTCCCTTAAGATCGCCACCCGCGGACGTTTGCCCACCCATGGGGCGGCCAATTGATCCTGGCGCGCTGCGACTGCTGGGCCTAAGGCAACGCGCGGCATCTCGGAATTTTGCGCAATCTCAATTTCCTGCTCGACACAGTCAGGGTGATCGCGACGCCGGCAGATCTCTGCGCTCACGGAGTTCCAGGTCCGCTGCAGCACATGCCGCGGCTTTTGAAAAATACACTTTGCATCTCGATAGATTTCGATCGCATCACGCGGATTGACCGAACCGATCTCAAACGTCAAGCGCGATAGACCATGCCGGCGCAGACAATCCATCACGGCCGTTCTATCCGAACGGCGTACCTGAAGTACTGCGCCAAGCTCTTCATTAAATAGCGCCCTAATCGTGAGCTCATCGCGCTGTACTGCGACCTGCTCGGGCCGTATCTTGAAATCACCCCAGTCGGCCGCTACCGGATCGATCGTGATCAGATCGATATTGATCGTGATGCCACAGCGGCCCGCAAACGCCATTTCACAGAGTGTGGCCAGAAGACCGCCATCCGAACGGTCGTGATACGCGAGTACCTGTTCAGTCTGATGCAGCTCGGACATCGCGGCAACGAATGATTGCAGCAAATCGGCGCTGATATCGGCGGCCTCATCGCCAAACTGCTCAAGTGTCTGCGCCAAGACCGAGCCCGCCATTCTATTTTTTCCCTGGCCCAGATCGATAAAGAGCAAGACAGTCGGCGCTTCCGCCCGTTGAAGCATGGGTGTCCAGGTCCGGCGGGCATCGGCTACCGTCGCCACAGCTGTGAGGTTTAACGAGACCGGCGAGATCACCGACTTCGATCCGGAGGCCTCATTCCAGACCGTACGCATCGATAAGGAA
>JBILVT010000157.1:0-2733 GCA_044370275.1 Burkholderiaceae bacterium | reverse complement strand
AGTGCATTGGCCAATCCTCAATCGTTAGGCCCGGTCGGCGACCCGCTCACCGAGCAGGCCAGAGGGCCGAAAAATCAGCACCACGATTAAAACTGCAAATGCAAAGATGTCTTGATAGTGGCTGCCTAAAAATCCGCCGGTGAGGTCTCCGATATAGCCCGCACCGAGCGCTTCAATAATGCCAAGTAACAGTCCACCAGCCACTGCACCGCCGAGATTGCCGATGCCGCCAAGCACTGCGGCGGTAAACGCCTTCAGCCCAAGAAGAAATCCCATCGTGAATTGGGCGATGTTGTAGTTCATCGCCACTAATACACCAGCGATCGCAGCCAGCGCGGCACCTAGCATGAAGGTTGCCGTAATGATGCGATCAGAATTAACGCCCATGAGTGTGGCGATTCTGGGGCTCTCGGAGACGGCCCGCATGGCGCGGCCCAGACGGGTCTTATTTACCAGCAGTAAGAGTCCCGCCATTGAGAGTGTTGCCACGATCAGAATAAGTAATTGCTTGGGGGCAAGTAAGGCGCCACCAATTTCAAATGGCGTGGTCGGCAGCAGATCGGGATAGACCCTGGGGTTGGGTGACCAGATAATCATGGCCAGCGTCTGCAGAATAATTGACACGCCGA
The DNA here is from genome assembly GCA_044370275.1 of Burkholderiaceae bacterium. Taxonomy (GTDB): domain Bacteria; phylum Pseudomonadota; class Gammaproteobacteria; order Burkholderiales; family Burkholderiaceae_A; genus Lacustribacter. Next base: position 2,104 of record JBILVT010000157.1, on the reverse strand, counting down.
TTGCGGTAATGAGCGGGGCCAGCCGTGGTGAATTGCGCAGCGGACGATAAGCAATACGTTCAATGGCAGCAGCAATCAGCATGCAGACCGGCACGGCGACTGCTGTTGCAATGACCAGCTGCAGCACCAGAGGGGTCGAGGGGGCTACCGCTTTGATTATGCCGAGCACGGTTAGCGAGACCATGGCGCCGATCATCAGTACATCCCCGTGGGCAAAGTTAATCAGCTGAAGAATGCCGTAAACCATGGTGTAGCCCAGGGCGACAAGGGCATAGACACTGCCCAGTACAAGGCCGTTAATCAGCTGTTGGATTAGGGTGTCCATTCGCGGTGCGATTCAAGAAAAAAGGAGAAGGTGGATTCGCTCCGACCTTCCCCTTTTCGAGGCAGCGTTGATATTTCAGACGCGGACTGCAGCGCCTTACTGAATCACCTTGAGTGCCTCACGCTTACCGTCTTTATAGGTGAAAAGCGTGAGCGTTCCGCCTTTGATGTCGCCTTTGTCATCGAAGGCGATCGGGCCGATCACGCCATCGTACTGGATTTTGGCGAGCTCAGGCAGATATTTCTTTGGATCGGTTGAGTTGGCCTTCTTCATGGCTTCCACCATCACCATCACCGCATCGTAGACGTAGGGCGAGTAAAGGTTCACGTCGGCGCCCATCTCTTTCTTAAAGCGCTCTTTGAAGTCCGCCATTTTCTTTTCGTAGGGGCCGACTACACCGCCAGCCTCCGCGCAGAAGACACGGCTATTGCCCAGGGCCTTATCGGCCAGCTTGATCAGCTCGCCGGTGCAGATGCCGTCGCCGCCCATAAATTTGGCGTTGATTTTCAGCTGATCCATTTGGCGCAGCATCGGGCCGCCAACCGCATCCATGCCGCCAAAGAACACCACATCGGGCTTCTTGGCGCGGATTGCGGTAAGAATTGACATGAAGTCGGTTGCTTTATCTGTGGTGAACTGGCGATCTACGACCTTGCCGCCTGCTGCCTCAACACCCTTCACGAACTCATCTGCCACGCCTTGGCCGTAAGCGGTGCGGTCATCAATCACCGCAATACTTTTGCCCTTCAGCTCATTGACCGCGTACTTGCCGAGCACGCCGCCAAGGGTAGCGTCGTTGGCGACCACTCGGAATGTGGTTTTGAAGCCCTGCTGCGTGTACTTCGGATTGGTTGCAGAGGGCGAGATCTGGGGAATGCCTGCATCACTGTAAATCTTTGAGGCAGGAATGGTCGTGCCCGAATTCAGGTGGCCAATTACGCCGACGACTTTTGCATCCACCAATTTTTGTGCTGCGGCCGTGCCCTGCTTGGGGTCGGCGCCATCATCTTCCGATATCAGAGTAAAGGTAACTTTTTTCCCATCGATTTTGATGTCGGCTTTGTTTAAGTCCGCGATAGCGAGCTTGGCGCCGGATTCGTTATCTTTTCCGAGGTGGGCGATGGAGCCGGTGAGTGGCCCGACATGGCCGATCTTGACGGTCGAGTCTTTAGGTGCGCAGCCTGCCACTGCAACAGCGATTGCTGCGGCACTGGTCAGGAGCGCTTTTTTGGCAACAGAGGCCTTCACGAGGGTTGCGAACATGCAAATCTCCAGAGGTAGAAAAAAAGGGGTCCCGGCCGATGCCGCCGAGGGCAAACAGGCGCTAGTGTACGGATTTTCTAGTCAACATTTTCGGTACAACCGTAAAAACACCTAAACTTTTAGAAATGACAACCTCTTCTCAAAAGCCGCGTCTCCCAGGCCTTTTCAGGCAGATCGCGATTGCAGTGGTCTGGGTCTCGGCCGTCTCGATGATTGGCCAGCAGCTCACCGATCTCGGCCCCTGGTATCGGGCCCTGCGTCAGCCCGAGTGGAAGCCGCCCGACTGGGCCTTCGGGGCGATATGGACAACTGTTTTTGTGCTCATTGTCGCGGCGGGGGTTCTGGCCTGGCGACGGGCCAATTCCGAGGACCAGCGGCGCTGGATCCTGGGCCTCTTTGCGATCAATAGCCTGTTGCACATGCTGTGGAGCGGGCTTTTTTTTACGGCCAAGCGGCCCGATTGGGCGATGGTGGAGCTGGTGTTTCTCTGGCTGTCGATTGCTGCGATCATGGCCT
>JBILVT010000072.1:0-9228 GCA_044370275.1 Burkholderiaceae bacterium | reverse complement strand
TTTAAGAGTGATTCAACATGACTACCGCCTTTATTTGTGATGCTATCCGAACTCCCATCGGCCGCTACGGCGGTACGCTGGCGGCTGTTCGCGCCGACGACTTAGGCGCCGTTCCCCTAAAAGCCCTAATGCAGCGAAATCCCAAGGTGGATTGGGCCGCAGTTGAGGACATTATTTATGGCTGTGCAAATCAGGCGGGCGAAGATAACCGTAACGTGGCACGTATGTCAGGCCTGCTGGCCGGACTGCCAGTAGAGGTGCCTGGCACCACGGTGAATCGGCTCTGCGGCTCAGGTATGGATGCGATCGGCCTTGCCGCCCGATCCATTAAATCAGGCGAGACCCAGCTGATGATTGCGGGCGGTGTTGAGAGCATGTCTCGAGCACCATTTGTCATGGGTAAGGCGGAGGCCGCCTGGTCACGCAGTGCTGAAATTTATGACACCACTATCGGCTGGCGCTTTCCTAATCCGCTGATGAAAAAGCGCTTTGATACCCACTCGATGCCGCAGACTGCGGACAATGTGGCTGAGGAGTTTCTTATCTCGCGCGCTGATCAGGATGCGTTTGCCTTGCGTTCTCAGCAGCGCTGGGCGGCTGCCCATGCCGCAGGGCGTTTTGCCGATGAGATCGTGCCGGTCACGATTGCAAACAAAAAAGGCGATCCCACTATTTTTTCAACCGACGAACATCCTCGGCCGAGTACCACGCTGGAGATGCTGGCCAAACTAAAAGGTGTTAACGGCCCGGAGCTCACGGTGACTGCTGGCAACGCTTCTGGGGTCAATGATGGCGCTTGCGCAGTGCTGATTGCTTCTGAACAGGCTGCAGCTCGATATGGTCTGACACCAAGAGCGCGGGTGATCGGCATGGCGACTGCTGGGGTGCTTCCACGCATTATGGGCGTGGGCCCTGCGCCAGCGGTTCGGAAGGTCTTAGAAAAAACTGGGCTTTCGTTGGCGAAAATGGATGTAATTGAACTCAATGAAGCCTTCGCTGCTCAGGCCTTAGCAGTCTTGCGTGATTTAGGACTGGGCGATGCAGAGTCACACGTCAATCCGAATGGCGGAGCAATTGCCATGGGCCATCCGCTCGGCATGAGCGGCGCGCGCCTAGTCACGACGGCCGTGGCGGAGCTGCATCGTCGTCAGGCCCGCTATGCGCTTTGCACGATGTGTATTGGCGTGGGTCAGGGCATTGCGATGGTGATTGAACGGGTCTGAAGCGATTGGGTCAAAGTCTTAAGTTTTAGGCGTTTAAATTTTCAATAGGAGACATGCAGCGTGAATGCCACCAATGTAGTGATCACCGAGGTCCACGGCAGAGTTGGATTGATCCGCATCAATCGGCCCGAGGCAATGAATGCATTAAATAACGATGTGGTGGATGGCATTTCTGCCGCCATTGATCGCTTCGAGACTGATGACAATATCGGCTGCATGGTGCTCACCGGAAATGAAAAGGCCTTCGCAGCGGGTGCTGACATCGGCTTTATGAAGGATTTCGATTACATGCATGCCTACAAAATCGATTTCATTACCCGCAACTGGGAGCGGCTGCGGACCGCTCGAAAGCCGGTGATCGCAGCCGTGGCAGGCTTTGCCCTAGGCGGCGGCTGTGAGATCGCGATGGCCTGCGACATGATCTTTGCTGCGGACACCGCGAAATTCGGTCAGCCCGAAATCAAGCTCGGCATCATCCCGGGCGCAGGCGGCACACAACGACTGCCGCGGGCGGTGGGAAAGGCCAAGGCGATGGATCTTTGCCTAACTGGCCGCATGATGGACGCCGCCGAGGCAGAGCGCGCAGGCCTTGTTGCCCGCGTGGTGCCCGCCGATCAGTTACTCGACGAGGCCCTGAAAGCGGCCGCGGTCATAGCAGGCTACTCAATACCAGTAACCATGATGGTCAAAGAGTCGGTCAACCGTGCCTTTGAGAGCTCGCTCACCGAGGGCCTCTTATTTGAGCGTCGCGTGTTCCACGCCACCTTCGCCGTCGAGGATCAGAAAGAGGGTATGGCCGCTTTTGTTGAAAAACGTAAACCTTCTTTTAAAAATCGATAACAGGAAACGTCCATGTCTGCCTATTCCACACTGGAGATTGAGCGCAAAGGCCGTGTGACCACCATCTGGATGAACCGGCCCGAGGTCTTTAACGCCTTTAACGAGCAGCTGATTGAAGATCTTCACAATGCCTGTAAGGCGCTAAATAACGACAACACCGTACGTGTGGTGGTGCTTGCCGGCCGCGGCAAGCACTTTTCGGCAGGCGCCGATCTGAATTGGATGAAGCGGGCAGCCAACTCCTCTGAGGCAGAAAACATCGCTGATGCCCAGCGATTCTCTGCCATGCTGCGGGCCTTATCTGAACTAAATAAGCCCACAATTGCCCGGGTACAGGGGGCAGCATTAGGCGGTGGAACGGGGCTTACTGCGGCCTGCGATATGGCAGTTGCAACACAGGATGCATCGTTTGCGACCTCAGAGGTCAAGTTCGGAATCATGCCTTCGGTAATCAGCCCGTATGTGCTTCGGGCAATCGGCCCACGGCAGTCGCTGCGTTATTTCCAAACTGCTGAGCGCATCAGTGCGCAGCAGGCCCATGCCATGGGATTGGTACATGAGGTCGCGGAAGAAAGCGCACTGGATGCAACGATTGAAAAAATTGTTCAGGCCCTGATTCTCGGTGGGCCGCAGGCCCAGAAGGCTTCAAAAGATCTGATTGCCGCAGTCACGGGCCGGCCGATTGATGAGGCGACGAGTCAGGAGACTGCTCGACGAATCGCCAAACTTCGGGCGAGCGCAGAGGCAAAGGATGGCATTTCGGCATTCCTTGAGAAACGGCAACCCGCTTGGGTTTCTGAATCCTAGAATCATTGATGAAAAAGTAGTCGTAGGCCGCAGTCGTTAAATCTAAAAGGAGTTTCGTATGTACACCCAATCGTTTAGCGTGCAGGATGGTCCCGGCCTCAAGACGGTAGAGGCGACAAGCGCTGAAGACGCCGAGCGCGGGGAACAGTTTCAGGCCCGTATCGATGCCGATGGTCGCATTGAGCCCCAGGACTGGATGCCCAAGGCCTATCGCAAAACCTTGGTTCGCCAGATTAGCCAGCATGCCCATAGCGAGATCGTTGGCATGCTGCCCGAGGGCAACTGGATCCTGCGTGCGCCCAGCTTAAAACGTAAATGCATTCTGATTGCCAAGGTTCAGGATGAAGCCGGCCATGGTCTTTATCTTTACTCGGCGGCCGAGACACTCGGCACCAGCCGGTCCGAGATGCTTGATGCCTTGCATAGCGGCAAGGCGAAGTACAGCTCGATTTTTAACTATCCCACCTTGAATTGGGCAGATATCGGCGTGATTGGCTGGCTGGTCGATGGCGCAGCAATCATGAATCAGATCCCGTTGTGCCGTTGCTCCTATGGCCCTTATGCCCGCGCTATGGTCCGGGTCTGCAAAGAGGAATCGTTTCATCAGCGCCAGGGCTATGAGGCACTGCTCACCATGATGAAGGGCACACAAGAGCAGCGCGATATGGTGCAAGACGCCGTCAACCGCTGGTGGTGGAAGTGTCTGGCGATGTTCGGCCCGCCCGATAGCGACAGCCACCACAGCGCACAAGGCATGAAGTGGGGAATCAAGCGCATCAGCAACGATGAGCTGCGCCAGAAATTTGTCGATGCCACCGTGCCGCAGGCCAAGGTGCTCGGTGTCAGCCTGCCGGATCCGAAGCTGAGGTGGAACGAGGCCCGCGGCCACTACGACTTTGGCGAAATTGATTGGAGTGAATTCTGGGATGTCGTTAATGGCAATGGTCCCTGCAACAAAGAGCGGCTCGCCACCCGAGTAAAGGCCCATGAAGATGGCCAGTGGGTCCGCGATGCCGCCTTGGCGTATGCCGAAAAGCAGAGAAAACGCAGCATGAAGGAGGCAGCATGAGCACCAAACCCGCACTGAAAGATTGGCCCCTCTGGGAGGTATTTGTTCGCAGCAAGCAGGGGTTGGAGCACAAACACTGCGGCAGCCTGCATGCTGCCGATGCAAAGCAGGCCCTGGATATGGCCCGCGATGTCTATACCCGTCGGCAAGAGGGCGTCTCGATCTGGGTAGTGCCCTCGGCCATGATCACTGCCAATAATCCAGATGACAAAAGCGAACTCTTTGATCCCGCTTCAGACAAGATCTATCGTCATCCCACGTTTTATGACATTCCGCAAGAAGTGGGGCATATGTAATGAAAGCGCCTGTTGATTATGTTTTGCATCTCGCTGACAACGCGTTAATTCTTGGCCAGCGCAATGCGGAGTGGTGTGGCCACGGCCCGATTCTGGAAGAAGACATCGCCCTAGCGAATATGAGTCTCGATCTCATCGGCCAGGCCCGACTGCTCTACCAATATGCTGCCGAGTTAAAAGGCGGTGGCGCAACCGAGGATAAACTTGCTTACTTGCGTGAAGTTCGCGAGTTCCGTAACTACACGTTGCTGGAACTTCCGCACAGCGGACCGCTATCGGGCTACGCCCGCACCAGCCGCGACTACGCCACAACCACAGTCCGTAACTTTCTTTTCAGCAGCCTGATGGCCTTGTATTGGCAAGCACTTCAGCGATCGAAAGACGAGCGGCTTGCCGCGATTGCAGAAAAATCAACCAAGGAGGTTCGCTATCACCTGCGCCACGCGCGCGACTGGCTGGTGAAACTTGGCGATGGCACCGAAGAGTCCCATGTCCGCGCGCGCTCAGCTCTGGAGCATCTGATGCCTTACACCAAGGAGTTCTGGGCCAGCAGCCCAGCAGAGTCCGAGGCTGTCGCAAATAGCACCGGTGTAGATGTCGCCACACTGAAGCCCGAGTGGGATGCATTGATCAACGATGCGCTTGCAGAGGCTGCGCTGATACGGCCGCAAGAGACCACCGGTTATGTCACACAGGGCAAGGTAGGCGTTCATTCCGAACACCTTGAGTATGTGCTTGCCGAGATGCAGAGCCTGGTGCGTCAGCACCCGAATGCAGCCTGGTAAATCACGCAATGACCACCGCGACGCAAATCGAAGAAGTCTGGGCGCTTTTAGAGCAGCTGACTGACCCCGAGATTCCGGTGATTTCGTTGCGTGAGTTGGGTATTCTGCGAGAGATTCGTGATACCGACACGGGCCTTGAAGTGGTCATCACGCCAACTTACAGCGGCTGCCCGGCAATGGAGCAGATCGAGGCTGATGTCCGCGGCCTGCTTGCGGAACAGGGAATTACCGCAAAGGTCACTACGCGTTTATCGCCAGCATGGACCACTGACTGGATGACCGAAGAGGGAAAAGAAAAACTTCGGCAGTACGGCATTGCGCCGCCGGTGCATAAGGTCAGTGATGTCGCGGTGATGAAGTTCATGCCGAGAGCCGCCCAGCGAAAGGCCGAGGTCGTGCCATGCCCGCAGTGCGGCTCCCAACAGACGGTAGAGAGCGCCCATTTTGGGTCGACTGCCTGCAAGGCGCTCTACCGCTGTCTGGATTGTCAGGAAACATTTGATTATTTCAAGCCGTATTGACCAGATAATAAAAGTCAAGTCAGGGAGAGTGGTTACGATGGCGATTCAGTTTCATCCTCTAAGAGTTAAGCGTGTCAGCCCGGAGGCAGCGAATTCCGTGGCTATTACGTTTGCGATTCCGCCAGAGAAAAAAGATCTATTTCAGTTTCAGCCGGGGCAGTTTTTGACCCTGCGGGCTCAGCTAAATGGCAAGGATGTGCGGCGTAACTACTCCATTAGTAGTCCGCGCAGCCGCTTTATTCGCGGCGGTGAGCTCGAAATTGGCATTCGGCCAGTCGAAGAGGGCTTATTTTCAAACTGGGCAGTGAATCACATCAAGGCAGGCGATACGATTGAGGTCATGCCGCCGGATGGGCGTTTCACTGTAAAAAAGGAACGGGCTATCCACCGCGTGGGCTTTGCAAGTGGTTCGGGTATTACCCCGATACTCTCAATTGCTGCGACAACGCTTGAGGAGCAGCCAGATTCAAAATTCACGCTTATTTACGGCAATCGCCGGATGTCCTCGGTGATGTTCAATGAGGCCCTACAGGATTTAAAAGACCGCTTTCCAGGCCGATTCACCATGATTCACACACTCTCGCGCCAGGCCCAAGAAGTTGCGTTGCAAGAAGGCCGTATCGATGGCGATAAAGTCCGCCAGGTGATTAAGGCCTTGCTGCCTGTCGCCAGCATGGACGAGGTCTTTATCTGTGGCCCTGAGTCTATGATCGAGGCGACCCAGCAGGCGCTGGTGCAGGCCGGTGTGCCCGAGAGCCGCGTGTATTTTGAGCGTTTCACAACAAGTCGGGAGCAGGCGGTAAAAGTCCAGTCGGATACCGATTCAGCGCCGGTGCGCACCGCAGCCAAAAAAGACATCTTGCTAAAGGTGATCGTGGATGGCCATGAGCATGAACTGCGCATCGGGAAAGACGAAAAGCTGCTGGATGCCGCAATGAATGCGGGCCTTGATGTGCCGTTTTCTTGTAAGGCGGGCGTCTGCTGTACATGCCGTGGCCGCATTCTGGAGGGCAGCGCGACTATGCACAAGAACTACACGCTCGAAAAAGACGAAGTCGATAAAGGCTATGTGCTGACCTGCCAGGCGACGGCAACGAGCCCGCAGGTCATTCTGACATTCGACGATCGCTAGCGGCATTGGGTTGTATGGGGCAGTCCGACGGGCTCAGTTAGAATACGCCGATCGGAGAGGTGGCAGAGTGGTCGAATGTACCTGACTCGAAATCAGGCGTGTCCGTTAGGGCACCGTGGGTTCGAATCCCACCCTCTCCGCCAGGAGCCCCTTCTACAGGGGTTCAAAGGGGTCTAAAGGGATCCAAATCAAATACCTAAGTGACTGATTTATAACGATTTTCTGGTCTATCTGGGTCTGTAGTTAATCATTGACAGCCGGTATGCGAACCGGTAGAAATCTGAGTAACAGGTGATTTCGCCACTTGAGTAACGGCGAATTACTCAATTCTCACACCTCTCTAGTCCGGTCAATGATTACAGATATCAAAATCAAATCAGCAAAGCCTTCGGAGCGCGACTATCGCATCAGTGATGGTCAAGGCCTATGTGTATTGATTCGTAAAAACGGATCAAAGCTCTGGCAGATGCGTTATCAGTTTGAAGGCAAGGCGAGAGTCGCTTCGCTTGGGCCTTACCCACTAATCACTTTGGCTGAAGCGCGCGAAAAACGCGATCAGATCCGCAAGGGGTTACTGAACAACATTGATCCGGTGCAGGCCAAGCGGTTGGAGAGGGCCAATCGTGAGGCGTTAGAAGAGCACGTTTTTCAAAAGATTGCGCTGCGTTGGCATGAGCATTGGGCCAAGGCCAGATCAGAGCGGCACGCAGCCTATGTGGCAAGGCGGCTAGAGATGGATATCTTTCCCGAGATCGGCCAGTTTCCGATTTCTACGCTTAAAGCCATTGACGTGGTACGTGTCATCAAAAAGATCGAATCCCGTGGGGCGGTGGATATCGCTAAGCGGGCGTTCCAGACTATTGGCCAGATTTGCCGCTATGCGGTGGCCCACGGGCTGGCTGAGCGCGATGTGACCTCAGACATTCGCCCCAGTGATGTCTTGGTCTCCAGAAAGCAAACCCACTACGCCCGAATTGATGCCAAGGACCTACCGGAGCTTTTGCAAAAGACTGAAGGCTATCAGGGCTACCCGGCCACACGGCTGGCGATGAACCTCTTAGCCCTTACCTTCGTTCGGACAAGCGAACTTATCAATGCCCGCTGGGAGGAGTTTGATTTAGAGAAAGCCCAGTGGCGGATTCCGGCTGAACGGATGAAGATGAGAACGCCACACATCGTGCCGCTCTCGCGTCAGGCCTTAGAAGTCCTGCGCATCCTGCACCGGATCAGTGGCCATAGAAAGATTCTGTTTTCGGGGGAGCGGGATCACTCCAAACCCATGAGCAACGGGACCATTTTGGCGGCTCTTGATCGGATGGGATTCAGGGGCCGGATGACCGGCCATGGTTGGCGGGGCTTAGCCTCCACCATCTTGCATGAAGAGGGGTTTGATCATCAGCACATCGAGCTGCAACTGGCCCACCAAGAGCGGGATCGCGTCTCTGCGAGCTATAACCACGCGCTTTATCTGAAACAGCGGGCCGAGATGATGCAGTGGTGGGCGGACTATCTGGATCGTGCCAGAGGGATCGATATCTCGAACGCTCGAAAGGCAGCATGAGTTCTGTAAGCAAGAAGCCGACGACCTCACTCATTGCCCGTAGGCTGGCAACTAATGGTTGGGTCTACGATGATAAGACCGAGCACGCCTTTGCCCTAACCTGCGGGATTTTTGGGTTCAATCTGGTTGAGTTTGATAACTGGTTAGAAGGAGAGGGTTGGGAAAGTGCAGCCGCACGGAAAAACCAGCAATGGTTTCTGAATTACCGCGCTCAGGCACTGATTGCTTTTAAAGACAAAGATAGGCGGCTACTTCGCACAACGCTTGATCTTTTAAGCACAGCACAGTCCTCAATCCGTACAGACGACGCGCTTCTCCCCAAAGCGAGGCACGGCAGTAAGTTTGTCGGCAAAAAACCCGGCGCGGCTGGCCCAGTGAGAAAAGCGATCACAAGGGTGCTCAAGGTAAATCCGGCAGCGAAGACCGAGGAGGTCTGGCTTAAGTTAAAAAGCAAACCACCGCAAAAAATGGATTTTCACGGCACGGGTCGGTCGCGTCATATCTGGACAGAGGGGCGCGGGATGACCAGTTGGCATCGCTTTCAGAGCATGGTGAGTGAGGAAAGGGCCAAATTGAGGGACTGATTTTCCGGGTTTAGCGAACCCAGGAAAGATGGTTTGTAGATTTGCACCCACGATAAACTTTTGGAGTGCAAATATGACTTACAAGATTCTTCGACTGCCGCAAGTGATGGAAGAGTGCGGCTTGGCTCGATCCACGATTTACCTGCGCGTTAAGCAGGGGTTACTGCCTCCCCCGGTCTCTCTGGGGCTACGCAGCGTGGGCTGGCCACAGACCGAAATTGAAGCAATTAACGCAGCCCGAATCGCCGGGCAGACGGACGATCAGATCCGGGCGTTGGTGGCAGAGCTTCAGGCTAACCGTAAAGCGGGGGTGTGAGCATGAGCCTCCCGTTTATGGTTTTGGCCACTGAGATTGATCTCGGAGCGTTTGAGAGACCTGCCAATGGCATTTGGAAGACAAGGTTCTGGGA
>JBILVT010000065.1:0-10031 GCA_044370275.1 Burkholderiaceae bacterium | reverse complement strand
CCATACTGTCGGCGCTGTTTGGCCCAGACCAATTTTCTGTGATGATTGTGTTTTTGATTCCCCGCTGAGTTAGGCGGGGCAAAAGCCGCTCAATAAAACGCTCCGCGCCGCCATACGGGTTATAACGACGACGGATAATGGCGAGCCTCATCGGCTGCGATCACCCGGCCAGGCTGCCGCCAAGTATTTCCAGAAAGTCTCTTGAGATTTTGCAAGCGCGGCGATGAGCCCGTGACGGCCATCGAGAAATCCAAGCTGAAATATGAAGAGCCGAATAAATGTCCAGACCGAGCCCATCAGGGCAGAAAATAATCCGCGGTCTTGGCGGCCAAGATCCCTTTTTTTTGCACCGCCAGCCAGCGCATAGGTGGTTTGTTTGGCGAGCACATCTTCAATACTCCGATAGCTGTAATGAAGCATAGGGTGAGTAAGTTCGCCGACTGCGCCATCAATGAGCATCTTTTCGTGAATAGGCGTTGGATCAAAACGAGCCTGTTTGCGCTTGGCAAGCCTGAGCACCCGGTCGGGATACCAGCCGCCATGATTCATCCACTTACCGAGAAATTGCGAGCGACGCTTAACTAGGTAGCCGTCATACCGCCCGGTTTTTATCGCCTTCCGAATTTCATCAGCAAGCTCTGCAGTGATGCGCTCATCTGCATCGATCGACAATACCCAGTCCCGGGTCGCAGCATTCAGGGCGCGCTGTTTCTGAATCCCGAAACCCTGCCAATCGTTACTTGTAATAACGCATGCACCAAGCTTTCGGGCTAGGTCAGCGGTGTGATCTGTGCTTTCTTGGTCAAGCACGATCACCTCCTGGCAAAATTTCAGTGTCCGGAGGCATTCGGGTAAGTTAGCCGCCTCGTCGCGAGTGATGATGATCGCACTTATGGTTGGCTCAGACATAAGTCTTACTCGTACCGTTAGGCTGGGATTTCTCGGCTTGCATCACTAAAAGCATAGCGAAAGCAAGGGCGATGTATTTTCTGGTGTAAGCATGGCTTAGCAGATCTTGAGTCAGGGCACACAAGAAAATATACCCACTAACGTAAAGCCCGACTCTGGAGATGGCCTCATTGTATTGTGGGCCTTTACGCAAAAATGCTCTCCCCATTACAAAAAAAATCCATATCCAACTCAAGAGTCCAGGAAGGCCAAGCTCCAGCCCAAGGTTAAGCAGTGTGACGTGCGCATGGTCTAGGCTCGAAATCGGTGGCGGAAAGCTGGAAAAAAACTTTCCGGCCTGATCCGTGCCCACCCCAAGCCAAGGCGTTTTCATGATCTGCGCCACGGAAATCTCGATTAATTGCCAGCGCTTACCAATTGAGGAGTCAGCACCAAGACGTAGATCAGTTCCAAATCGGATCGCAAAAACTCCGACCGCCATGACCAGAAAGGCACCGGCTAGCAGCGCGCCAGCCTTTGTAATTTGAAGTCGATTAACGACTTGTTTTTCTCTGCGTCCAGCCAGCCACGCTGCTAATAGGCAAAGCAGCGCCGCCAGAATAGGCCCCCGTGAGCCCGAGCCCAGTAGTGTCAGGCCCGCGGCCAAGATTGCGAGCGGTATTGCCAGGGGATTACCACGGGGAGATTCACTGGATGTCCACAGCAGGCTAAGCGCTAGCAGTGTCGCTCCGCACGCAAGGGCAAAATTAATTGGGTGAAAGACCATCCCCACCCTTGGGTGGGTCAGTATAAAAAATTCGTAAATTGCCAGTGCGAGTCCGAGTGCTGCTGCAAGGCATAGACCGTCACGAAGACGTGCAAACGATGGCTCAAGATGTCGAAGACCGAGGCAAAAGAAAAGCCCTCCGAGAAAGACTTCGATCACCTCTGCGCGGCTGAGGCTTAAATTAAAAAAGAGCGCTGAAAATAGCGATAACGCAGTAAGCGGCCCAAAAGCAACCAGCCATACCTTCCAGGCTGCATTCGGTGAGTCGAGAGCATCTCGATGCTTGAACGCCAGGACCAAGCAGGCGAGTGCGAGCAGGGTCCAAGCGATTCCAAATGCGTTGGGGTGAGCGAGGCTTAATCCGAGTGTAACGACGGGGGCAATTGCAATGGCATTCACGGCGCTTGGCGGCAAGTGTCACCAGGCTTTTTTGCTGGAAAAAATCTTCAGCAAAGTCGCGATGATGATCCGTAAATCAAACATCAGTGACCAGTGTTCGATGTAATAAAGATCATGCTTTAGCCGACGTGACATGTCATCGATTTCGAGTATCTCGCCGCGTAGGTCATTGATCTGGGCCCAGCCGGTGATGCCCGGTTTAACCCGGTGCCGACGCATGTAACCGCTGATACGCTTTTGAAAAAAGTTATTGTGCTCTACCGCATGAGGCCGTGGTCCTACAAGGCTCATTTTCCCTTGAAGCACGTTAAATAACTGCGGTAATTCATCAAGCGAGCTCCGACGTAGCCATCGCCCAATCTTGGTAAATCGTGCATCATCTTTCTTTGCTTGAGTGAGCTGACCGTTTTGCTCGTCGTGTTGCAGCATGGTGCGAAATTTATAGATCGTAAAGGGTCGTCCATCCCATCCATTCCGGCGTTGTCGGAAAAGAATTGGACCCCCCGAACTAAGCTTAATTGCTAACGATATTGCTCCAATAATCGGCAAAGCCAAGATAAATAAAATAACCCCAAGAATTTTATCTTCGAGTTCTTTAATCAAGCGATTTAGTCCCTGCATTTGATTGACATTCAAATCGATGATCGGCAGGCCCAACATCTCGCTTACTGAGTGATTAAGAAGTGCCAAGCCGTTTAGGTCGGGGAAAAGCCGAACAGACACCATGTGTGTATCTGCGATTTCTAGCACCTTTGTTACACGTTGAACTGCATCCAGCGGCAGTGCTACCCAAATCTCATCGATTTCGTTTTTCTTTAGCCATTCATCCATCGATAGCAACCCGCCGATTATTGGAATATCTCCGCGAATGTTGCCTGCCAGCCGAGGATCATCATCAATGTAAGCCATCACGCGATAGCCTGTTTCTGGGCTTAAGCGTGCCTGCTCGGCAATCGATTGCCCTAGGTTGCCTGCCCCATAAATCAGGATGTGCTTCGTGTTGACACCGCGACGGCGGTAGTGCCGAACAATTATTTGAAATACAGCGCGCTGCAGGCAAATGAGCATAATGCCTAACGCAAGCCAGACTAGAATCTGGACGGGTGAAATCTCGGACTCCAGATTTAAGGCAGCCCAGATAACAAAGGTGATCAGGCTTGCTCCAAGCCCTGCGAGCATCAGTCGGCCCAGCTGGTCAGAAAATGGCCTGCCTCGCCAACTTCTATACAGGCCTGACTGCTGAAAGATCAGCAGATTGCACAACAAGTTCAGCAGCACGAGCAGAATCCAGTCTCGCGTCGGCCGGTCGGCAGCATGAGGAAAACCGTAGGTAACGATTAACGCGGCAAGCGCGAGCCCTGTGGTGTCCAGCCCCCGATTGGCAGCCTCAATCAGGCCAGCGTGTTCGCGAGCGATAAACCGCGTCGAGTATGCCCTCATGGTAAGTGGGCTGCCTCGCTATGATCTGCCTCGCCCTGTGCCAGTTTCGTTAACGTTGCAGGGTTGGTAATGATGAGACGACGCGCATCTTTGCGAAGCACATTCTGTTTAATCAATGCGTGAATAGCACGAGAAACTGACTCTCTACTGACATTGGCCATCATCGCAATCGTCTGTTGATTAGGTAGTCGCTCGATCGTGAGCGCATTGTTCTCTGCCGGTTTTGCAAACCTCAATAACAGGTGATAGACCCGAGACTGAGCCCGATTGATGGCAAGCACCGATCGAATCTGGGCAACCTGCCGTACTGTGCGACAAAGCTGCTGAAGAATACGATCAGTAATCATTGGGTATTGCAAAAACAACTGCTTGGCGATTGATGCTGGCAGATGCGCTATTACGGTCTCTTCGGCAGCAATTAGGGTCTCGTTTCGTGGCAGGGTGTCGATGACTGAGAGCTCGCCGATGAAGTCTCCCGAATTAAGGACCTGGGTCCCGATCGGTCGGCCATCATCGGAAAGGCTTACCACCTGCGCTT
The DNA here is from genome assembly GCA_044370275.1 of Burkholderiaceae bacterium. Lineage (GTDB taxonomy): Bacteria > Pseudomonadota > Gammaproteobacteria > Burkholderiales > Burkholderiaceae_A > Lacustribacter. The sequence continues at coordinate 5,979 of JBILVT010000065.1, read as the reverse complement.
TACCCGCCAATACGATCACAAAGGTGTTGGAGGATTCGTTTTGCTGAAAGATCGCTTGCCCGGCGGCGTAGCGGACAAATTGGGTGTGTTTGGCAATCTCCTCAATGACCTTTGGCGCCAATCCGTTAAGCAGTGGCAGGGCCTTTAAGGCCGCAATGGGTGAGATCTGTTGGGCGGAATGAGTCGGGAGCATGGCCTAGAAATGTGACTTTCGTCACATTATGGGGCCAGACCTCCCCTTCAGTCCATCCCAAATGCCACGCGTGATCCACGCCAGTCGCTGCCAGCGGGGCCCGCGAAAGGCCAAGACAAGGCCTGTTTTCATGGCGACTTGGAGCGCATCGCGACACTTCCAGCTTAAAGAGATGTAGGGCCGCCGCCAAAGAAGAAGGTGGTTTCTTACAAGCAGGTATTGGCGCATCGGCTGATGAATCCAGAGTGAGCGGCCGAAAATTGAAATCACGCTATCGCCAATGGCATGTTGCATTTTTGCGTCTCGCGTGACGTAAAAATGGAATCCGCGGTTGCGTGCTCGCAGGTTCCATTCGATATCCACGTAGTCTAAGAATAAGGATTCATCAAAGGGTCCCGTTGTAAGCCAGCTATCTCGATGTATCAGGCAGCCCGAGGTAATCAGGTGGTCAACTTCGATAGACGCAGCGGTATTGGAGTCAACACGCTGTCTGCGCCAACCTGCAGGCTTAAGCGCCCTGAGCATCCGGTGTGTTCGGGCGTCTTCCCATGCGGGGCCGACTGCGCCTGGACAATAACCATTTTCTTTTAATTGCTGCCAACGAGAAAGTAGGCTTGCAATCAGGTTGTCTGACACGACACTGTCCTGATCAAAACAAATCACGAACTCAGCATTAGCTTGCAGGGCCATCTGCCAGGCGCGATTCATCGCAGCCGCAGTGCCCAGATTGGAAGGCATGGGCACATGGATGACGCGATCAATGTGAAGCAAATCCAGTGTGGAGCTTGCCGCATCGTTATCAAGGATCAGCACTTGCTCGGCCTGAATGAGCAGCGCGCGGGCTAACGCTGCGACAAGTTCTTGCTGCGGGCGGTAGCAAATGATCACCGCCCAGGTTCGATTGTGTGGTTTGCGGCCCGCGGCGAGGGGCTCAGTTATCATTGGTTCTTCGTTTTTTGCTGGGTTTGAGTGACAAGTGTATCGATGAACATGCCGGACCGGATCGTGCTCGAAAAAGTAGGCAAAGCCTATTCAATGGAGCGCTCTGCACTTAAAAGATTGGCCCGCGTCCTGACTAATCAGCAGGCCCAGGGCCCAGTGTTTACCGCACTTACGGATGTCACCGTCAAGATTGCCTCTGGCGAGACCGTGGGGATCGTTGGACCCAATGGTGCTGGCAAGTCGACTCTGCTTCAAATTATTTCGGGCGTGCTCAGTCCGACCGTAGGGCGTTGTCAGGTCTTGGGCCGCGTAACAGCGCTTTTGGAGCTGGGCGCAGGCTTTAGTATGGAGATGACCGGACGGGAAAATATCCTTCTTAACGGCCCGCTCTTGGGCCTGAGTGTCGAGGAGACCAATCGGCTGCTGCCGCAGATCATCGAGTTTGCGGAAATTGGTGAGCATATTGATCAGCCGGTCAAAACCTATTCATCAGGCATGTTTGTTCGGTTAGCGTTTTCATTAATTACTGCAGCCGATCCGGATATTTTAATTATCGATGAAGCTTTATCTGTGGGAGATGCGGCTTTTGCCACGAAGTCGTTTGACCGAATTCTTGAGCTAAAGCGATCGGGTACAACAATTCTTTTCTGCTCACATGCCCTTTATCAGGTGCAGGCACTTTGCGATCGGGCGATATGGCTGCTTCAGGGTCGAGTGATGGCAGATGGCAAACCCCGCGATGTAATCAACGCCTACCAGACCCACCTGAATACCCGCCAGTTAGCCAGAGACGACATCGCCACAGGGGCTGCCGGGCGATCCTGTGATGCTTCATCGCATTTTTCTCAGGTGAGTCGGATCACACAGGTATCGGTAGTGCGGCCCCATGATGCGGTTTGGCACTCAGGCCAGTCCGACTTAGAGATCGAGATCGCCTTTCAGTCTGACCCCACGCAACCAAGTCCTCATGTTGCGGTGTTGATTTTTGGCAGTGATGATCGGCTTATTGCCAGCGTGGGCACCCACAACGACGGTTATGCGCCAAGTCGTGATACGCAGGGCGCTAGCCGAGTAGGTCTAACCTTTAGGCAGCTTCCGCTTTTAGCAGGTAGCTACCGTATCGATGTCGTGTTGTTATGCGATCGGGGCATTTTGTTTTTAGATACCGCAGCGGGCGCTGCCCGGGTTGATGTCGTGCAGCAGGGGCTTGAAATGGGGGTGGTGTCGCTGGCTCGACAGTGGCGGGGAATAGAACCGCTTTAGCGTATGCGAGCCGCGATTTACTCTTGGTTAGCTTCAGCCAAATTTCAGCATCGTTTGCTCTGGCCTATTTTGGCAAAGCTTCCGCAGGCCTTGGGCTATGCAATCGCGAATCGGTATGCGAGGTTGCTATGGGCTGCGGATTTTCATCTCCGGCCCTCGCGCGTGACACAGTGGCGTGATGCGCTCGCCCGAAGTTTTCCCGATCAATCGGTACAACAGATTGATCGTTGGGGGATCGAGCACAGCCGCATAATGTGTCGTGACACCTTAGATACTTATCGATTAAGCCGGCTTTCTCAAAAGATTGAAAAAAACCCGGCGGGCCCAAGCCCAGAGTATCGACTCTTTGGCCAAGAGTTTCTCGATCAGGCAGCTCACCAAGGCCGCGGCGTGATACTTGTTATTGCGCATTTCGATCGTTTTTTTGCGCTCGCTCCTGGGCTCGGCCGAGCGGGTTATCCCTTTGCGATGTTGACTACGCCAATTGATCAAAGCAATCCCGAGTACTCAGATCCTGTTATCCACGGTTACTGGACTGAAAAGATGCGAAAAACAACCGCTCAGTCTCGGGGTGATTGGGTAACGACTAATGAGTCGATTCGTGCGGTCTATCGGCTTCTTGGGCAGGGGAAGACAGTGCTTGTTGCCTTTGATGGCAATGAGTCTGTGGGGGATCGAATCGGTTGTAATTTTTTTCAAACACGGCTTGCCCTTCCTCAGGGCCTTATTCGTATCCTCTCCGCTAGTGGCGCTTGTGCGGTTTACGGCTCGGTGCATACGGTTTACGATGAGCCGTATCGGGTCCAGATTCGCATTCGGCCGTTGCCGAGTGAACCCGGCCAGGTCATCCAACAGGCGATGCGATACCTACAAGAGGATCTGCGTATCAGTCCCTGGGCCTGGTGGCAGTGGAGATCGTTGTCAGCCTTAGAGCAGATCGGCAAAGCCGCGTCGGACCCGCTGGAAAAAAGCGAACCCCAGGCCGAGAATCGCTAGGCTTGCGAGCGCATAAATGATGGATTCGTTGGCAGTCGGTGGGCTTTGGTGCAGTATCGCCCCACGCAGGGCCTCAATCGGCCAGGTCAGAGGATTAAATTTAAGAAGCGCTTGAAACGCTGCCGGAGCCTGGCGAGCCTGATAAAAGACTGGCGTAAGAAACATCAGCATGCCGAGCGCAGCGGGCATTAGGTGGCCCAAATCGCGAATATAGGCACCAACTGCGGCAAGCACAAACGCAAATCCGAGGGCATTGAGGAAAAAAATTACCAGCACCGGGAAAATCGTAGCCCATGTCGTGGAGATTGTGATTCCTGCGATCAAAGTAAGCACAAACAGCAAGCCGAGATAGATGATTAGCATGAAACCCATCATCATCCAGGTAGATAAAACAAGCGATGCCAAGGGAAAGACGACCTTGCGCACGAGATTGGCCTGTTCGTGAATTACTCGGCTTGCCCGCACACATAGATCTGAAAAGGCAAGAAAAAGCGCAAGCCCCGCCCAGAGCTCAACAGCAAACTGCAGCGGTCCTGCTGCTCGCGGCGCCCCAGCTGATTTGGGCTGAAAGATGAAAAAAAATACCAGGGTGTAGACCGCCACCATCACCAAGGGCGTGACAACGTACCAGCCAAGCCCCAGCAGACTTGCACGATATCGGGAGGCAAACTCTTTTTTGGCAAAACGCCAGGCGATCGCAAGCGCGGTGTGATTAGGGGCGAGGGCCATTATTAAGGGCATCAGAATCCATGCACTTTAGCATTGCTGCAAAGCCACATTGCTATACTCAGAGAACCATTCTCCAAAGGCTGCACAACTTGTCTGCGCGCTTAGCCGAGTCTTTTTTACAGTCGTTTGTCGCGCCGCGCCGGCTGCTTCATCCGACCTCCTGGGTAGGCCACTGGCCCTTTGGGGTTTGGCTAGTATCGGTGCTCAGGCCAAAAAGCATCGTTGAGCTTGGCAGCCATACCGGTAATTCACTGTTCTGTTTTGCCCAGGCCTGCGCAGAGCATGGAATTGATGCGCATTTGCACGCGGTCGATACTTGGCAGGGCGATGCGCATGCGGGCAGCTACAGCGAAGAGGTATTTACCGATGTGCAGGCTCATGCGAGAGAGCACTATCCCGGCATGATCACATTGCATCGAAAGACCTTTGATGAGGCGGTCTCCGATATCGCGCCCGGCAGTGTTGATCTCTTGCATATCGATGGCTTACACACCTATGAGGCCGTAAGGCATGATTTTCACACCTGGCGGTCACGCTGTAGCGATCATGCGATCGTGCTCTTTCATGACACCGCAGTTCGGCGCGAAGATTTCGGGGTACATCGATTCTGGGAAGAGATCATTGCTGGGTATCAGCATTTTGAGTTTGTGCACTCCAATGGTCTTGGTGTGTTGATGCTCGGGTCGCAGGTGCCACCAGTTTTAGAGGAATTTTTTCAGACCCCCGCCAATCATGGCGCGGCCGAGACAATTAGGAAATTTTTCGCCTCTGCTGGTGATTGTCTTGTTCGACAGACAGATCGACAGGTAGAGCTTTCTCACGCACTTGCGAGCTATACGACTAACTACCACGCTGAGCGGCACTTGCGTTTGTTGGCTGAACAAAAAATCAAAGAACTGCAGAGTTCTAATAGCTGGCGACTTACCGCGCCGTTGCGCTGGTTGCGTTCGTTGATAGTGAAGCGTTGAGTTACTTTTTTATGCGCCTTAAATGATCGATTACGCCACTCGCCTTCGTCAGGCCATTCGGTTGCGCGGCGGGCTAACAAGCATGGCCAAAAAAGCGGTAAATGTCTATGCCCACGAGGGCATTGGTGGGGTTGCGCTCCGAATCTATAGTCTTTTGCGTAACTCCGAAGCAGAGGGTGGGGAATTTAGCTACAGCGCATGGTGTCGTGAGTTTGACTCGCGAGACCCCGAGTATCTTGCCCGGCTTGCCGAGTACGTGAAGGGCTGGGCATACCGGCCCAGGGTCTCGGTGATCATGCCCGTGTTTAATCCCGAGTCACGGTGGCTGGGTGAGGCCATTGCGTCGGTTCGGGCGCAGATCTATTCGGATTGGGAGCTTTGTATCGCCGATGATGCCTCAACCCGTGAGGATGTGCGGCAGGTATTAAAAGATTACGCGGCGCTTGACCCCCGGATACGCATCGTTTGGCGCGCTGAAAACGGCCATATATCGGCAGCAACCAATAGTGCGATTGAGATTGCCCGCGGTCAGCACTTAGCGATGCTTGATCATGATGATCTACTCTCGCCTGTGGCGTTATTTTGGGTCGTGGAGGCGCTGCAACGCCGACCTGATGCGACATTGATTTTTTCCGATGAAGACAAGGTCAATGAACTGGGTGAGCGGCACACCCCTTATTTCAAATGTGACTTAAATCGCGACCTGTTGCTTGCGCAAAATATGGTTACCCATTTGGCGGTCTATCGCACCGATTTGGTAAGGGAGATTGGGGGGTGTCGACTCGGTTTTGAAGGGTCTCAGGACTATGACTTGATGCTGCGGATTATTGATCGCTCAAGCGATGCGCAGATTATCCATGTGCCTCGCGTGCTCTATCACTGGCGTAT
>JBILVT010000064.1:0-10066 GCA_044370275.1 Burkholderiaceae bacterium | reverse complement strand
ATAAAGCGCCGACACCCCAGAGATGAAGCGTCTCGACTGTGGGATAGAGCCAGAGCGACTCCCGCATCGCCTGCGCGATCCAGAGGCCCTCAATAGCCTGCATAGACTGAGTCACGCCCCAGGCCCGGAGATAGTCAGCGGAGCTCTACAGTCTTACCATCGGCCGTAATACGTTCGGCGCGCATCTCATCGGCCTTACTGCGATGAGGATAGCCCTCTACAGTGACTGTCGCACCCGGCGCGATTGCGGTCTTGGCCAGCCCGCGGTTCTCCATGCGAAACGGCGGCGCCAACACTGCAATCCATGTCTTGCCATCGGCCTGAAGTCGCACGTAGCCATGGGGATGCTCATAGCCGCTCTCCATAACCTTACCAGTGAGCTTGAAACCCTTATTCGAATCGTATTCCGACCAGCCGTGGTGGGCATAAGCCGCCGGTCCCACAGCAAGCAGAATCGAAAATATCAGGATGCTTTTGCAAATTAAGAATTTCATTGGGTATGCTCCTTGGCAAGAGAACGGGAAAATTATATGCCTCAGCCTACGGAAAACGTTGTTATTACCCTTTGTTGCGCCCCCGACTCCGCGACCGCGCAACACCTGACACAAGAACTGCTATCGCAACGACTCGCTGCATGCGTTAATCTGATTTCCGGCATCCAGTCTCACTACTGGTGGCAAGGCGAAATTCAGTCGGCCGATGAAGTACTGATGATTATTAAAACTACCGAAGATCGCACTGAGGCGCTCAAGGGTTTCGTACAGACACATCACCCCTACGACACACCTGAACTGATAGTGGTGCCAATTTCTGCGGGTCTTGATGCCTATCTGGCCTGGGTAAAAAAAGAAACCCGGCCCCAAACCAGGGCCGGGCTGCTATCGGAAGCCGCCGATCGCTAAGCGAGTTCTTCGTAAAGCGGCAGCGTTAAGAACTCCGAAAAGTCTTTCGAAGTCGACATCTGCTCGAAAATCTTCGCAGCCCGCTCATAGGTCGACGTGTCCGCGGCGCCCGAGCTTGTCACCGAGGTCTTGACCTTCGCTAACTCCTCAGAAATCAGGCTGCGAACCAACTCGGCTGTAATCTTTCTGCCATCTTCGAGTTTGCCTTTCGGCGAGCGGATCCACTGCCAGACCTGGGAGCGGGAAATCTCCGCAGTCGCTGCGTCTTCCATCAGATTATGAATCGGCACACAGCCGTTACCAGCCAGCCACGAACCAAGATAATGGATACCCACATTAATGTTCATGCGCAGGCCCGCCTCTGTGATGGGGGTCTCCGGCGCAAAATTCAGCAAATCGGCAGCGGCCGTATACACATCGGGCCGCTGCTTCTCAATTTGATTGGGCTTATCGCCGAGTACCGCTACAAACTCCTTCATCGCGGCCTCGACCAAACCCGGATGCGCCACCCAGCCGCCGTCATAGCCATCGGTGGCATCGCGCCGCTTGTCATTGATGATGCCCTGCATAGCGATCTCATTTTTCTCAGGATCATTTTTGATGGGAATCAGAGCACTCATACCGCCGATCGCAGGCGCGTTGCGCTTGTGGCAAGTCTTGAGTAGCAGTAACGCATAGGCCCGCATAAACGGGGCCGTCATCGTGACCTTCGCCCGATCCGCCAGGCAGAAATCCTGATCCATTTTGAACTTCTTGATACAAGAAAAGATGTAATCCCAGCGGCCGGCATTTAAGCCTGCGCTGTGTTCGCGCAGCTCGAAGAGAATTTCGTCCATTTCAAAGGCTGCGGTAATGGTCTCGATAAGTACCGTGGCCTTAATCGTGCCGCGAGGAATTCCCAGCTCAGCCTCACACATGCTGAGGATGTCATTCCATAGCCGGGCCTCTTGGTGGCTTTCGATTTTAGGTAGATAAAAATACGGGCCAGAGCCGCGTGCAATCAGCTCCTGAGCGTTGTTGTAGAGGTAAATCGCGAGATCAAAAATACCGCCCGATACTCGCCGGCCATTCACAAAAACATGTTTTTCGTCTAGATGCCAGCCACGTGGTCGCACGAGCAGCACAGCAGTTTTTTCGTTGAGTTCGTAAGTCTTTCCGTTTTGCTCAAGACGAATGGTGCGGCGAATCGCATCACGCAAATTAATCTGGCCCTGAATTTGATTGTGCCAGTTGGGGGTATTGGAGTCCTCGAAATCTGCCATGAAGGAATCTGCGCCGGAGTTCAAGGCATTGATGATCATCTTGCGCTCAACCGGGCCAGTAATCTCCACCCGACGGCATTGCAGATCCTGAGGGAGCTTGGCGATCTTCCAGTCCGTGTCACGAATGGATGCGGTGTACTTCTGAAAATCGGGCCGCAGGCCCAGATCAAAGCGCTCGGCAACTTGCCGACGGGCCTCGAGCATCTCCTGACGGCGATGCTCAAATGAGCGGTGTAGCCGAGCGACCAAGGCCAAGGCGCCGTGACTTAAGACCTGAGCATATTCTGGGGTGATCTCGGCTTTGATTTCAACGCCGGTAGGGAGACGATCGGCCATCACTGAAACTCCATCAAAAAATTTATTGTTGTTCTCAGACGCTTGGGGCCGACTCACCACAGACAAGATCTGCAACTTCGGTCAGGCACTGCCCCACTACGGTTGGTGAAACATCCAGCACCTCAGCGGGCGCCTTTGAACGATTCACCCAAAACGTTTTAAATCCATACCAGGTGGCACCACAGACATCCCAGCCATTGGACGAGACAAACAAAAGCTCCGAGGCAGCGCAACCAAAATAGTCTGTTGCAAGCCGATACACGCTGGGATCCACCTTGTACCGCTGCACCTGATCCGCAGACAGTACAGCCGAAAACATCTTCGACATGCCGGCGCTTTCAACCGCCTGGCCAATCATATCGGGGTTGCCATTGGTAAGAATGGCCAAAGGCAGGCCCGATGCCCGCAGTCGCTGTAGCGCCTGCAGGTTTTCCGGAAAGGCCGATAGGCGGGCGTATTGCCCCATCAGCGCCTCCGACTGTGTTGCACCGAGATCTAGTCCCAACGCAGCACCACAGTACTTCAAGGCATCACGCGTGATTTCCCAGAACGGCTTGTATTGGCCAGACATGGATCGCAGACGCGTGTACTCGACCTGCTTATCGCGCCACATCTGGGCCAACGCACTGCCCCGCCCCGGGAAATAAGACTCCGCCAGCTGGCCAACGGAATACACATCAAAAAGGGTGCCATAGGCATCAAAGCAAATGGCTTTTGGCGCAAGTCGCATGATCAGAGTCGGATTATATTGGAACCATGTCCCCCAATTCCCGGGCTGCAAAGGCCCCGATCTTTTGGCGCTCTGCCTGCACGGCGCTCTCGCGTGCTGACCCTGTCATGGCTGCAATCATTGCCCAACATCAGGGCAGTTTTCTGATCTCCCGCGGAGACGTCTTCACGACGCTAGCCCGTGCAATCGTGGGCCAACAGATCTCGGTGAAAGCCGCCGCGGCAGTCTGGGCACGATTCCTCAAAGTGGTGCATCCCTTGGGCCCCGGCCGGCTCGCCACGCTGACGGCAAGTGACTTGGATGACTGCGGACTTTCTAGCCGAAAACGTGAGTATCTGATCGGCCTGGCCCGTCATTTCGCGGAGCGGCCCGACCTTGAGTCTTCGCTGCACGCCATGACAGATGAGGCGGTCATCGCGGCGCTTACTGAAGTGCGTGGCGTCGGCCGCTGGACAGCAGAAATGGTCTTAATTTTTGCGCTGCTGAGGCCTGATGTACTCCCACTTGCAGACCTGGGCTTAATGAAAGCGATCGCTCTGCACTACCGCAATGGCGGCGACATCAGCACGCGTCAGGCAGAGCGCCTTGCAGCCGCCTGGATGCCTTGGCGATCTGTGGCGACTTGGTATCTCTGGAGAAGCCTTGATCCAGAGCCCGTAGACTACTGACATGTTCGCCTATCGCCATGCCTTTCATGCCGGCAACCATGCTGATGTGCTTAAGCATCTGACCCTGGTGACCGCACTGTCCTTGATGCAGAAAAAAGAAGTCCCGCTTTGGGTGATCGACACCCACGCGGGCGCAGGCCTCTACAACCTGACCAGCCCCCTGGTGAGAGACAAAGCGGAGTGGGCAAGCGGTATTGGCAAGCTCTGGAAAGCCCAATCGCTTCCGGACGGATTTGGAAAATACCTGGAGCTGGTACGCTCCTTTAACCCCAAGGGAAAGCTCTCTCACTATCCAGGCTCGCCGCTTTTAATCGAGCGGATGCTCAGGCCTGAAGATCGACTGCGCGCATTTGAGATGCACCCATCCGATATCGGACCCCTGCAGCGCAGTCTCGGTGGCGGCCCGCGTCAAGTGAAGGCCGAGCGCAAGGACGGTTTTACACAACTGAAGGCAATGCTGCCGCCCGCGTCTCGGCGCGGGATGGTGCTGATGGATCCCCCTTACGAGATGCGCGATGACTATCGCCATGTGATTCAGAGCCTGCGCGATGCGCTAGCCCGATTTGCAAACGGGGTCTATCTGCTGTGGTATCCCCGCGTCGGCCGCTACCAGGTGGAGCGATTACTGCGCCAGATTGCCGGCCTGCCGATTCAGCAACTGCTGCATCTTCGGCTTACAGTGCGGGCGCCGCTTCGCGATGGCCTCGGGCTATCCGGAAGCGGCGTGATCGTGATGAATCCGCCCTTTGGCCTTGCGCAGGCCATGGAGCAACTCATGCCCAGTCTTGTCCAGCATCTGGGGCAAGACAATCGCGCACGTGGTGAGGTGCGGCAGGCCGATAGCCCTGCTGAAATAAAAACGGCACTCAGCCCCACAGGACTGAGTGCCGCATCAAGCCCGAAATAATTAGGCGACCTTACGCTGGGCCTTTTCCTCGAAGAACTGCTCATCTTCGGTAGAGCCCTTCAACGCAGCCGTTGAAGCCTCGCGCTCAATCGTTGTGGTGACGGCATCGAAATAGCCTGTGCCCACCTCTCGCTGATGCTTGACCGCAGTAAACCCACGCTCGGCTGCGGCAAACTCCGCTTCCTGTAGCTCGACAAACGCTGACATGTTGTTACGGGCATAGCCATACGCCAGGTTAAACATGGAGTAATTCAGGCTATGGAAGCCTGCCAGCGTGATGAACTGGAACTTGTAGCCCATCGCACCCAACTCTCGCTGAAACTTGGCGATGGTGGCGTCGTCGAGATTTTTCTTCCAGTTAAAACTCGGCGAGCAGTTGTAGGCCAACATCTTGCCGGGGAACTGTTTGTGAATCGCCTCGGCAAACGCCCGAGCAAATGCGAGATCGGGCTTGCCCGTCTCGCACCAGATCATGTCGGCATACGGAGCATAGGCCAGGCCGCGCGAGATGGCCTGCTCTAAGCCAGGTTTGGTGCGGAAAAATCCTTCGACAGTACGCTCGCCAGTCAAAAAGGCCTTGTCGTTTTCATCGACATCCGAGGTGATGAGATCCGCAGCCTCTGCATCGGTGCGGGCCAGCAGCACGGTCGGCACTCCCATCACATCTGCCGCAAGACGGGCGGCGACCAGCTTGGCCACCGCCTCACGTGAGGGCACCAACACTTTGCCCCCCATGTGACCGCACTTTTTCACTGAAGCCAGCTGATCTTCGAAGTGGACACCCGCAGCGCCCGCATCAATCATGGCCTTCATGAGTTCAAACGCGTTGAGCACACCGCCAAAGCCAGCCTCGGCGTCTGCAACGATGGGCAAGAAATAATCGACGTAGCCGGCATCGCCGGGGTTGGTGCCCTCCATCCACTGAATCTGGTCAGCACGCGTAAATGTGTTGTTAATGCGCTTGACCACCATCGGCACTGAATTGGCCGGATAAAGCGACTGATCGGGATACATCTCGCCCGCGAGATTGGCGTCTCCCGCAACCTGCCAGCCCGAGAGGTAGACCGCCTTTAAACCCGCCTTGGCCTGCTGCAGAGCCTGGTTGCCCGTTAGAGCACCCAAGGAATTAACGAAGGGTTCGTTGGTGACGAGACTCCAGAGCTTTTCGGCACCATGCTTGGCCAGCGTGTGCTCGGGCTGCATCGAACCCCTGAGCCGGACGACATCGGCGGCGCTGTAACCGCGCTTAATGCCGCGCCAACGGGGATTCTCAGACCACTCGTTTTGAAGTTTCTTTGCTTCGGTTTCACGCAACGACATCGACACTCTCCCGGTTAAAAAAGTCACTCCATAGTAGAAAAACCTGCTGCTTCGCAAAAGAAATTCTGATAGAAATTTTCAGAAAAAAACTTTATAAAAATCAATTACTTAGAGCTAATTTTCTTAATACGGAATGACTTTTTTAATAATGAAAGACAACGATGTGGCTTTGCACAAAGACTTTTTTATATTACGAAAACGACTTTTCTTATTGTGAAAAAGATTAAGTGCTCTCTTTCAGGGTCTGCCAGGCAGGTGTTTTCAGAACGGGGCGCAACGCCACCCAGCCGGCCAGTAGCGAAATTGAAGCCCCGACAGCAGCGCCGATAGCGAGCGCCGACCAGCGGGGCTCAAGGGCTAACGCAAAGACCCGCTCGGCCAGCAGCGCGCCAATCGCCAGCGATGCAGCCGCTGCAAGAAAGCCTGCTACACCGCCCACCAAAGCGAGTTCCATCATCTGCGCCGCAGACAATTGCCGACGACTCGCGCCCAGGGCGCGGAAAACCGCCGCCTCGCGAAGCCGCGCATCCCGAGTCGACAGAAGTGCTGCCCACAAGACCAGCACACCGCTGGCAAGCGCAAATCCGAACAGCATTTGCACTGCGGAGATCACCTGATCGAGAATCCGTTGCAGCTGACGGACCAGCGCACTGACATCAAAAACAGTGAGGCTAGGAAAACGGGTCAGCAGTTGACGGGTGAGATCCACGGATGGCCTGCCCGATGCATCCTCGGGCACGTGCAGCGACGTGATCCAGCTTTGCGGCGCCTCTTTGAGGGCAGCGGGCGTGAGGATCATGAAGAAATTCACCTCCATCGAGTCCCATCGCAATGCGCGCAGATTCTTCACGGTGACCTCTACCGGCTCGCCGGCAACCTCAAAAATAATGCGGTCGTTCAGGGCAAGGCCCAGCGTTTTCGCAATGCCGGATTCAACTGAGACCTCTTTGAGATCTGGATCCATAGGGGTGCCCGCGACGAGCCGGTTATGGGCAGGAATTGTTTTCGAATAAGTGAGGTTGAATTCCCGATCGACCAATCGCTGGGCACGGTCATCTGTGAAGTCTGACGGCTGAATGGATCGGCCATTAATGGCAATCAGCCGGCCCCGGACCATCGGCGATACGGTGGGATTACCTAGGCCTGCTTTTCGAATGGCATCCGCAACCTCAAAACGCTGCTCTGTCTGGATGTTTAAAACGAAGCGATTGGGGGCATCTGGCGGCGTGGAAAGCCGCCAGGCTTTCACCAGATCGGCCTGTACGGTGGTGAGCAAAAATAATGCGGTCAATGCCATTGCCACGCCTTGAATCTGCAGTGCCAAGGCGCCGCCACGGCGCTGCAGACTGCGACGTGTGCTTTGCCAGGCCCACCGCAGCACCCCGGGCTGCGACTGTGTTGCTGCCGATGTCGTTGGCTGCCAGGCCGGCAGGCCGCGAAACAAAAGCCAGGAGAGAAGGGAAAATGCGAGGCCTGCAATTGCAAAGCCCACAGCAGTCACCAGCGACAACGTAAGGTTGCCGGTGCCCAGCCAAAGCAGCAGCCAGACTGCCGCGAGCATCAATACGACCCAGATCTTGCCGGAAACCGAATAGATCGGCATGTCCTGACGCAGCACACGCACGGCAGGCACTTTCTTTAACTCCGCCAGAGGCGGCACCGCAAAGCCCAGTACCATCGCAACGGCTACGCCGCAGGCCTGCGCAAATGGCCGCCATGAAGTGGCCGATAGCGGCAGCGAAAGATAGGCCGATGCCAGCTGCGCAAGCCAGGCCTGCACGGCCCAGCCCAACCCCATACCGACGATGACCGCGGCAACGGTGATGAGCAGCAGCTCCAGGGCCCACCACTGGGCCAGTCTCGCCTGCGTTGCCCCGAGTGATTTCAGTACTGCGCAGGTCTGCAAATGCCGCGTCACAAAGCGCTGGCTTGCGAGGGCGACTGCTGCTGCAGCGGTGAGACTGGCGAGCATGCCCGTGAGCGACAAAAAGGCATAAGCTCGATCCAAGGCATTGCGAAGCTCAGGCCGCGCATTTTCAAGTGTCTCAAGACGCTGGCCACGGCCCAGTGTCGGAGCCAGTGCATCAGCGAAGGCCTCGACCTCGGCAATCCCGGCCGGTGTCTGGGCCGCCACCCAGAGCCGATAGCTGATACGACTGCCGGGCTGCACCAGCTGTGTATCTGCAAGCCGCTCATGACGAATCATCACGCGTGGCGAGAGATTGACGAAGTTCATGCCGCGATCAGGCTCTTGTAGCAGCAATCCACTGATTCGAAACTCAACCAAGCCCAGACGCAGTGTGTCGCCGATATCTACATTGAGCGATGACGACAGCGCCGGATCAATCCAGACCTCGGTTAAGCCCAGCTCGGGATTGCGCTTTCGGCCCTCGGCCGTCTGCACTTCGATATTGCCGCGAAGTGGATAGCCGGCAGTAACTGTTTTGACTGCAGCAAGCAAACCGCGAGCAGCATCGCCTTTCCCCGTCTGGGCCATGCTGGGAAACTGGCTGCCACGTACCGAACGAAAACCGCGATCTGAGACCGAATCCGTCCATTGCGCAGGTGTTGGGTGGTCAGAGACCAGTACCATATCGGCCGCGAGCGTGGACTGTGCATCTTGCGCAAGCGCCTGACGGACCCGATCCGCCAGAAGTCCCACTGCGCTCACAGCAGTGACAGAGACCACCAGCGCCATGCCCAAGAGCATCGCGCCACCCTGCCGCATATCACGCCATGTAAGAAACCATGCTAGCCGCACCTGAGGGCCTCAACAATTCCAATTCGGGCGGCCCGAATAGCAGGCACCATGCCGCCAGCCACGCCCATAAAGATCGCAAACACCATAGATCCCAACGCAATTCCCCATGAGAGTTCAAAACCGAATGCGAGTTCAGAAAAACTCTGAAAATTTGTTGTTGAAAACTCAATCCACTGCATTGCTGCGGCCAGCAGCAGGCCAAAGACCCCGCCGATAGCCGCCAGGCCCACCGATTCAGCAAGAAACGCTGCCAGAATCGCCAAGCGCTGAAATCCGAGTGCCCGCAGGGTGCCGATCTCAGCAGTCCGCGATGCGACAGCAGCCTGCATGGTGATAGTCGCGCCAATAATCGCGCCGATTGAGAAAATACCAGCCAGCGTCAAGCCCAGAATCTGAATAAAGCGGGACAAGCCCGCCGACTGCTCCGCGTAGTACTCTGCCTCACGCTTGGCCGCCAATGTAATACGTGGATCTTGCGCCAAACGCTCCGATAGGCCAGCGAAACTGGATGGGTCCGTTAATCGAATCACCACCGAGGAATAACTGTTGCGGCGAAAAGCCTGCATAAGTGAGTCCACATCCCCCCAGATCTCCGAATCAAAGCCACTGCGGCCACCATCCATGAGGCCCACCACCTGCCACTGCCTGCCGCCGAAGGTCAGCATTTCGCCAAGCTCAACGCCGGCGAACTGGGCCTTCACCGCACGGCCCACCACAATTTCATTTGAGCCCGGCCGAAACATTCGGCCCTCAGTAAGTCGCACGCCACGCCGCAGCGTAATACCCGTCGGCTCCATACCGCGAATCAATACATTGGACATCTTGCCGGTAGCCTGCTTGGGCAGGCTAATCAGCATCACGATTTCGCGAGACACCAGTGGCTCACCGATAACCGCAACCTCGGGTAGTGTGCCGACCAGTGCGGCCTGAGAGCGCTCAACTGCACTCTGGACTTCGGTTGTAGAGCCTTTACGCGAGATCACTACATTGTCGGGCTCACCGGTGGCAACGAGTGTCCGTTTCAGCCCGGCATCCAGCATCAATGCAGTTGCGAATACAAACACCACCAGGGCCATGCCGCTTGCGGTCAGCAGGGTGGTCACCCGACGCACCCAGAGATTGCGCAGGCTGTAGTGCAGCGGAATTGATAAGAGCCGAATCGCGATCACTAGATTGCCCG
>JBILVT010000074.1:0-9013 GCA_044370275.1 Burkholderiaceae bacterium | reverse complement strand
TTTGACGGCATCAAAAACTCGATACCCGGGCGGCCGCTCAATCGCGTAGGCCCGGGATTGGCTACTCACCCTCTTTAAGCCATTTGGCAACGGTGGGCGCGAAGTAGGTCAACACCCCATCTGCGCCTGCCCGTTTGAAGGCGAGCATGGATTCCAAAACAACTTTCTTCTCATCCAGCCAGCCATTGGCGCATGCGGCCTTGAGCATGGCGTACTCTCCGCTGACTTGGTAAGCAAAGGTCGGCATGCCGAAGGTTTCTTTTACGCGCCATATAACATCGAGATAGGGCATGCCCGGTTTGACCATCACCATGTCGGCACCTTCTTCGATATCGAGAGCGACCTCGCGCAGAGCCTCGTTGGTGTTCGCTGGATCCATTTGATAAGTTTTCTTATCGGACTTTCCGAGCTGGGCCGCACTCCCGACGGCATCGCGAAACGGCCCATAAAATGCTGAGGCATACTTGGCGGCGTACGACATGATGCGCGTGTGAATCAGCCCCTCAGACTCAAGCGCCCGGCGAATCGCACCGATTCTTCCGTCTTGCATATCGGAGGGCGCAACAATGTCGACGCCGCATCGGGCCTGCGCCAGGGCCTGATCAGTCAGCACCTTCACGGTTTCATCATTAAGGATTCGGCCCGCTTCATCAATCAGACCATCCTGCCCATGGCTGGTGTATGGATCCAAGGCAACGTCGGTCATGATCCCGATGTCAGGCACCCGTTTTTTTAGTGCCTCGACTGCGCGTGGAATCAGGCCCGCCGGATTGCAGGCCTCTCGGCCATCTGGAGTTTTTTTGCTGGGGTCGATGACGGGAAATAAGGCCAGCACTGGAATGCCGAGGGCAGCGGATTGCTCTGCGATTGGCAGCAGTCGATCCAGGCTGACGCGGCTGACCCCAGGCATGGACGGTACCGCCTCGGACTGGTCCCTGCCCTCAGTCAGAAAGACTGGATAAATCAAATCTTTGACTGATAATGAGTGCTCGCTAACAAGGTCTCTGGACCAGGCGTCACGCCGGTTTCGGCGCATTCTCATGATGGGAAACTGGGCCATATGTCTTAATTCCACATATCGTGTATGGTTATTATTGGAAAGTTTTCTGTCTTGGACATATCATGAACACAGGCGACTTGTCGTCTCCCGCTTCTCCTCCCTGAGCGGGTGCCTAACCCATTTAGGCGTTCCCGCCCGGCGATCACCTCGCCGGGTTTTTTTTTGCAACATTTGGCTCTGGCTGGGTCGTTGGCAGGTGCCACCATTGTGCAATCTTTTCGATGGCCTCGTCGCGGCCAACTCTCTGGGAGGCCGAAAAGAGGCTGACTGAGCAGTTTCTTCCCCAAGATGCCTTTTCTGCAGCAATCAGTCTGCGCGCCTTTGCTAGGGCGATCGACTGCTCGTTTCTCGTGAGTTTATCGGCCTTGGTGAGCAGCACGTGGATCGGCCGATTTCGGAGATCGAACCATTGCAGCATTTGTCGATCGAGTGGCCCGAAGGGATGGCGAATATCCATGACCAGAATCAGGCCAACCAGGCTCTTCCGAGTCTCCAAAAATGTTGCAAGCTCCCGCTGCCAGCGGGCCTTAATTGCCTGACTCACGGCCGCATAGCCATAGCCCGGAAGATCAACTAGCCGGCCGACCTCCTGCTGGTGGTGTTGTAGGGTGAAAACATTCATCAGCTGGGTACGCCCCGGGGTTTTGCTGCTAAAGGCGAGCCGTCGGCGGTTACAGATCAAATTCATGGCCGATGACTTGCCTGCATTGGAGCGGCCGGCGATGGCGATTTCTCCCGGGCCGTCGGCGGGCAGCTCCGCTGTTTTTGATGCGCTGGTCAGAAAGCTGATGTTTTGGATCCAATCCTTCAGCGGAGGCATTAATCCGGGGGCTGACGCGGTCATCTCGGCAGTGGACTCGACTAAAATACGACGGTTAAGAGTAAACGTTGCTGGGAGTGATTATGCGTTGCAAGTTTGACATGGTTTATAAGCGCTTTAGCGTGCTGAAAAATGCACTGCGGGCATCGTTGTCAGTGGTCTTGTTTTCATCGGCCGTGGTGACGGGCATCTCAACATCGGCAATGGCCGCTGATCCCGCGGCAACAAAAAAACCGGTTGATATCGCCAAAGGTAAGGCGGCTGCAGCGGCGGTCTGCGCGGGCTGCCACATGCCCGATGGCAATAGCGTGATTGCACAAAATCCGATTCTTGCCGGACAGCATGCGGCCTACATTGAAAAGCAGCTGGTTAACTTTCGCTTAAAGCCGGGCGCCAAGGCGCCGGAGCGCAATAACGCCATCATGCTGGGCTTTGCCACCATGCTCTCAGAAGATGACATGCGCAATCTCGGCGCCTTTTATGCGTCACAGACTCCGAAATCGGCTTCGCCCAAGCGCAAAGAATTGGTGGCAGCAGGAGAGCGTATTTATCGTGCGGGCATTCCGGAAAAGGGTTTACCGGCTTGTGCGGGATGTCATGGCCCTGGTGCTGCGGGGATTCCTGCGCAATATCCAAGACTCGCAGGCCAGCATCCCGAATACACCGAGGCCACACTCAATGCGTTTCGTGGCGGCCAGCGTATGAACAGCGGCCAGATGACGACCATTGCATCGAAGATGTCCGATGCCGAGGTGGCCGCAGTCTCCGAATACGTTGCCTCACTGCGCTGATTGCGTCAGCGGCCTGTAGAGCGCGGCCTGTCCGTTCGTTTGCGACGCGCGCATGAATCAGACGCCCACATCCCTTGAGGGACCCGATTTGTCGGGCCCCTCCACATCTGGCTTAGAGCTCAAGGCCCGAAATCCGCTTGTCTCAGAGGCCGTCGAGCTCCTCAGCTCGATGCGTTTTGCAATCTCTGCCCTGGTAGTGGTTTGCATCGCTAGTGCAATTGGCACAATCGTTGGCCAAAATGCGCCGTCGATCAATTATGTGAATCAGTTCGGCGCGTTTTGGGCTGAGGTGTTTTCCGCGCTCGATGTGGTGCGGGTTTATAACGCCCCCTGGTTTCTGGTCATCATGGGCCTGATGCTGGTCTCAACGAGCCTGTGTCTGATTCGCAATACACCGAAGATGCTCCGAGAGGCCCGCTCTTGGCGCGACCAGGTTCGCGACTCTACCTTTCCTGCATTTAAGCATCGCGCTGCCGTTGCCCTCGCGGCATCATCAGCGGAGCAGCGGCTGGCGGAATTTTCAGCAGCCCTTCGCGAGCGCGGCTATCGTCTGCGCGCTGCAGAGCCGCAGGCAGTCGGCCGGCTGCCTTTACTGGTTGCGCGCAAGGGAACCTCTAATCGGCTTGGTTATATCGCGGCCCATTTAGCGATTGTGGTGATTTCTTTGGGCGGCCTGCTGGATAGCGAACTGCCGCTTAGGACGATGGCCTGGTGGACTGATAAAGCGCCGCTGCAGATGAATCAATTTCAAGGCAATGAAGTTCCAGGCAGTGCACGGCTTCCTGTGTACACGCCGAGTTACCGGGCCAATTCACTGGTTCCCGAAGGCGGCACTACGGATGTCGCCGTGGTGGCCCAGGGCAATGGCTCACTGCTCTTGGATTTGCCCTTTGAATTGCATCTGAAGCAGTTTCGTATCGAGTACTACCCTACGGGTATGCCGAAGCTTTTTGCAAGTGATGTTGTCTTAAAAGACAAAGAAACTGGCCAGGAAAAGAACGCCACCATCGAGGTTAACAAGCCCCTGATCCACCGAGGCGTGGCGATTTATCAGTCAAGTTTTGATGATGGCGGCTCTCACCTCAAACTCACTGCGTATCCGATGGCGGGCCCGATACGTAGCGGGCTGCCGGTAGAGCTGACTGTGGGGCAGAGCGTTGGCCTGAAAAATTCTCAGAGTAACCTCTCATTAGAGCTCACCGGATTTAAGCCGATTAATGTTGAGAACATGGGCGAGCCGCCGGACGACCGTGAGGCCGAAGACCCTTTCAAAAAACATGTTGCTACTGTGTTATCGCCAGCTCTGAATTCCGAAAAATCCAAGCAACTGCGCAATGTTGGGCCATCGATTAACTATAAGCTTCGTGACGCCAATGGTCAGGCCAAAGAGTTTCATAGCTATATGCTGCCGATCGAGCTCGAGGGCGCGCGAGTTTATCTTGCCGGCGTGCGCAATTCGCCCGACGAACAGTTTCGTTACCTGCGGATTCCTGCTGATGCGAAGGATTCCCTAGATGAATTCATGCGATTGCGGGCCGCGATGGCGGATCCGACGATGCGGGCGGCGGCCTCGCGCCGGTTCGCAGCGCAGTCAGCGCCTGCAAATGTCTCATCAACGCTGGCCGAGAGCGCCCAGAAGGCCTTGGAGTCCGTCGCGGAAGGGGGCATCACTCAGCTGGGCCAGCTGCTGGAAAAAACAGTGCCCGAGGCGGAGCGCGAGCGGGCTGCCGAGATCGTGCTTCGGCTTCTGACCGGCGCTTTTTGGGAGCTCTGGCAGCAGGCCCGCACTAAAGATGGCCTTCGGACCCTTGAGCGTACTGAAGACAATGTCCGGTTTGCCCAGCTGGCCCTGAATGCGGTGAGCGATGCCCAGCTTTTTGATGCGCCGCTCCTGGTCACACTCAATGATTTTCAGGAGGTCAAGGCCAGTGTGTTTCAGGTAACGCGCTCGCCGGGTAAGACCACCGTCTATATAGGGTGTCTGTTGCTCACTTTGGGTGTTTTCGCGATGCTTTATGTCCAGGAGCGTCGGGTCTGGCTGTGGTCTCAGAATCAGGGGGCCGAAGTCGAGCTGAAAATGGCCGCCTCGACACCCCGCCAGACTGTTGATTTTGAAAAGGAATTTTCCGCTCTGGCAGCAGTCCTATCGGCCAACGGAGAACGTCGATCATGAATACAGCCTCATCCACGATAAACCCCCCTGACGGTTTTTTGATCCGGCGCTGGGGCCTCTGGGATTTGGGCTTCGGCCTGCTTGCTGCCCTTGGGGCGGCCTTTGCCACTCAGCGCTATGCCTCGTTCATGGACATCTATGAATTGGTCATCCTCTGGTGTTGCGTGCCGTCAGCTGTTTTGCTGGGGTATTTCTGGGCCGCGCTTCGGCCGTTTTTTATTGGGTGCGCTGCCGCCTCGATTCTTGCCGTGGCGATGTACGGCGGCTCTGCGGCGGCGGCAGAAAGCAATTTTCTACTGAAGTACTTTCTAGCCTCACAATCGGCCATCCTCTGGATGTGCGCCTTATTCGCTTTTGCTACGGTTTCGTATTGGGTCGGGCTCTTCGCACAGGGTCAGACCGCCCTCTGGATGGGCAGCCTGCTGACCTGGTCGGCCTGCGTGATGGGGTCGATTGGGTTGCTGGTGCGCTGGTATGAGTCGTATCTCATTAGCCCCGATGTCGGCCACATACCAGTCAGCAATCTCTACGAAGTCTTCATATTATTTGCGGTGATTACGGCGATGTTTTACCTCTACTACGAGGGCCGCTACAAGACGCGCAGTCTCGGTGGATTCGTTTCGCTCATCATTACTGCTGCAGTTGCATTCTTGCTCTGGTACATCGTGGCCCGTTCCGGTCATGAAATTCAGCCGCTCGTTCCTGCTCTGCAGTCCTGGTGGATGAAGATCCATGTACCTGCCAACTTTGTGGGCTACGGCACATTCTCTCTAGCGGCCATGGTGGGCTTTGCGTATCTGATTAAAGAAAATGCCCACACCACTTCGACCTGGAAGCTTGCACCGTTATTTATTCTTGGCGTGCTCTTGTGTGCTGAGCCCCTAATCTTTCGTCGCTCGGGACTGCCTGATTACTGGGCGCTGTATTTCGGATTTTCTGCAGCCTTCATTGGCGCCGTGATTGCGCTGCGACGACGCATCGGTGCGGCCCTTCCGGCGCTCGAGGTGCTTGACGATGTGATGTATCGGGCCATTGCAGTGGGCTTTGCATTTTTCACCGTCGCTACCATCCTCGGAGCGCTCTGGGCGGCGGAGGCCTGGGGAACTTATTGGCAGTGGGATCCAAAGGAGACCTGGGCGCTTATCGTCTGGCTGAATTACGCCGCCTGGCTGCATTTACGCATGATGAAGGGCCTGCGGGGCCAGGTTGCTGCCTATTGGTCCTTGATCGGTTTGCTGATAACTGGATTTGCATTTCTGGGTGTGAATATGTTCCTCTCTGGATTGCATTCCTATGGCTCGCTCTGATGCAAAGCGTTTAATCCGCGGCGATCATCTGTCGGGCCAGATTACGCCCGAGTCGGTGGTTTACGCCCGGCGCACGTTCGTGCTCGCAGGCGCTGCGTTGGCTGCAGCAGGCCCGGGCTTGGCGCAGGCCTCTACACCGAAGCCTGCCTCCGCCTATGCACCCCTTGCAGCAAAGCCCAGCCGCTACTCGATTCTTGAGCGGCCGGTGCCTTTTGAAGAAGCGTCCACCTATAACAATTTCTATGAATTCGGCCTTGAAAAGGAAGATCCCGCAGAGCGGGCTCCGGGCCGCCTGAAAACTGCACCATGGAAAGTTGCTGTTGAGGGCTTAGTCGCACGGCCCCGCGAATTCGATATTGACGAATTAAGAAAGCTTGCGCCGATGGAGGAGCGCATCACGCGCCTGCGTTGTGTTGAGGGCTGGTCAATGGTGATTCCTTGGGTGGGCTATTCGCTGTCGGAGTTGATTCGGCGGGTCCAGCCGCTGGGCTCAGCAAAATTTATTGAATTCACAACCCTTGCAGATCCTAAACAGATGCCTGGCCTGTCTTACCGTGCCCTGCGCTGGCCTTATCGCGAGGGCCTGCGGATGGATGAGGCCCTGCACCCGCTCTCGCTGCTGACGTTTGGCATGTATGGCGTGATGCTCCCCGAGCAAAATGGTGCGCCACTGCGACTCATGGTGCCGTGGAAGTATGGCTTTAAGAGCAGCAAGTCGATCGTACGGATTCGGTTTGTTGAGGCACAGCCGCCGACACTCTGGACCCTCACGGCGCCGAAAGAGTATGGCTTTTATGCCAATGTGAATCCTGAGGTCGCCCATCCACGCTGGTCGCAGGCCACGGAGCGTGTGTTGGGCACGGATGCCTTGTTTGCCCCACGACGCAAGACCGAGCTTTTTAATGGTTACGCGGATCTGGTGGCCCCGATGTATGCGGGCATGGATCTGAAAACCTTCTATTGATGTCGCCACGAACTGCATGGCAGCTGATCTGGCTGCTCTGCGCACTGCCGTTGGTCGATCTTGTCTTTCGGATAGCGGCCCAACAGCTGGGGGCCAATCCGCAGGAGGCAATTCTTCGAGCAACGGGCCTCTGGAGCCTCACGCTGCTCCTGGTCACGCTCGGTGTAACGCCGTTTCGCCAGTGGCTACGCTGGCCTGAACTGATTCCTTTGCGAAGAATGCTGGGCCTGTGGGCGTTCGGCTACGCCTGCATTCACTTGCTTGCGTTCTGGGCCTTCGAGCATGATTTTGATTTGGCTGCCGTAGCGTGGGATGCATTGAAGCGGCCATTCGTGACTGTAGGGCTGCTGTCTTTTGGGCTGATGCTGCCAATGGCCTTGACTTCAAATGCAGCCGCAATGCGACGCTTGGGCCGCGGGTGGAAGCGGCTACACCGCGCCATTTATGCAATTGCACTTTTGGCGTGCGTGCATTTTTTTCTGCATCGGGCCGGCAAAAGTAACTTTATTGATCCTGCGATCGCAAGCGCCGTTGTCCTGATCCTTCTAGGATCAAGAATTTATTTTCGAAGATAGTCCGGAATCGATTCGGCCGCGATAAGGTCGGTGAATTCCTCTCGGCGGCGAATCAGATGGGCCTGGCCCTGCGCATCGATCAATACCTCAGCGGCCCTCGGGCGGCTGTTGTAGTTCGAACTCATGCTCATGCCGTAGGCGCCTGCCGAGAGCACTGCGAGTAGATCCCCTGTAGAAAGTGCAAGCCGACGATCTCGGGCAATCCAGTCGCCACTCTCGCAGATTGGCCCAACCAGATCCCAGGTGGTCTCCTGTGCGACCGAGGGCGCGACTGCGACTACGCCATGCCATGCCTCATACAGAGCAGGCCGCATCAGGTCATTCATAGCGGCATCGATGATCGCGAAATTCTTGTGTGGCCCCGGCTTTAACATATCAACGCGCGTAAGCAGCACACTGGCATTGCCGACAATCGCCCGGCCAAATTCGAACAGGATCTCGGGCCGGGGACTGCGGCGTGTCTGCTGCCATTGATCGAGCCGATCGAAAACTGCCGTCAGGAGCTCCGCAGGCGTAGGCGGTGTCTCATTGTCATAGCAAATACCCAGGCCGCCTCCGAGATCGAGATGTTGAATCTCAATGCCTGCTGCGCTTAGCCGATCGGCAAGCTCAAGTACGCGGTCCATAGCCTGTAGAAATGGCGATAGGCTCGTGATCTGTGAGCCAATATGGCAGTCAATGCCGGTGATCAGCACAGACGGCATTGCTTTAGCCTGCCGATAGACCGCTTCGGCCTGATCCATCGAAATACCGAATTTATTTTCTTTTAGACCCGTTGAGATATAAGGATGGGTCTTCGCATCGATATCAGGGTTGACACGCAGTGAGATGGGCGCCACCTGCTTCAGTCCCGCTGCCACCTCTGCAACCCGATGAAGTTCTGCTTCGGATTCAATGTTGATGCATTTGATATTGGCACCTAAAGCCGCCGAGATCTCCGATACGGTTTTCCCCACCCCGGAAAAAACGATTCGATCGGGCCGGCCTCCCGCCGCAAGCACCCGCTGGAGTTCGCCTGCGGAGACAATGTCAAAGCCTGCACCCTGGGCAGCCAGCAGCGTGATTAATGCAAGATTGGAATTTGCTTTCAGTGCATAACAGATGAGCGTATTTTGTTCTGCGGCAATTGCCGAGAATTGCTGATACGCCTCAATCAGAGTCTGCTCGGAATAGACATAGCACGGCGTGCCAAACGCTTGAGCAATTTCAGTCAGTGGCCGGCCCTCGCAGCACAGCACGCCGGCTGAATTGCGATGAAAGCGTGTCCCCGCAAGGGGGCCAGGAGGCAAGGCAGTGACATTCATTTTTTTTGCGGCTGCGATG
>JBILVT010000155.1:0-2818 GCA_044370275.1 Burkholderiaceae bacterium | reverse complement strand
GGCATCTTCGACTTCGATGGAAGAGATGTTCTCTCCACCCGAGATGATGATGTCCTTGCTGCGATCTTTGATTTTCATGTAGCCATCGGGATAGACCACCGCAAGATCGCCCGAATGAAACCAGCCACCCTTTAACGCAGCAGCAGTTGCTTCAGGGTTTTTCAAGTAGCCACGCATCACCACATTGCCTCGGATCATGATTTCGCCGATCGTTTCGCCATCAGCAGGCACGGGCTGCATGGTCTCGGGATCCAGCACAGCGACCGCCTGCTCAAGCTGCTTGCAGATCCCCTGCCTGGAATTAAGCTCTGCCCGGGCTTCAAGTGAGAGCCCGGCCCATTCATCTTGTTGCACGCTGATAAGAACTGGGCCGTAGACCTCAGTCAGACCATAAGCATGCAGAATTTCAAAGCCCATTTTTTCCATGCCCTCAATCATGGCGGCCGGGGGCGCGGCGCCACCTACCATAGTCTGCACACGGTGATGAATTCCTGATTTCATGCTCTGTGGTGCATTAATCAGCATATTCTGAACAATCGGTGCCCCGCAGTAATGGGTGACTTTTTGATTGCGTATCGCATCAAAAATTGGCGGGGCTTCGATTCGACGAAGGCAGACATTGGTGCCTGCCATTGCCGCAATCGTCCAAGGAAAGCACCAGCCATTACAGTGAAACATCGGCAAGACCCAGAGATAGATCGGGTGCCGCTGCATGCCCCACTCCAGCGCATTCGAAATTCCATTGGTGTAAGCGCCGCGGTGCGAGTAGACAACGCCTTTGGGGTTTCCGGTAGTACCCGAGGTGTAATTCAGGCAGATGGGATCCCACTCATCCTCAGGCCATTGGATTGAGAAATTAGAATCCGCCGACTCTAAAAATGCCTCGTATTCAATCTTACCCAGCCGGCTTCTTGGTCCGGTATAAAGGGAATCATCCACCTCAATCACAGTCGGTGCCCGGCTATCTTTTTCTTTCAGGATCTCAAGTGCTGCGGCAATCACCGGTGCAAATTCCTGATCGACGATCAGCACCTTGGCTTCGCTATGCTCCAGCATGTAAGCAAGGGCCCGGGCATCCTGCCGGGTGTTGAGCGCACACAGCACGGCGCCGGCCATCGCAATCCCAAAGTGGGCTTCGACCATGGGGGGTGTGTTGGGCAGCATTACTGCCACCGTTTCGGATTTGTGAACCCCCAGCTTTTTAATGGCACTAGCGAGCTGCTTGCAGCGTTGGTGGGTTTGGCTCCAGGTCCGCTTTAATTCCCCGTGAACCACTGCCAGTTTATTGGGGTAAGCGATCGCCGCCCGCTCAATAAACTGAATTGGGCTTTGAACGGCGAAATTGGCAGGGCCCTTTTCTAACCCCGCCGCATAGAGCTGATGGCTCATGTCGGCTTGGCAGTCGCAGCGCGGATGGCCCGCTCAGAGGGCAGCCACGAGACAGTAAAGGCCGTGCAGCAGGCGATGACAGCCATGGCGATAAAGAGTGTTTCAAAGCTTGAGGCTTTGACAATTGGCCCCAGCAGATAGACCGCAATGCCACTTACCCCAAATGAGACCGCAAGCCGGATGCCCGCTACGCGACTGCGCATCTGGTCATCTACATAGCGGACCACCACGGCATCTAGAAAAGGAATTGCACCAAAGATCGCTGCCATAAAGCCCAGTGCGCAGACAAAAAGCATCCAGCCGGTAGACTGGGCTGCCAAGACAAAGAGCACGATCTGCGACAGCACGATTCCAAGAAAAAGTGGCTTCATGGCCATGCGATCAATCAAAATTCCAACGATCACTTGGCTAAAAGCAGCGACTGCATAGACACAAGCCACGAGCATGCCCAGGGTTGCAGGATCACTCACGATGCCGATGAATCGCTCACGAAAAAGCTCGGTGTTGCCATTGGTGGTGAAGTTAAAAAGCAGCGATCCAGAAGTCGAGGCAATCGTAATTACCGTGAGGGCTCGAATCGCAATTGCGCGTGGGATGGGATGGGCAGACGCTTTTTTCTTTGCCGGCGCATGAAGCTCTTCTGGCGCAAGACGCGCAAACATCAGACCCATCACCGCAGAGAGTACAGCCGGCAGTAAAAACGCAGCGCGCCAGCCGAAATACTTCACCATAAATCCGGTGAGGATGGCCGCAATCGCCAGGCCCATATTGCCTGCGAGATTATTTACGCCAATGGTGAGCCCCGGTGTTTTGGTCGAACTCAGCAGCATTGGAATGCCCACTGGGTGATAGATTGAAGAAAACGCACCCATAACGGAGAGTGCAATCGCAATCTGAATCGGACTTTGGGTGAGCGCCACTGCAGCGCAAGAGGCAGCAATACCCCAGAAAAAAACCAGCATCATTTTCCTTCGGCCCCAGAGATCACCAAGCCGGCCCGCGGGAATGGAACCTAGGCCAAACATGATGAAGGCGCCAGCGGTGTATGGCATCAGGTCTTCCCAGCGCTCTATGCCGAATTCAATTGCAATGGCAGCCACTGCAGAGGCAAAGACCAGCAGCACCAAGTGATCCAGTGCATGGGCAGCATTTAGCAGCAAAGAGGTGGGCCGATTCATGGCTTCAAATTGTAGGCCAGCTTGCCCAAAGCAGGTTTAGTCCGGATACTTCATGTTTGCCTTTTAAAGTGATTCACCATGCCTGCAGTCGCTGAACCCGCTAAGCACAGCCCCATGACCATTGCCCTCTGGATGATGCTGATCTGCGGCTGCTTGGTCGGCCTGATTTCATTTGGAATCCGATCCTCTTTCGGCCTTTTTGTTGACCCGATCTCCGGCAGCGGCGGATTTCAGTTTGGGCGGGAAGCGTA
>JBILVT010000154.1:0-2853 GCA_044370275.1 Burkholderiaceae bacterium | reverse complement strand
CCTTGCCGCTTCGATGGATCTGCCGATTCCAGTAATTCCATTGGAGTTGCCGTCGTATCAGCGAAAAGAGAATTGGGGCGCTGCTGAAACGTTTTATCAAATGGTGCGGGCGATGTGCCGTAACGCAAAGCCAGCCCGTCGCGCCTCAGTGCGGCCCCGCTGCAATATTCTGGGCCCGACTGCTCTGGGCTTTCGGCATCGCGATGATGTCACCGAGATCTCGCGGCTGCTGGATCAGATTGGAATTGATGTCGCGATCGTTGCGCCCTTACATGCGACGCCGTCTGACCTCGCGGCATTAATCAATGCTGATTTCAATGTCTTGCTGTATCCCGAGACGGGCAGCACGGCAGCAGCCTGGCTGGAGCGCGAGTTCGGAATGAAGTTCACACGCACCGTGCCGATCGGTGTCAATGCAACGCATGAATTCATTCGTGAGGCCTGTGACTTGGCGCATATTGATCCGCCAGCCTCAGCCGCTGCGACCTTACGCGCCCGCTGGTATGCCCGCTCCGTTGATTCCACTTATCTCACGGGCAAACGGGTCTTCATTTTTGGAGACGCGACTCATGCAGTCGCTGCCGCCCGAATTGCGGCAGAGGAAATGGGCTTTGCGGTGGTCGGACTGGGCACCTATAGCCGCGAATTCGCCCGCGAGATTCGTGAGGCTGCAAAGCGTTATGGCGTTGAGCCTCTGATTACCGATGACTATCTCGAGGTCGAGCAGCAGATTATGGAATTGCAGCCTGAGCTGGTCCTGGGCTCCCAGATGGAGCGTCATATCGCCAAACGGCTATCGATTCCCTGTGCCGTGATTTCGGCTCCGATTCATGTTCAAGATTTTCCTGCCCGCTATTCACCCCAGATGGGTTTTGAGGGCGCCAATGTGATGTTCGATACCTGGATCCATCCGCTGATGATGGGCCTGGAAGAGCATCTGATTCATATGTTCCGCGAGGACTTTGAATTCCATGATGGTGCCGCGCCTTCGCACCTAGGACACGCTGCCCCCGCAGCTACTGCGGCGCAGACTCGGGCCACTGCCCGGCCGGTGCGCGAGGATCCAGCACAAGCAGCGAGCGCAGTCCTTGTACCTGAGCTTGCCGAAGTCGCGGCAGGCGCAGCCAGCGGATCGCGCGCTGCCGAATCGACCTGGGCGGCTGAAGCACTGCAAGAGCTCAACAAGATCCCGTTTTTTGTTCGCGGTAAGGCCCGACGTAATACTGAGCGATTTGCAGTCGAGCGCGGCGTTAATCCGATTACCGTGGAAACCCTCTACGATGCCAAAGCCCATTTCAGCCGCTAAGTCATCGGGCGAAACTGCCTTGGTCTGCCCCATTCGGGTGGTGATTGTCACGATGGATACCCACCTGGCGACGGCGACAGCACGTGCCCGCGCACGGCTCATGCGGCAGCTGCCCAGCCTGCGTCTCACCATGTTTGCGGCCTCCGAGTGGGCTAACGATGATCAGTTGTTAGGTAATTGCATTGCAGAGATCGGGCAGGCCGATATTGTAGTGGTGACCATGCTCTTTCTCGAGGAGCATTTCCTGCCGATTCTTCCTGCGCTGCAGGCGCGGCGAGAGCAATGCGACGCAATGGTCTGCGCGATGTCGGCAGCCGAGGTAGTGCGTCTGACACGAATTGGTAAGTTTGATATGGGCAAGCCCGCCTCGGGCCTGACGGCCTTACTTAAACGCCTGCGCGGCAACAAAGACAAGACTTCAACAGGCGGCCAAGCCCAGATGAAGATGCTGCGTCGTGTGCCAAAACTGCTGCGATTCATTCCCGGAACTGCCCAGGATGTGCGTTCGTATTTTTTGGCCCTTCAGTACTGGCTCGGTGGCTCCGAGGAAAACATGCTGAATATGGTGCGATTCCTGGTGAATCGCTATGCCAACGGACCCCGTGAGGCATTGCGTGGCGCAGACGATCCCCCACTTCCGATTGAGTATCCTGAACTCGGTGTTTATCACCCGAAGATGAAGTCCCGTATGTCCGATTGTCGGGCGGATCTTCCAAAGATGGTGGCCCAGTCGGATGCCAAGGGCCGGGTGGGGCTGTTGCTGCTGCGCTCGTATTTGCTGTCGGGAAATAGTGGCCACTACGATGGCGTGATTCGTGCGATGGAGGAGCGTGGCCTGCAGGTTGTGCCCGCTTTTGCTGCCGGCTTAGATGCGCGGCCCGCAATTGAACAGTTTTTTATTGAAGACAGCCAGCCGACTGTAGATGCGGTCGTTTCGCTCTCCGGTTTTTCTTTGGTCGGTGGCCCTGCTTACAACGATGCAAAAGCAGCAGAGGAAATTCTTGCCAGACTCGATGTGCCCTATCTTGCAGCCCATCCGGTTGAGTTTCAATCACTCGATCAGTGGGGAGGATCGGAACGCGGCCTGCTTCCCGTTGAGAGCACCATCATGGTCGCCATCCCTGAATTAGATGGCGCTACCGCTCCCATGGTTTTTGGCGGCCGCGCGGGCCAGCCCGGAACCGTCTGCCAAGGCTGCGCGGATCACTGCGCCTTTACAGCCGCGCAAAACGCCCAGGATATGCATACCTGCGGTGAGCGTGCGCGCATGCTGTCAGCACGTGTTTTGCGCTTGATCGAATTGCGCCGTGCAGAGCGGACCAGGCGTCGTGTTGCGATCGTACTCTTTAACTTTCCGCCGAATGCAGGCAATACCGGGACTGCAGCTTATCTCTCGGTATTTGAGTCGCTTTTTAATGTACTGCGCGCGATGCGCGATCAGGGCTACACCATCGAGATGCCCAATACTGTGGATGAACTGCGCGATAGCATCATTTACGGCAATCGAGAGCAGTACGGCACCGATGCCAATGTGCACACCCTGATTT